>JAOUIA010000005.1 GCA_029884335.1 Betaproteobacteria bacterium
CCCGGCGCGCTCACAGCAGACGCGACCCCGCCACCCAGACGATCGCCGGCGGGACATTGCGCCACACCCGCTCGACGCGACGCCACGCGAGGCGCGCGTCGCGAAACGCGAACGGCGCCCGCAGTCCGTAGCTGTACTGGACCAGGCGGCGCTCGGGGTGGTCGAGCAGGAAGCGCTCGATCGCCGCGATCGTCGTCGCCGCGACGTTGCCAGGCAGGCTGCGGAACGGCAGCGACGACACCGCGACTGCGCGGGCCGGCTGTGCCAGGAGGTCGTCGACGCGCTCGTGCACGCAGCCGATGCGCACCCTGGCCCGCGGGAAGGAGGTGGCGATGCGGCGCGCCAGCAGCGGCTCGCGCTCGATGACCGTGAGGACCGCCTCGGCATGCTCGGCGACGAGGCAGCGCGTCACCGCCCCGGTCCCGGCGCCCAACTCGATGACGGCGGGGTACCCGCGCGCCTGCCGCGACATGGCGCGCGCGAGCACGTTCGACGAGGGCACCACGCCGCCGACCAGCGCGGGCTCGCGCACGAACTGCACCAGCATCGACCCCGCGAGCGCGTCGAGCACCGCCGGCGCGCGCGCGCGATGCGACGCCCGCGGCCACGCCGGGGCGGCGTAGCCTTTGCTCATGCCCTGCAAGCCTAGGGCCATCCCGCCCTGCCGGTCGCGCCCGGTGGATTCCTCGTCCATTCGAGTCATGCGCGATGCTCCCCCGCGATCAATGGAGCGATCGTAACAGCAGGAGCACCGCCGGTAGAAGCAGCGCGGCCACGAGCCCGTGCAATCCGAAGGCGAGTCCGGCGAAGGCGCCGGCCTCGGCGTGGACCTGGAATGCCCGCGCCGTGCCGATGCCGTGCGCGGCCAGCCCGAGCGCGAAGCCGCGCGCCGCCCAGCTCTCGATGCGCAGCGCGTCGAGCACGAAGCGCGCGACGACCGCGCCCAGGACGCCCGTGGTCACGGCGAACACGGCCGCCAGCGCGGGAAGCCCGCCGAGCGACTCGGCGATGCCCATGGCGATCGGCGCCGTGACCGACTTCGGCGCGATCGACGCGATGGTCTGAGGCGAGGCGCCCAGCGCCCACGCGATGACCACGGCGCTGGCCGATGCGACGACCGAGCCCGCCGCCAGGGCCGCGGCGATCGGCCACGCCAACCGCTTCACGCGCGGCCACTCGCGGGCGAGCGGCACCGCGAGCCCCACGACGGCGGGGCCGAGCAGGAAGTGCACGAACTGCGCGCCGTCGAAGTACGCAGCATACGGGGTCCTGGTTGCGGCCAGCGCGGCGACGACGATCGCGACAGCGATCGGTACCGGGTTGGCGAGCGGGTGGAAGCGCGAGCGCGCGTACAGCGCGTAGCCGGCGCCGTACGCGACGAGCGTCAGCGTCAGCCCCGCGAGCGGCGTGGCCGCGAGGTAGACCCACAGCGCGAAGAACGGCTCGGTCATCGCCCCCCCACGCTTGCGGCATTCGCCGCAGCGCCGCCCCCCGGGGGAGCGGCGTTCATGATTCGCTTCCGCCGCGCCCGCGTTTCGCGAGCCGGGCGAACACGAGTGCCGCCACGGCGATCGCGAGCACTGTGCTCACGACGAGGGCAACGACGATCGGCACCCACTCGTCCGCGAGCTGTCGCGCGTAGAGCATCACGCCGACGCCGGCGGGAACGAAGAGCAGCGAGAGGTGCCGCGCGAGCGCGTCGGCGGCCGCCGCGAAGGCCTCGGGCACGCCTCCGCGCGCCAGCAGCACGCCGAGCAGCAGCGCCATGCCGGCGACGGGCCCGGGCAGCGGCAGCCCTGCGAGGCGCACCAGCGCCTCGCCCAGGCTCTGGAACACGAGCAGCCACGTGACGCCGGCGAGGAACGGGCTCAAGGTCCCAGTCTCTCGCGCCGCGGCGGCGGGCGCGCCTAGACGCGCTCGTAGAGCGTGACCACGCACGCTCCGCCGAGGCCGAGGTTGTGCTGCAGCGCGAGGCGCGCTCCCGCGACCTGCCGCGGGCCGCACGCGCCGCGCAGCTGGGCCACGAGCTCGTGGCACTGCGCGAGCCCGGTCGCGCCGAGCGGGTGCCCCTTCGACAGCAGGCCCCCGGACGGGTTGGTCACCACGCGCCCGCCGTAGGTGTTGTCCCCGGCCTCCACGAAGGCTTCGGCGCCTCCCTCGGGGCACAGCCCCAGCGCCTCGTAGCTGATCAGCTCGTTGTGCGCGAAGCAGTCGTGCAGCTCGCAGACGTCGACGTCGCCGGGCGCGACACCGGCCGCCTCGTAGGCCTGCGTCGCGGCGGCGCGCGCCATGTCGTAGCCGACGAGCCGCATCATCGATCCGGAGTCGAACGTCGACGGCGTGTCCGTCGTCATCGCCTGCGCGCGGATGCGCACGTCGCGCCTCAGGCCCCGGCGCGCGGCGTAGGCGTCGGACACGACGATCGCGGCGGCCGCCCCGCAGGTCGGCGGGCACGCCATCATCCGCGTCATCACGCCGGGCCACACGGGAACGTCGGCGAGCACCTCCTCGGCGCTCACGACCCGGCGGAAGATCGCGTTCGGGTTGTGCTCGGCGTGGCGGCTCGCCTTCGCGCGGATCCTCGCGAACGTCGCGAGCTTCGTCCCGTAGCGCTGCATGTGCTCGCGGCCCGCGCCGCCGAAGTAGCGCAGCGCGAGCGGGACGTCGCCGGCGTCGGCGGCGAGCGTCGCGCACGCCGCGTCGAAGCGGGCGAACGGCGAGGGCCGGTCGCCGAACACCGCGCCGATCGCGCCCGGCTTCATCTGCTCGAACCCCAGGGCGAGCACGCAGTCGGCCGCCCCGCCCGCGACGGCCTGCCGCGCGAGCCACAGGGCCGTCGAGCCCGTCGAGCAGTTGTTGTTGACGTTGACGACCGGGATGCCGGTCATGCCGGCCGAGTAGAGCGCGTGCTGCCCCGCGGTGGAGTCGCCGTAGACGAAGCCCGCATACGCCTGCTGCACGTCGCGGTAGTCGACGCCCGCGTCGGCGAGCGCGGACTCGACCGCGCCGCGCGCGAGCTCGTCGTAGGCGGGCGACGCGCCCGGCTTGCGAAAGGGCACCATGCCGGTGCCGGCGATGCGGACGTCCATCGTGCGCGCTCCGATGCGCCGGCCCGATCCGCGCGCGCCCGGCGGTCGCCGCGGCGAACCTCGGCCGCGCGGTCGAGCCGGGCCTTCCGGCGATTCTACCCGCGCCGCGCAGCTACTCCTTCCAGATCGCGGGCAGCGCCACGAACGCGAACAGCAGCACGCTCGCGCCGAACACCAGCGAGCCGCCCGCAGCCCCCGGCTCGAAAGCCGGATTCCCGCCGTAGAGCAGCAGCAGCGAGACGAGCATCACGACCGAACTCGCAGCGTGCAGCCAGAAGTGGACCCTCGCGATCGCGCCCGCCCCGATTGCCGGGTAGAGGTGATAGAAGAACGCGAACAGCGCCGAGGTGACCCACCCTGCCAGCATGATGTGCGCGTGCGACACGCGCTGGCCGTGGTTGCCCGAGATCGCCATGTAGAGCCCGACGGCGATGCCGAAGAGGAAATAGAGGACCGCGAGCGTGAAGAAGTTGCGCGCCTGACCCTTCATCTGGGCACTCCCGGGGGTTGTGGGTGACCCGCGTTTATCCACCACGACCCCGGTGCCAGTCAAGCGTTTTCGGCAGGCTCGCCCAGCCCGCCGGCGATGAAAAAGGGCGGCCACAGGCCGCCCTTCCCCGCGCCGCGCCGCCGGCCGGCGGCGCTACGCTCCAGCTACATCGCGCGCACCTCGACCCGGCGCGCTTCGGCGTTGTCGCCGCTGCCCTGCGTGACTTCGGGCTTCTTCATGTCGAAGCGGTCGTCGCCGATGCCGGCGGCGGCCTTGATCGCGTCGCGCACGGCGAACGCGCGCTTCTTCGCGAGCTCCTGGTTCTGCTCGAGGTTGCCCGTCGCGTCGTGGAAGCCGGAGATCACGACCTTGCCGCCCGCCTTCGCCTTGGCGGCGATCGCATCCAGCTTCGCCTTGGCGTCGGCGGGGAGGTCGGCCTTCCCCGTGTCGAAGTAGATCTTCACCGCGTCGCCTGCGGCAGCCGGCGCGGCGGCGACCACGGCGGGCACCGGGGTCGCGGCCGGGGCCGTCGCAGGCGCCGGCGCCGCAGCGGCCGCCTTCGGCGGGGTCGGCGCGGAGACCGCGGGCTTCGGCGCGTTCAGCGCGAGCAGCGGCACGATCATCAGCGCGACGATGTTGATGATCTTGATCAGCGGGTTCACCGCCGGGCCGGCCGTGTCCTTGTACGGGTCGCCCACGGTGTCGCCGGTCACGGCGGCCTTGTGGGCGTCCGAGCCCTTGCCGCCGAAGTTGCCGTCCTCGATGTACTTCTTCGCGTTGTCCCAGGCACCGCCGCCGGTCGTCATCGAGATCGCGACGAAGATGCCGGTGATGATCGTGCCCATCAGCAGGCCGCCGAGCGCCTGCGGACCCAGCACCAGCCCGACGACGACCGGCACGAGCACAGGCAGCAGCGACGGGACGATCATCTCCTTGATCGCCGCCTTGGTCAGCATGTCGACCGCGACGCCGTACTCCGGCTTCGCCGTCCCTTCCATGATGCCCTTGATCTCGCGGAACTGCCGGCGCACCTCGACGACCACCGAGCCCGCCGCGCGGCCGACCGCCTCCATCGCCATCGCGCCGAACAGGTAGGGGATCAGCCCGCCGATGAACAGCCCGATGATCACCATGTGGTTCGACAGGTCGAACGTCGTGGCGAGGTTCTCCGACTCCAGCGCGTGCGTGTAGTCGGCGAACAGCACCAGCGCGGCGAGCCCCGCCGAGCCGATCGCGTAGCCCTTGGTCACCGCCTTCGTCGTGTTGCCGACCGCGTCGAGCGGGTCGGTGATCGCGCGCACCGAGTCGGGCAAGTCGGCCATCTCGGCGATGCCGCCCGCGTTGTCGGTGATCGGGCCGTAGGCGTCGAGCGCGACGATGATGCCGGCCATCGACAGCATGGCGGTCGCCGCGATCGCGATGCCGTACAGGCCCGCGAGCCAGTACGAGACGAAGATCGCCACGCACACGGCGATCACCGGCCACGCGGTGGCGCGCATCGACACGCCCAGTCCGGCGATGATGTTGGTGCCGTGGCCCGTGGTCGACGCCTGCGCGATGTGCTTGACCGGCTTGAAGTCGGTGCCGGTGTAGTACTCGGTGATGACGACCATGGCCGCGGTCAGCACGAGGCCGACCATCGCCGCGCCGAACAGGCGGAGCGGCGTCAGCGACGCGTCGGCGGCCGCCACGCCGCCCATCATCCACTGCGTGATGAACCAGAAGCCGACGGCGGAGATCGCTCCGGCGACGATCAGCCCCTTGTAGAGGGCGTTCATGATCTTGCCGCCGGGCACCGCCTTGACGAAGAAGCAGCCGACGATCGAGGCGATGATCGAGAAGCCGCCGAGCACCAGCGGGTACGTCACCGCGGCCTCGGCGAACGACGGCAGCATCAGCGCGCCGAGCAGCATCGTCGCGATGATCGTCACCGCGTAGGTCTCGAACAGGTCCGCCGCCATGCCGGCGCAGTCGCCGACGTTGTCGCCCACGTTGTCGGCGATCACCGCCGGGTTGCGCGGGTCGTCCTCCGGAATGCCGGCCTCGACCTTGCCGACGAGGTCGGCGCCGACGTCCGCACCCTTGGTGAAGATGCCGCCGCCCAGCCGCGCGAAGATCGAGATGAGCGAGCCGCCGAACGCGAGGCCGACGAGCGGCTGGATCGCGTGGTGCAGCCCTTCCTGCATGAGGTTCGGCGCCCACTTCGCCGCGCCGACGAGGAACCAGTAGAAGCCCGCCACGCCGAGCAGGCCCAGGCCGACCACCAGCATGCCGGTGATCGCGCCGCCGCGGAAGGCGACCGCGAGCGCCTCGTTGAGGCCGGTGCGCGCGGCCTCGGCCGTGCGCACGTTGGAGCGCACCGACACGTTCATGCCGATGTAGCCGGCGAGCCCGGACAGGATCGCGCCCAGCGCGAAGCCCGCGGCGGTCGCCCAGCCGAGGAACACGCCGATGATCACGAACAGGATCGCGCCGACGACGCCGATCGTCGTGTACTGGCGGTTGAGGTAGGCCTTGGCGCCGGCCTGCACGGCCGCGGCGATCTCCTGCATGCGCGGGTTGCCGGCCGGCTTGGCCATGATCCAGCCGATCGACCAGGCGCCGTACGCGATCGCTAGGATCGCGCAGGCGAGCGCGAAGACGAGCCCTGCGGAAACGGTCATGACTGCTTCTCCCAGTGTGTGCGCGGTCGGCCGCGTCGCGGCGCCTTCTCGTGCTGCGGGCGCCGGCGACCCCTGCGAAGCCGCCCTCCGGACGCGTGCGCGTCCGTCAAGCCCTGCCCGAGGCTGCCTCCCTGCGAATCCCCCGAAACCCCGGCCGGCCGGAAAACCGGCCCGCCCGGGCAAACGCTCTATTTTGCCAGTCTGCGGGGTTCCGCGTCGATAGCGCCCCCGGCCGGGAGGCGGCCGCTGCGCCGGAAGCGTCGCTTCCGAACGCGGCGCGGCAGCCCCGTCCGCCGGCACCGGGCAGACCGGCCGCCGGCCCCTGCCCGGCACGGGCGCCTGCGAGCGACCGCGGCTTGGCACGGCTCGTGCGTGGCCGCTGCGTCGGTCGTGCCGTCCCGAGGGACGGGTTGCGGCCGCCGCCAAGGGGACACCCGCCATGCGACGCACGTTCTTCGCGCTTCTCCTGGCCGCGACGCTTCCGGGCGTCGCGGCTGCCCAGCTGCTCTTCGCGGTCACCGAGGGCGTGACCTACCAGGCCACGCCCAAGGAGATCCGCGAGAAGTTCGAGCCGATCGCCGACGCGCTCGGCAAGGCGCTGCGCCGCGAGGTCAAGGTCGTCCTGGTGCCGGCCTACGACGACGCGCGCGCCGGCCTCGGCAAGCAGGAGTACGACATCGCCTTCGTGCACCCGGCGCACGTCGCGCTCGCCGAGGTCAAGGCGGGCCGCTACCGCACCGTGGCGTGGACCAGCGCCTTCACCGACTACACGGTGTCGATCCTGGCGAAGGCCGACGCGCCGATGAAGACGTTCGCCGACGTCCGCGGGCGCACGCTGGTGACGCCCGACCCCGACTCGATCACCGCCGTCATGGTCCGCGCGATGCTGCGCGGCGAGAAGTTCGGCGCGAAGGACCTCGTGGTGCGCACGACGCGCTACCAGGACGCGGTGCCGTTCTACATCGACAACGGCTTCGCCGACGTCGGCGCCACGGCGGCGCGCGCGGTGGTGAAGAGCTGGACCGACAAGGGCGGCAAGGTGCTGGTCAAGTCGAAGCCGGTACCGATCAAGCAGATCATCGTCTCGACGAAGCTGCCGGCCGACGACGTGGAGCGCATCCGCGAAACGCTGCTCGCGCTGGGAAACAGCGACGCGGGCCGCAAGGCGCTCGCGCCCTCGGGTTACAAGGGCTTCCAGACGCCCGACCCCGCGGTGGAGACGGCGTCGATCGCCTGGCTGGGGCTCTAGACCGCTACGCCTCGAACGGCGCGAGCTTCTTTCGCACGGGGACGTTCTTCAGGCGCACGTACTGCGGCAGGCCGTCGCGGAACGGCGGCGGATCCTCGCCGCGGATCAGCGGCGCGAGGTAGGCGCGCGCCTTGCCGGTGATGCCGTAGCCGTCCTTCGCGATGAAGTCGGCTGGCAGCATCTTCTCCACGTTGGCGACCTTCTCGAGCGGCGCGGCGGTGATCTTCCAGCGGTAGGGCCTGTCCGAGACGCGCGTGATCGCCGCCATCACCGCGTTCTTCCCGGCGAGCGCGTACTCGACGGCGGCCTTGCCCACCGCGTAGCTCTGCTCGACGTCGGTGCGCGAGGCGACGTGGCGCGCCGCGCGCTGCAGGTAGTCGGCGACCGCCCAGTGGTACTTGTAGCCGAGCTTGTCCTTGACCAGCGACGCGATCAGCGGGCCGACGCCGCCCAACTGCGCGTGGCCGAACGCGTCGCGCGTGCCCGCCTCGGCCATCAGCTTGCCCGCCGCGTCCTTGAGCCCCTCGGAGACGCCCACGCAGCAGTAGCCGAACCGCTTCGTGCGCTCGTCGACGGCGGCGAGGAAGCGCGCCTCGTCGAAGGCCACCTCGGGGAACAGCAGCACCAGCGGGATCGGCGTGGCCGCGTCCTCGGCCATGCCGACGGCCGCGGTGATCCAGCCGGCGTGGCGGCCCATCACCTCCATCACGAACACCTTCGTCGAGGTCTTCGCCATCGACGCGACGTCGAACGCCGCCTCGCGCATCGACACCGCGACGTACTTCGCCACCGAGCCGAAGCCGGGGCAGTTGTCGGTGACGGCGAGGTCGTTGTCGACGGTCTTGGGCACGTGGACCGCGCACAGCGGGTAGCCCAGCTTCTCCGCGATCTGCGACACCTTGAGGCAGGTGTCGGCCGAGTCGTTGCCGCCGTTGTAGAAGAAGTAGCCGATGTCGTGGGCGCGGAACACCTCGATCAGGCGCTCGTACTGCGCGCGCGACTGCTCGAGGCTCTTCAGCTTGTAGCGGCACGAGCCGAACGCGCCGGCCGGCGTGTAGCGCAGCTGCGCGATCGCGCGCGCGGGCTCCTTCGAGGTGTCGATCAGGTCCTCGGTCAGCGCGCCGATGATGCCGTTGCGGCCGGCGTAGACCTTGCCGATGCGGCCACGGTGCGCGCGCGCGGTCTCGATGACGCCGGCGGCGGAGGCGTTGATGACGGCGGTGACGCCGCCGGATTGGGCGTAGAAGGCGTTGAGCACTTCAGGTGTCGGCAGTGATTGGCAAGCAACAGGGGAACAGCAATGCGCACCCGGCCCGCAGAGTGCGCGACGGCGATGTCTCAGCCGAGCTCCGCGAGGAGCGCTCGTGCCGCCGCGAACTCCGGGTCGAGCGCCAGCGCCTTGCGGGCATCGCGGCGCGCGGCATCAACGTCGCCCGACTCGCGGTCGATCAACGCCAGATTGTAGACGAAGCTCGCATCCTGTGGCCGCACGGCGGCGGCGAGCGCCTGCACGTCGCGGGCGGCGGCGAGCCGGCCGGCCCGCCGCAGCAGCATTGCCCGGAGCGACAGCGCCCAAGGGTCGTTGGCGCTCACGTCGAGGACCTCGCGGCACAGCGCGTCGGCGGCGGCGAGATTGCCGGACTGCGCGAGCCCGGCGGCGCGCTCGAGCAGCGGCCCAGTGCGTCCCACGAGGGCGTCGTGCGCGGGTCCCCACTTCGCGTAGATCCGCTCGCGATGGTCGGCGAACTTCGCCGGATCGTGGTTCGCGCCGCCCGCGGCGCCCGAGTCGCCCGCGTCGGCGTTCCACTGGAACGAGCCCAGGGGAACGAAGTGGAACTGCGCGCGCTGCGCGAGCTGCAGCATGAAGTCCCAGTCCTCGAGGATCGCGAGCGACTCGTCGAAGCGGCAGCCCCCGCCGGCGAGCCTGCGATCGAAGATCGCGGCGGACAGGTGGATGAAGTTGCGCTCGTAGAGCTGCGCGAGCGAGAACGGCTGGCCGAACCACTCGACACGGCCACCGGCGAACACGCCCTTCGCGTAGGAGGTGACGACCCGAGCCTGAGGCGCCTGGCGCGCGGCGGCAAGCAGCCCGGCGAGGTGGTCGGGCAGGAAGACGTCGTCGTCGTCGAGGAACGTGACCCACTCGCCGCGCGCAGCGTCGAGCCCGGCGTTGGCCGCGGCGGGGCGCGCCAGGCGCCGGCCGGACGCCACGAAGCGCAGCGCGTGCGGGCCGCACGCCGCGTCCGGCTCGGGATGCGCTGGCCCGCAGGCGGCGACGAGCACCACCTCGGCCGTCACGTCCTGCTGCTGCGCGATCGACGCCAGCGCCGCTTGCAGCGTCGGCCGCGCCATGCTGCGGACGACGACCGAGACCTGCGGCGCCGCGGTCATCGCGCGGCGGAGGCCCCCCGCAGCGCAGCGAGGCAGGCGTCGCGCACGGCCTCGACGCCGCCCCGCCCGTCCACGCGCAGGTGCTTCGGCGCGCGCGGGTCGCCGCGCGCGGCCCATTGCGCGTAGTACTCGATCAGCGGGCGCGTCTGAGCCTCGTAGACGTCGAGGCGCTTCACCACGGTCGCCTCGCGGTCGTCGTCGCGCTGCACGAGGTCCTCGCCGGTCAGGTCGTCCTTGCCGGGAACCTTCGGCGGGTTGTACTTGACGTGGTACGTGCGCCCGGAGGCGAGGTGCACGCGCCGCCCGCCCATGCGCTCGATGATCGCCTCGCGCGGGACGTCGATCTCCAGCAGGTACTCGATGGGCACGCCGGCGTCGCGCATCGCCTGCGCCTGCGGGATCGTGCGCGGAAAGCCGTCGAACAGGTAGCCCTTCGCGCAGTCGGGTGCCTTCAGCCGCTCCTTGACCAGCGCGACGATGACGTCGTCGGACACCAGCGCACCGGCGTCCATCACCTTCTTCACCGCCGCCCCGACCGTCGTGCCCGCCGCGATCGCGGTGCGCAGCATGTCGCCGGTGGAGATCTGCGGGATGCCGAACGCCTCGGTGACGTAGGCGGCCTGCGTGCCCTTGCCGGCGCCCGGGGGACCGAGGAGGATGAGTCGCATGGTTTCAGCTCCGGGAGTGGCGGTCGGCCCGCGTCGGATTCTCGCCGCTGCGCTCGCGCCGGGTCAAACGCGCCCCGCGGCGTAGAGCGCGCGGACGCGCTCGAGGTCCTCGGGCGTGTCGACGCCGGGCGCGGGCGTGCCTTGCGTCACCTCGACGACGATGCGCTCACCGTGCCACATCGCGCGCAGCTGCTCGAGCGCCTCGCAGCGCTCGATCGGCGCCGGGGGCAGCGTCGGGAAGCGCAGCAGGAAGTCGACGCGATACGCGTACAGGCCATAGTGCCGGTAGACCGGAAGGCCGGCGGGCAGCGCGACGGGCCGGCCCGCCGCGTAGGCGTCGCGCGCCCAGGGAATCGTCGCGCGGCTGAAGTACAGGGCGTTGCGCCGCGCGTCGAGAACGACTTTCACCACGTTCGGATTGAACGCCTCCTCGACGTCGTCGATCGCGTGGCAGGCGGTGGCAATGGCGGCGTCCGGCCGCGACGCGAGCAGCTGGGCGGTGCGGTCGATCAGCGCGGGCGCCAGCAGCGGCTCGTCGCCCTGCACGTTGACGACGATCGCCTCGCGCGGAAGGCCGAGCAGCGCGGCCGCCTCGGCGAGCCGGTCGGTGCCGGTCGGATGGTCGTCGCGGGTGAGCACCGCCTCGACGCCGTGCGCGCGCGCGGCGGCCTCGATGCGCGCGTCGTCGGTGGCGATCACCACCCGCGCCGCGCGGCTGCGTTTCGCGTTCTCGGCCACGCGCACCACCATCGGCTTGCCCGCGATGTCGGCGAGCGGCTTGCCGGGCAGGCGCGTGGACGCGTGCCGCGCCGGAATGAGGACCGTGAACATCGCGCACCCTACTTGCGCAACGCTTCGGCTTCCTCGGGGGTCAGCTTGCGCGCCTCGTCCTCCAGCAGCACCGGGATGCCGTCGCGGATCGGGTAGGCGAGGCGCGCCGACGCGCTGACGAGCTCCCCGCGCTCCCGATCGAAGACCAGCGGGCCCTTGGTGACCGGGCAGACGAGGATTTCAAGCAGCTTGGCGTCCATCGAGTCTTTCCAGCACGAGCGCGGCCAGCGCGGGGTCGATCCTGGCCCGGATGTCGAGCGCGTGGCAGCGCTCGTCCGCGAAGGCAGCGCATTTTACCGCGTCCTTCGCGGTCATCACGACGACCTCGGCGCCGGGAAGGGCGAGATCCGCCGGCACGAAGCGGTGGTGGTCGGGAAACGCGTGCGGCACCGCGTCCACGCCGAGGCTCGCGAGCAGCGCGAAGAAGCGCCGCGGGTTGCCGATGCCGGCGACCGCGTGCACGCGCCGGCCCCGCCACGCCGCCGGGTCGACCGCCCTGTGCGGGTCCGCGAGGTTGCGCCAGCCGGCCGCCTCGTGCGTCATCGCGGTGTCGCGCGCGCCGTGCGGCGCCGGTGCGCGCGCGGCCGACGCGTCGACCAGCCGCACGACGGCGTCGACCTCGTCCAGGCGCGCGGCAGGCTCGCGCAGCGGGCCCGCGGGCAGCAGCATGCCGTTGCCGAGGCCGCGCGAGCCGTCGACGACCGCGATCTCGACGTCGCGCGCGAGCGCGTAGTGCTGCAGGCCGTCGTCGCACACGACGACGTCGCACGCGGGGTGCGCGGCGAGGAGCGCGCGCGCCGCCGCGGCCCGGTCGCGACCGACGAACGTCGGGTGACCGCTCGCGGCCAGCAGCAGCGGCTCGTCGCCGACGACGGCCGCCTCGTCGCCCGTTCTCACCTCGCGCGCGCCATCCGGCGAACCGCCGTAGCCCCGGCTCACCAGCCCCGGATGGCGTCCGGCCGCGGCGAGCGCGTGCGCGAGGGCGATGACCAGCGGCGTCTTGCCGGCGCCGCCGGCGGTGACGTTGCCCACCACGACGACCGGGACGGGAACCCGCTGCGGGCGCATGACGCCAGCGCGGTAGAGGAAGCGCCGCAGCGCGACGAGCGCACGGAATAGCCACGACAGCGGCGCCAGCGCGGCCGCGAGGGGCGTGACGCGCGGCGCGTACCAGGCGGCGAGCAGCCGGTCGTGGATGCCCACTGGACTGCGCGCCGCGCGGCGCCCTACTTTCCCGGCGTCGCGGGCGCCTGCGTCGCGAACGTGATGTGGACGAGGCCGGCGGCACGCGCGGCCTCCATCACGTGGATCACCGACTGGTGCGTGGCATTGGCGTCGGCGTTGATCACGATGATCGGGTCCTTCGCATCGCCCGCCGCGCGCCGCAGCTGGTCCGCCATCGCGGGGACCGAGGTGAACGTGAAGACGCCGCGGTCGATCACGTAGCGGCCCTGCGCGTCGATGCCGACGTTGACTTCCTTCGGCCGCTGCTTCGCCTGGTCGGCCTCCGCCTCGGGCAGCGTGATCGACAGCTCCTTCACGCGCTGGTAGGTCGTCGTCACCATGAGGAAGATCAGGATGACGAGCAGCACGTCGATCAGCGGGATGAAGTTGATCTCCGGCTCCTCCCGCGAGGCGTTGCGGCGCAGGTTCATGTCAGTGGCGCAGGGCCGCCCCGGGCTGCTGACCGGCCCCCCGGGGCGGCGAACGCAGTGAGCGTGGGGGTCGTTGCATCACTTGCGCTCGCCGTGGGCGAAGTCCACCAGCTTGATCGCCTGCTGCTCCATCTCGATCACCAGCGCGTCGACCTTGGCGCGGAAGTGGCGGTAGAACATGAGCGCGGGGATCGCGACGATGATGCCCATCGCCGTGTTGTACAGCGCGATCGAGATGCCGTGGGCGAGCTGGATCGGGTTGCTGCCGGACGCGGACTGCGAACCGAAGATCTCGATCATCCCGACGACGGTGCCCAGCAGGCCGAGCAGCGGTGCCGCGGCGGCGATGGTGCCCAGCGTGGTGAGGAAGCGGTCGAGTTCGTGCGTCACCACCCGGCCGACCTCCTCGATCGCCTCCTTCATCACCGGCCGCGGCGCCTTCACGTTGGCGAGCCCGGCGGCGAGGATGCGCCCCAGCGGGCCGCGTGCCGCGGTCCTCTGCAGCAGCTCAGGGGTCGCGCCCGCCTGGCGGAACTCGGCAAGCACCTGGTCGACCATGTTCGCGGGCGCGACGACGCTCTGGCGCAGCGTCCACAGGCGCTCGAGGATCAGCGCCAGCGCGACGATCGACGCCACGATCAGCGGCCAGATCGGCCAGCCGGCGGCCTGGATGATGGACCACACGTGAATTGCGCTCCGATAGCGGAAAAGCCCGCGCGAATGGTGCCTCAAGGGCGCCTTGCGGGCAAGGCGAGCCCGTCGGGCCTCGCCTACCGTCTGGCGCGCCGCCGCGGCGGGCCCTCCGCGAGCGTCGCCGCGATCGCTGCCCCGGCGAGCACGATCGCCCAGGACACGAAGATCCAGACCAGGAACAGCGGCAGCGCGGCCAGCGCGCCGTAGACGTGCTCGTAGGTCGGCACGTGGGCCACGTAGAGCACGAAGCCGAACTTGGCGGCCTCGAACAGCAGCGCGGCGGCGAGCCCGCCCGCGACGCTCGCGCCGATCGGCACGCGGCGCGCGGGCAGCACCGTGTAGAGGATCGCGAACAGGACCGTCGCCAGCCCGATCGACAGCGGGCCGCGCAGGAGCGACACCGCCGGCTCGACGAACGGCGCCGCGGCGAGCGAGCGCTCGAGCAGCCAGTTGACCGACCAGACGGCCGCGCCGATCGACAGCGGGCCGAGGATCGCGCCGAGCGCCACGACGGCGGCACGCCGCAGTCGCGAGAAGCGCCGCTCGATGCCCCAGATCGCGTTGATCTCGCGCTCGACGGTGGCGATCGCCATCACCGCCGTGACCACGACCAGCGCGATGCTCACGCCCTGGAGCTCGGCGGCGCGCGCCGTGAACTCCTCGAGATGGGGGCGGACGGCCACGCCGGCGCCGGGGATCAGGTGACGCACGAGGAAGCGCTCGAGCGACGAGATCCAGCGCTCGAACAGCGGGTAGCGCGCGACGTACACGAGCGCGACCGTCATCAGCGGCACGAGGCCGAGGATCGTCGTGAACGACAGCGCAGCGGCGGTCCGTGCGAGCCCGACGCCGGACAGGCGGCGGATCACGCCGGCGACGAACGCGACGGGAGCGGCCAAGGGGTCAGGGAATCGCTGCGCAACCCGCGGAAGCGCGCCCCGAAGGGCAGCCGAGCGAACTGCACGTGGCGGCTTGCGGACAGTTCTTCATGCGAGGCGGCGCGCGCCGTGAGGTCACGCAGGGATTCCCTGCCGGGGACGGGTCGCGTGGGCCGGTGATTATCGCACCGGCGTGTCGGGCGCCCCCTCCCGGTGTAAGGTGCGCTAGCGGGCCGCGACTGACGTCCGCACCGGCGTGCGAAGGAGGCAGGCGGCGATGGGCGGGACGGGAACGACGGAGACTGCAGTGCTCGGCGGGGGCTGCTTCTGGTGCCTCGACGCCGTGTTCCGGGACCTCGAAGGCGTGATCGGGGTCGCGTCGGGCTACGCGGGAGGCCAGGTCGCCGGCCCGAGCTACGAGGCGGTGTGCACAGGCCGAACGGGGCACGCGGAGGTCGTGCGCGTGACCTTCGACCCCGCGCGCCTTCCCTTCGACGACCTGCTGCGCGTGTTCTTCGCCATCCACGACCCGACGACGCGGGACCGGCAGGGCAACGACGTCGGCACGCAGTACCGCTCGGCGATCTTCTGCCGCACGCCGGCGCAGCGCGAGGCCGCGCTGCGCGTGGTGCGCGAGCTCGAGGACGCGCGCGCGTTCGGCGCGCCGATCGTCACCGAGATCGCCGGCGACGCGCCGTTCTACCCGGCCGAGGGCCACCACCAGGACTACTTCGAGCGCAATCCCGCGCAGCCGTACTGCATGTACGTCGTCGCGCCGAAGCTCGCGAAGTTCCGCAAGTCGTTCCGCGACCGGCTGAAGCAGCGCTGAGGCCGCCGCCGCGCGGCGCCGTTCAGCGCCTCCTCGCCGCGATGCCGCCCAGGCCGAGGAAGACGCCCACCGAAGCGAAGACGGGCACCAGCCCCACGGTGGTGCCGAGCGCGCCGAACACCAGCGGGACGCTCACCGCCATTGTCTGGATCAGCGACATGCGCAGTCCCACCGTCTCGCCGACGCGGCCGGGCGGCGCGTGCTCGTGGAGCTGCGACATCACGACGGGCTGGCCGATGCCGAGCCCCAGCCCGAGGACGAAGGAGAGCGCGGCCAGCGCGAGCGTGCTCGCGGTGAACGGGAGCGCGAGATAGACCGCGGCCGCGACGAACAGGGCGACGCGCAGGACGCCCATCGGCGCCCACCCGGCGCCGAACCACGGCACGGCCAGGCGGACCACGAACGTCGCCGCCGCGAACGCCGCGAGGATCGCGCCGATCTCGGAGGCCGCGAGCCCGATGCGCGTGCCGTAGATCGGAATGAACACCGTGTGGAGGTCCCAGCCGAGCGCGAACAGCGCGTTCAGCGCGAACAGGCGGCGCAGCACCGGATGGCGCAGGAGGTCGAACATGCCCGTCGGCCGGGCCTCCTCGTCGTGCGCGCGGGGCGCGGGCAGGCGCACCAGGCGTCGCGCGAGCGCGGCGAGCGCGAGAGCGGGCAGCACCGCGAGCAGCGCGAAGGCCGCGCGGAACCCCAGGTGGTCGATGGCGAAGCCCGCGATCAGCGGGCCCGCGAACCCCGACACCGAGAAGCCCAGCGCGTACCAGCTGTAGTTGGCGGCGCGCTCGTCCGCCTCCCCGAGGTCGCCCACGGCCCGCTGCGCCGGCACCTGGAAGAGCATGAACGACACTCCCGCCAGCAGCGACGCCGCGAACAGCGCGGGCAGTCCCGGCCACACTGCCGGCAGCAGCATCGCCGCAATGCCTCCCGCGGTACCCCAGAGCATGGGCCGGCGCACGCCGGCGCGGTCGGCGAGCCGCCCCGCGTGGATGGCGAGCAGCATCGGCAGCAGGGCGAACAGCGCCATCAGCAGGCCCACCAGCGCGGCAGACGCGCCGCGCGCCAGCGCATCGAGCGACACCGCCACGCGGGCGCCGGACAGCAGCACGTGGTTGGCGATGCCGACCGCCATCAGCGCGGCCAGCGTCCGGTCGGGGTACCACTCCCTGGAGCGGCTCACCGAGCGGGCCGCTGGTCGCGCCAGCCCGCGGCGGCAACGGTCATCGCCCTGTATTCGGCAAGGCTCCGCTCCGGCGCGTTGCGCGCGCTCGGCGGCGCGGCGTGCGCGGTGCGGATCCTTGCCGGGCGGAACATGGCCATCGTTGCGCGGAGTGCGGGGCAGGGGGCGATTCTAGCGTGCGATCGCGGCTCGTCCCGGGGCAGGTGCGAGCCGCCCGCAGGGCGCGCATCACGTTGCCTTGCGCGCAACACTTGGCTTCCCCCTATGAAAAAACCCTCGCGGAGGGGCTTTCTCCAGAGTGCGATTGGGGTATAGTCCGACGCGATGGAGCAGGTGGCACCCCGGACAGGAGGGTCTGCTTCAGAAAGCACGGTTGCCGTCACGCGCACCCCAATCCAGGAAGGAGATTCAATGGCTACTGCCAAGAAAGCTGCGAAGAAAGCCCCGGCCAAGAAGCCCGCCGCGAAGAAGCCCGCCGCGAAGAAGCCTGCCACGAAGAAGGCGCCGGCGAAGAAGGCGGCGACGAAGAAGGCACCGGCGAAGAAGGCCGCCGCGAAGAAGCCCGCCGCGAAGCGCAAGCCGAACGCAGCGTTCATGAAGGCGTTGACGCCGTCCGCCGCGCTCGCGGCGATCGTCGGGTCGAACCCGCTGCCGCGCACCGAAGTCACCAAGAGGATCTGGGACTACATCAAGAAGAACAAGCTGCAGGACGCGGTCAACCGCCGCATGATCAACGCCGACGAGAAGCTCCGCTCCGTCCTCGGCAAGGCGAAGGTCTCGATGTTCGAGATGACCAAGCTCGTCTCGTCGCAGCTGAAGTAGGTCGCGCGCCGCGCAAGCGGCGAACCGCGGAATCCGGGCGGCCGGGCAGCGATGCCCGGCCGTCTTGCTTGGCGCGGGCGTCGGAGTCGCCCGGTGGCAAGCACGCGATGGCGCGCGTGCCCGCGAGCGGCGCGTCCCCCAACGCAAGGGAGGGAGGGATGGCAAGGCTGCTGCGCGGCGCACTGCACGCTGCGTTCTGCGCATCGCTGCTGGCGGCGGCGTCGAGCGGCGGCGCCGAGGTGCTTCGCGTCTGGGAAGGCGGAGTCGGGTCGTGCACTCCTCCCGGGTCGCTGCTCGGGCGCGCATGGGAGTTCCTGGGCAGCGCCCTGCGCTACCAGGTGTACGTCGATCCGTCGACGATCGCCCAACGCGACGGGAAGGTCGAGCTGTGGCTGCTGCTCAGCTTCTCGTACCACGTGCCGTCGGAGGGGGACTCGACGATGGGCTCGCTCATGCAGCGCATGCGCATCGACTGCGCCGCGCGATCGTTCCAGCTCGACGAGGAGCACGAGTTCTCGCTCCCCATGGGCGGGGGCTGCTATCTCGGCGGCATCGGTTCGTTCTGGGGCGGCCGCGCATTGCGGCGGCGATACCCTCCGGGCTGGAACGAGAGCATCCTCGCCGCAACGCCGGAGGCGCTCGCCGCGAATCGCGTGTGCGGGGCCCAGTGACGCCGGCCCGGACTCAGTTCCCCGCCGCCAGCCCGCGCACGACGGCAGGCCGCTGCCCGACGGCGTCGAGCCAGCGCGCGAGGTTCGGCATCCCGCCGGCGCGCTCGACCAGCTTGCGGCGCAGCGCCACGATCGGGAACAGCGCCACGTCCGCCACCGAGTACTCCCCCGCCAGCGCGTCGCGGCCGGCGAGCTGCGCGTCGGCGACGCGCAGGTGCGCGATCAGCCTCTCCTCGTACCACTGCACGTTGGCCGGCGACTTCTCGGGCACCACGGCGGAGTGGTAGTACACCGCGCCCGACGCGCCCGCGCAGTCGGTGACCGCGAAGAACAGCCACTGCAGCGCTTCGGCACGCGCGCGGGGGTCCGCGGGCAGCAGCCTCCCGGCCTTCTCGGCGAGGTAGAGCAGGATCGCGCCGGACTGCGCGATCGCCAGCGGCGCGCCGCCGGGACCGTCGGAGTCGACGAGCACGGGGATCATGCCCGCGGGGTTGAGGCGCAGGAACGCCTCCTGCCGCTGCTCGCCCTTCGTGAGGTCGACGCGGTGCACGCGAAAGGGCAGTGCGCACTCCTCGAGCATGATCGCCGCGCGCTGGCCGTTGGACGTCTGGAACGTGTAGAGGTCGAGCACGGGCGCTACCCCTGGCGCGCGCCCTGCAGCGCGGCGATGCGCTGCTCGATCGGCGGGTGCGTCGAGAACAGCGCCATGACTGCCGACTTGTCGGTGATGCCGAGCGTCTTGATGCCCGCGGGCAGCGAGGCCTCCTCGGCGACCGCGCCGAGCCGCTTGAGCGCGTTGACCATCGGCGCGGGCGAGCCCAGGTAGTCCGCGGCGCCCCGGTCGGCCCGGAACTCGCGCTGGCGCGAGAACCACGCGACGATGATCGAGGCGATGAGGCCGAAGAGGATCTCGCAGACGATGACCGTGACGTAGAAGCCGGGGCCCATGCCGCGCTCGGTGCGGAACACGACCTTGTCGACGATCGAGCCGACCACGCGCGCCAGGAACACGACGAACGTGTTCACCACGCCCTGGATCAGCGTCATGGTCACCATGTCGCCGTTGGCGACGTGCGCCACCTCGTGGCCGAGCACCGCCTCGACCTCCTCCTTGTTCATCGTCTGCAGCAGGCCGGTGGAGACCGCGACCAGCGCCGAGTTCTTGAACGCGCCGGTGGCGAAGGCGTTGGGCGGGCCTTCGTACATCGCCACCTCGGGCATGCCGATGTTCGCGCGGTCGGCGAGGCGCTTGACCGTGGCGACCAGCCAGGCCTCGACCTCGTCGCGCGGCTGGTCGATCACCCGCGCGCCGGTCGACCACTTCGCCATCGGCTTGCTCACCAGCAGCGAGATGATCGCGCCGGTGAAGCCGACGACCAGCGAGAAAGCGAGCAGCGACCCGTAGTTGAGGCCCGTGGCGCCGTACACCGCGCGGTCGAGGCCGAACACGCGCAGCACGACCGACAGCACGACCAGCACGGCGAGGTTGGTGGCGAGGAAGAGGACGATGCGTTTCATGCTGACGGCCCCGGGGTCAGGCTGGAAGTTGACGCGCAAGTGTAGCGCGCCGCCCGCCGCCGGTTCGGGCGGCGGTGCGCCAGGACACGTGGGGCCGGCGGCGGCGGATTCAATGCCCGGCGGCGTCCGGGCACGCGCCCCGCGAGGCAGCGCGGGTCGCGCTGCCCCGCCCGGCTAGCCACCCCTGCCCGACCAGGAGTCCTTGAGCGTCACCGTGCGGTTGAACACCGCTCGCCCGCTCGCATGGTCGTGGCGGTCGGCGACGAAGTAGCCGGCGCGCTCGAACTGGTAGCGCGCCTCGGCGCTCGCCTGCGCCAGCGCCGGCTCCACCTGCGCGGTGATCTTCTGCACCGACCCGGGGTTGAGGTCGTCGAGGAAGTTGCGCTCGGCGCTCTCCGCATCGTCGTCGTCGTCGCCGGCGACCTTCACCGGCGCGGCGGCGGCCTCCGGGGCGCCGCGATCGCCCCAGGGGTTGCGGTCGCCGGGGAACGGCACGCGGAACAGACGGTCGTAGAGGCGCACTTCCGCGGGCACGGCCTCGTCGACGGCAAGCCAGTGGATGTTGCCCTTGACCTTGCGCGCTTCGGCCCCCGGGGTCCCGCTGCGCGTCGCCGGATCGTAGGTGCAGCGCACGACGGTGACGTTGCCCGCGGCGTCCTTCTCGAATCCCGTGCACCTGACGATGTAGGCGTAGCGCAACCGCACCTCGGCGCCGGGGGCCAGGCGGAAGTAGCCCTTCGGCGGCGACTCCATGAAGTCGTCGCGCTCGATCCACAGCTCGCGCGCGAAAGTGAGCTCGCGGCGGCCGAGCTCGGGCCTCTGCGGGTGGTTGGGCACCGCGCACCGCTCCGAGCCTCCCGCCGGGTAGTTGTCGATCACCAGCCGGATCGGGTCGAGCACCGCCACGCGACGCTCGGCGCGGGCGTTGAGGTCGTCGCGCATCGCGTCCTCGAGCACGCTCATGTCGATCCATGCGTCCGACTTCGACACGCCGGTGCGCTCGGCGAGCAGGCGGAAGCCCTCGGGCGTGTAGCCGCGGCGGCGCGCGCCGACCAGCGTGGGCATGCGCGGGTCGTCCCAGCCGGCCACGTGCCCTCCCTCGACCAGCTGGATCAGCTTGCGCTTGGAGAGCACGACGTAGGTGAGCTTGAGGCGCGCGAACTCGATCTGCTGCGGCAGCGGGCGCTCCAGCAGCCCGCCGTCGGCGAGCTTCTCGATCACCCAGTCGTACAGCGGGCGGTGGTCCTGGAACTCGAGCGTGCAGATCGAGTGCGTGATGCGCTCGAGCGCGTCGGAGATGCAGTGCGTGTAGTCGTAGAGCGGGTAGACGCACCACTTGTCGCCGGTGCGGTGGTGCGCGGCGTGGCGGATGCGGTAGATCGCCGGGTCCCGCATGTTGACGTTCGGGCTCGCCATGTCGATCTTGAGGCGCAGCACGTGCGCGCCGTCGGGGAACTCGCCCGCCCGCATGCGCCGGAACAGGTCGAGGCTCTCCGCGGGCGTGCGCTCGCGGTACGGGCTCGGCCGCCCGGGCTCGGTCAGCGTGCCGCGCGTGGCCCGCAGCTCGGCCGCCGACTGGCTGTCGACGTACGCGAGCCCCTGCGCGATGAACCACTCGGCGAACTCGTAGAGCCTGTCGTAGTAGTCGGACGCGTGGTAGCGGTGCTCGCCCCAGTCGAAGCCGAGCCAGCGCACCGCCTCGGCGATCGAGTCCTCGTACTCGACGTCCTCCTTGAGCGGGTTCGTGTCGTCGAAGCGCAGGTGGCAGCGCCCGCCGTTCTCGGCGGCGATGCCGAAGTTCAGGATGATCGACTTGGCGTGGCCGAAGTGGAGGTAGCCGTTCGGCTCGGGCGGAAAGCGCGTGACCACGCGCCCGCCGTACTTGCCCGTGCGGTTGTCCTCGGCGACGATGCTGCGGACGAAATTCGGCGCCGGCGCGGACGCGGCGCGCGCAGACGTCACCCTTCCGCCTTCTTGCGGTGCAGCAACCATGCGGTTTTGTTCATGAACAATGCCTGACTGCGCCCGATTCTACGCCCCCCGCTCCCCCCCGTCATGCGCTGCTCCCCTCTGACAATGCGCGCATGCCCCCGAATCCCGCGCCCCTGCTTGCTTTCGGAGGGGATGCCGGCCTGCGCCGCCGACGGTTGTCCACAGAACCTGTGGACAGCGGTGTGCATATCTTGTAAAGCGATGCGCCAAGCTGCGGAATCGCAAGCGAAAACGCTGCGATGCCCGATTTGTCGCCGACGAAAAACGACGCCCGATCAGCGAGTTAAACGCGCACGCCGGGACGCCTCCGGGCAGGCAGGTCGCCGTCGCGCGCGAGGCCCGCTCGAGCACCCCGGCACATTTGCCCAGGTCCTGCGTCCAGGACAATGATGTCTGCTGTTCACTTTCCCGGCGCACGACCGCGCGAGCGTTTCCGCCATCCGTGCAACACTGCGGCCCCATGACGGAACCCGGCTTCGATGCACCGCACACAGGCCGGGCGGACGCCGCGCCGGCGCCGCCCGTCCTCGCCGTTGGCGCGCTGGTGGCCTCCGCACGGCTCGTCCTCGAGCGCAACCTGGGCGTCGTCTGGGTCGCGGGCGAGATCTCGAATCTCTTCCGCGCGGGCTCGGGCCACGTCTACTTCACGCTGAAGGACGCCGCGGCGCAGGTCAAGTGCACGTTGTGGCGCAACAAGGCGCAACTCGTGCCGTTCACGCTGAAGGACGGCATGGCCGTCGAGGTGCGCGCGCTCGCCTCGCTCTACGAAGCGCGCGGCGAGTTCCAGCTCAACGTCGACGTCGTCCGCCACGCCGGCGTGGGGGCGCTCTACGAACGCTTCCTCGCCCTCAAGGCGAAGCTCGAGGCGGCGGGCTGGCTCGCGCCCGGGCGCAAGCGTCCGCTGCCGGCGTTCCCGCGCGCCGTGGGTGTCGTCACCTCCCCGCGCGGCGCGGCGCTTCGCGACGTGCTCACGACGCTCGCGCGCCGCTGGCCGCGGCTGCGCGTGGTCGTGTACCCGTGCGCCGTGCAGGGCGAGGACGCGGCCGGCGAGATCGCGCGCTCGATCCGTGCCGCGAACGAGCGCGCGGAAGTCGACGTCCTGGTCGTCTGCCGCGGCGGCGGCTCGCTCGAGGACCTGTGGGCGTTCAACGAGGAGGCGGTCGCCCGCGCGGTGTACGAGTCCGCGCTGCCGGTCGTCTCCGGCGTCGGCCACGAGACCGACTTCACGATCTGCGACTTCGTCGCCGACGTGCGCGCGCCGACGCCGACCGGCGCTGCCACGCTGGTCGCGCCCGACATCGCCGAGCACCGCCACCGCTGCGCGCAGCTCGCGCGGCGCGTGCAGCGCACGGCCGCGCATGCGCTGGCCAACGCGAACCAGCGCGTCGACCACGCCGCGCGCCGGCTCGTCCACCCCGCCGCGCGCCTCGCCGCCCGGCTGGAGCGTTGCGCGGAACTCGCGGGACGGCTCGCCCGCGCGGCGTCGGGCGGCCATGCGGTGCGCGTGCGCGCGCTGTCCACGCTCGGCGACCGCCTGGCGCGCGAGCTGCGCGCGCCGCTGCCGGGCGCGCAGCGCGTCACGCTCGCCCGCGACGCGCTGGGTCGCGCGTCAGCGCGAATGCTCGACGCGCGCGCGACGCGCGTCGTCGCGCTGGCTCGAAGCCTCGCGCACCTCAACCCCGAGGCGGTCCTCGCCCGCGGCTACGCGATCGTCGCCGACGCAGCCGGGACCATCGTCACCGATTCTGCGCAGGTGGCCCCGGGCGACGAGGTCTCGATCGCGCTTGCGCGCGGCAGGGCGCACGCCGCCATCACCCGCCGCGAAAAGTAGGGTCAGACTCGCATTTCCGCCGATTCACGCGGAAATGCGAGTCTGACCCTACTTTTCTGACCCTACTTTCCTGCTTGACCGTACTTTTCTGTTTCCGCCGATTCGCGCGGAAATGCGAGTCTGACCCTACTTTCAAGCTTCGTCGGGCTCGGGATCGTCGAGCGCCGGAGCGGCGCGCAGCTTCGCGACGACGTCCGCCGGCGCCTGCGCCGCGATGCGCGGCGTATCCGTCGCCACGTCGGCGTTCTGCGCCCGGTGGCGCAGCGCGTGGTCCATCAGCACGATCGCCAGCATCGCTTCGGCGATCGGGGTCGCGCGGATGCCCACACAGGGATCGTGGCGGCCGTGCGTGTTGACGACGACCGTGTTGCCCGCCTTGTCGATCGTGTGGCGGTCGAGGCGGATCGACGAGGTCGGCTTCACCGCGATCGACACGACGACGTCCTGGCCGGTGGAGATGCCGCCGAGGATGCCGCCGGCGTGGTTGGAGACGAATCCCTGCGGCGTCATCTCGTCGGAGTGCTCGGTGCCCTTCTGCGCCACGGCCGCGAAGCCGGCGCCGATCTCCACGCCCTTGACCGCGTTGATGCCCATCATCGCCGCGGCGATGTCGGCGTCGAGCTTGTCGAACACGGGCTCGCCCCAGCCGACCGGCACGCCGCTCGCGACCACCGTGATGCGCGCGCCGCACGAGTCGCCGGACTTGCGCAGCGCGTCCATGTAGGCCTCGAGCTGCGGAACGACCGCGGCATTGGCGACGAAGAAGGGGTTCGCATCGACGTGCTCGAAGCTCTCGAACGGGACCGCGTGCGGGCCGATCTGCGTCAGGTGCCCGCGGATCGCCACGCCGCACCGCTCGCGCAGCCACTTGCGCGCGATCGCGCCCGCCGCCACGCGCACCGCCGTCTCGCGCGCCGATTGCCGCCCGCCGCCGCGGTAGTCGCGGATGCCGTACTTCTGCCAGTACGTGTAGTCGGCGTGCCCGGGGCGAAACGCCTGCGCGATGCTCGCGTAGTCCTTGCTGCGCGCGTCCTCGTTGCGGATCAGGAGCGCGATCGGCGTGCCGGTCGTGCGCCCTTCGAACACGCCGGAGAGGATCTCGACCGTGTCGCTCTCGCGGCGCTGCGTCACGTGGCGCGAGGTGCCGGGCCTGCGGCGGTCGAGCTCGCGCTGGATGTCCGCTGCGCCAAGCTCGAGCCCCGGCGGACAGCCGTCGACCACGCAGCCGATCGCCGGCCCGTGCGACTCGCCGAACGAGGTGACGCAATACAGCCTGCCGAACGTGTTGCCGGACATGGAAAAAAGTCTAGCACGCGAGCCGCGGCGCCCGCCGTGGGACAATCCGCGCATGATCGCGATCGCCGACGATCTCGCGCGCGCGCTGCGCAGCGCGCGCTTCGTGGCCGTGCTCTCCGGCGCCGGCGTGTCCGCCGAGTCCGGCGTGTCGACCTTCCGCGATGCGCTCACCGGCCTGTGGGCGAACTTCGACCCGCTCGAGCTCGCGACACCCTCGGCGTTCCGGCGCAACCCGAAGCTCGTCTGGGATTGGTACGCCGAGCGCCGCGCGCAGCTGGCGCGCGTGCTGCCGAACCCGGGCCATCACGCGATCGCGCGCATCGAAGCAAGCGTGCCGCGGTTCCTCCTCGCCACGCAGAACGTCGACGGGCTGCACGCCCGCGCCGGCAGCCGCAGGCTGGTCGAGCTCCACGGCAACATCGCCCGCGTGCGCTGCTCCGAAGATCCGCGCCACGCCGTGGAGGCGTGGGACGATGTGGGCGACGAACCGCCGCGCTGCGCGCACTGCGGCGCCTACCTGCGCCCCGACGTCGTGTGGTTCGAGGAGAGCCTGCCGGCGCAAGCGCTTTGCGCCGCCGAGGCCGCGGCGCGCGCGTGTGACCTCCTGATCGTCGCCGGCACGTCCGGCGAGGTCTACCCTGCCGCGGCGCTGCCGCAGTACGCCAAGGCTGCCGGCGCGATCGTCTTGGAGGTCAATCCGGCGGCGACACCCTTAAGCGCGCGCGCGGATTACGCGCTGCGCTTTCCCTCGGGTGAGGCGCTGCCGGCGCTGGTGCGCGCCGCGTGGGGCGAGGACGCGATGGCGGGTCAGCCGTCCTGCGCCGAGTCGTCGCGCGAGGGCGGCAACGGCGCCAGGTAGCCGATCACCAGGAGCAGCGCGCCCACTCCGAGGAATGCAACCACGCGCGTGAGACCCGCCAGCGCGTCGAGGTCGACGAAGAACAGCTTCGCGACCACCAGCGCCAGCAGCGCCGCGCCGGCCAGCCACACCTCGCGCAAGCGCCGCCGCGTGGCGAGGACCATCAGCGCGAGCGCGCAGACCGTCCACGCCAGCGTCAGCGCGGCCTGCAGCGGTCGATGGGCGAGCAGCGCGTGCAGGTTCCATTCGAGTTCGCCGTAGTGGTAGGCCGTGCGCGCGACGCCACCGCTCAGCGCGACGAACGCCATCGCCGCGGCGAGCCACGCTCGCGCGCCCGCCGACATCTGCCCCCACGCCCCCGACCAGCGCCACAGCGCGGCGAGCGCGGCGAGGAGGGTCAGATCGAGCGGATTGGCGATCGGCACATACGGCCACGGATGCGGCTCGCCCGGCGACACGACGCTGACCCCGGCGAACCACAGGATCAGCGCGAGCGCCACGAGCGCGCCGGCGCTGCGGCCATAGACCTCGGCGTGGGCAGACAGCGGCCACGCCCGCCGCGCCACCGGCCACGCGACGCCGGCGAGGTAGGCGATCGCGGGCACCGCCGCGGCGCACGCGATCCACACGGTGCCGTCGGCCGTAACGCGGCCCGTCCACTCGCTTGCTTCCCAGGCAAGCCACGCGACGAAGGCCATTGCCGTGACCGCGTGGAGCCTGCGCAGCCAGCTCCACGCCCGTGTCCCCGCGTCGACAGCGGCCTCGACGGCGCGCAATCCGGCAGCGTGCACGAGCCAGGCAAGCGGCCACGCGAGCCAGCCGTAGCCGCGCAGCGTGGTCCGGTATTGCTCGATGGCGAACGCGCCGACGACGGCGAGCGCGGGCAGCACCGCGACGAACAGCCACGCGACGCGCGGCCAGCGCAGCGCGCGCGCCAGCACCAGCCCCACCGCCGCTGCCGCGGCCACCCACGCGAGCATCGCCGCGAGCTCGCGCGGGCCGCCGCCCATGCGGTCGATCTCGCGCACGCCGGCGGCGATCCACCACGCGGCGCCCCATGCGAACAGCCATGGCATGAGCTTGCGTTCGCGACCGTCCGGAACGTCGGCGTGGCGATCCGCCGCGAACACGATAGCGAGCGCGGCCAGGCCGATCAGCGCCGCGCCGACGAACGCCGCGTTGCCGAACAGGAGGCCTCGAGAGGCCGGCGCATCCCACAGGAACGCCAGTGCCGCCGCCACCTCCACGGCGATGGCGAACCAGCGCGCCGCACGCTGCCTCTGCGCGAGGCCCAGCCAGTACACGGCGGCGGCCTCGATCGCCCACCCCGCCGAAGTCCAGCGCGCGTCGAGCGCCAATGGGATCGCCAGCGTGGCGAAGACCACGGCGAGCGCTGCGAACGCCTTCGCCAGCCGCGCGAGGCCCGGCTCCGGCCGCGCGCGCAGCGCGAGCCAAAGCGCCGCGTAGACCGCGGCCAGCGCCACGGCGCTGTACGCCTCGCCCCAGCGGAAGTCCCGCACGATGCCGGCCTGCAGCGCGAAGCCGACGAGCGGCACGCCGAACACCAGCACGCCGTCGACGGGCGCACGCGCCTCGAGCGGGCTGCGCTTCGCGTACAGGATCGCGATGCCGACGTAGAAGGCGAAGAACAGCCCCAGGTACGGCTGCACGATCGCGTAGTGCCGCGGCCGGTAGAACGTCCAGCCCCACGCGAGGCCGAGCGCGAACGTGAACGCGAAGCCCAGCACGTTGAGCGCGCGCCACGAGCGCCGCCACGCGATGGCGAACACGGCGGCATTGAGGAGGGCGAACCACGCGAACAGCAGCGCCGGGGCGTCGGTGCCCGTGTCGATCAGCACGGGCGCGAGAAAGCCGCCGGCCAGCGCCAGCGCGGCGAGCGCCTGGGAGTCGTGGCGAAGCGCGAGCCCGATCGTCGCACCCGCGGCCGCGACGAGCAGCGCGAGCGAAGGCAGCGGCGGCAGCGCCGCGTAGAGGCGGAACGCGGCGAACACCGTGAGGTAGACCACGCCCATGCCCGCGCCTTGCAGCGAAAGCCCGTAGGCCGGGCGCGCGGCGGCGAGACGCATGCCCAACGCGGCGAGCGCGAGCCCGCCGGCGGCCGCCGCGCCGAGCTTCACTTCGATCGGCACGCCGGCGAGCTCGGCGAAGTAGCGCAGCAGGAACGCGACGCCGAAGAACAGGATGACGACGCCCACGCGGGTGAGCGCGTTGCCGCCGGCGAGCCAGTCGCGCACGCCGGCGAACACGCCCGGACCGGCGGCGGGAGGGAACGCCACCGTCGCCGGTTGCGCCGCTTCAGCAGCCGCCCTCCCGAGGCCTGGCCGCGGCGGCGGAGCGTTCATCGGCCGGGCGGCGGCAGTCGGGGCGACCGGCGCCGCGACGCCCCCCTGCACGCTTGCGGATTCCGGCGCCGGCGGCGCGGCGTCGATGCCCAGCCGCGCCTCGACGCGTGCTAGCCGCACCTCGATCGCCTCGAGCCGGCGCACCAGCAGTGCATCGGCGGCGCCCTCCGGCGTGGGCACGGCGCGCGCGCGATCGCGGCGATCCTTGGCCCAGCCGAGAGCAAGACCGCAGAGGCCGCCCAGCAGCGAGACGACGAGTCCGCCCACGGCCAGACCGACCAGAACGCCCGCCAGCGTCCCCATCACCTTCCACATGGCGTCACCGTTGCGTCGCTACCGCCGCGGCCCGCGCAGCGCGAGGATCCTCTCGCGCAGCGCGTCCATGTCGAGCGTGCCCGTCGCGATGGGCTCGCCGGCGGTGAGCGCGATGCGCGAGAACATGCCGCGCCAGCGGCGCATCGCCTTGCCGTTGTGCGAGCGCGAGAAGAAGCTGCCCCACAGCCCCGAGAGCGCCATCGGCACCACGGGCACCGGCGTCTCCCGCACGATGCGCTCGAGGCCCGGGCGAAACGGCTGCATCTCGCCATCCTCCGTGAGCCTCCCCTCGGGGAAGATGCCGACGATCTCGCCCTCGCGAAGCGCCCGCGCGACGTCGGCGAACGCGCGCTCCTTGCGCTGCGCGTCCTCCTTCGCCGGCGCGATGGGGATCGTGCGCATCTCGCGGAACAGGAAGCCGAGCACGGGAGTCGCGAAGATGCGGTGGTCCATCACGAAGCGGATCGGCCGGCGCACGCAGGCGGAGATCACCACCGCGTCGACGTAGCTCACGTGGTTGCAGGCGATCACGCAGGCGCCCTCGTCGGGGATGCGCTCGAGGCCCCGCTTGTCGACGTTGTACATCGAGTGGACCAGCAGCCACGCGATGAACCGCATGAGGAACTCGGGGACCAGCCGGTAGATGAACAGCGCCACGGCGGCGTTCATCAGCGCGGTGACGAGGAACAGGTCGACGATCGACAGCCCCGCCTTGAGCAGCCCGATCGCGAGGCCGGCCGAGGCGACCATGAACACCGCGTTCAGGATGTTGTTCGCGGCGATGATCCGCGAGCGGTGCGAGGGCTCCGAGCGCTCCTGGATCATCGCGTACAGCGGCACGATGTAGAAGCCGCCGAACACGCCGATCAGCACGAGGTCGGCCGCGACGCGCCAGTGCGCCGGGTTGGCGAGGAACGCGGAGAGCCCCGCCAGCTCGGTCGCGCGCAGGCCCTTCGCGGCGAACCACAGGTCGACGGCGAACAGCGTGAGCCCGATCGAGCCGAACGGCACCAGCCCGATCTCCACCTTGCGCCCCGACAGCCGTTCGCACATGAGCGAGCCCGCGCCGATGCCGATCGAGAACAGCGCGAGCAGGGAGGTGACCACCGTCGCGTCGCCGCCGAGGAAGTCGCGGGCGAAGCCGGCGAACTGCGCGAGAAACACCGCCCCGTAGAACCAGAACCACGAGATGCCGAGCATCGACAGCCACACCACGCGGTTGCCGTAGGCGAGCCTCAGGTTGCGCGCGGTCTCGCTCACCGGGTTCCAGTTGAGGACGAGCCCGGGGTCGACCGCCGGCGTGTGCGGGATGCGCAGGCTCGCGGCCCAGCCGGCGATCGCCACTGCGATGCCCACCGCGCCGGCCCACACCGGCCCGTTCGGCTCGAGCGCCACGACGAGCCCGCCGACGATCGTGCCGAGCAGGATGGCGACGAACGTGCCCATCTCCACGAGGCCGTTGCCGCCGACCAGTTCCTCCGACCTGAGGTGCTGCGGGAGGATCGCGTACTTGACCGGGCCGAACAGCGTCGAGTGCACGCCCATCAGCCCGAGCGCGACGAACAGCGTGACGAGGTCGCGCCGCCAGAAGCCGATCAGCGCGACCGCCATGACCGCGATCTCGAAGAGCTTGATCAGCCGGATCAGCCGCCCCTTCTCCCACTTGTCGGCGATCTGTCCCGCGCTCGCCGACAGCAGCATGAACGGCGCGATGAAGATCGCCCCGGCGAGGTTGACCAGCGTGTTCGCGTCCATGCCGCCCGCGCCGGCGGCCGCGCCGAAGGCGACGAAGATCACCAGCGCGTTCTTCAGCACGTTGTCGTTCGCCGCGCCCGCGAACTGGGTCCAGAAGAACGGCGCGAAGCGCCGCTCGCGCAGGAGGTCGAACTGGTTGGGCTGGTGCAAGTCTTCCCTCACGTCGTCGCCAGGTGACGCCGTGTCTCGAACACGCCCGCGGCGAAGCGGCGGCCGCCGCGCGCCAGCGCGCGCTTCAGCACGAAGTCGAACAGTATCGCGTTGTGGTCGCGGATCGCGCGCAGCACCGGCACGGCGCCGGCGTCCAGCAGCCCGCGCCGCACGAAGGCGTCCAGCCCGACCAGCGGCACGACGCCGGGCAGCGGATAGTCGGAGCCGTTGACCAGCCTGTCGTGCCAGTCCGTGCGCTCGAGGAGCGTGGCGACGACCTCCTCGCCGCGGTTCGCCTGCGCGACGGCGGAGAGGTCGCCCAGCAGCCGGCCGCGGTGCTCCGCCTCGTCCATCAGCCGGGCGAAGAGGTCGAACGCGCTGCGCAGCGGGCCGTTCGCGCCGGCGTCGAGGTCGGTCGCCGCGCCGAGCGAAGCGCAGTGCGCGACGATCACCCGCACGCCGAGCCCGAGCGGCCGCCGCAGCTTGAGCGGGTTGCCGAGCGCCGCGTCGTGGCCGGCCACGGCGCGCTCGTCCCCCGCGTGCGTGATCAGCGGCATCCCCGATGCCGCCAGCGCGCGGTAGAACGCGTCGCATCGCGGCGAGGCCGGGTCGATGTTCTGCGCCGGGGGCAGCCACTTGACGGCCAGCGCGCCGCTTGCGCGCGCGGCCGCGAGCCGGTCGAGCGCGGCGGGGTCGTAGGGGTGGATCGACGCCGCCCACTCGAAGCCCTGCGGGTGGGCGCGCGCCACGTCGCGCGCATAGGCGTCGGGAACGTGCAGCGTGGAGGACTCGGGCAGCGGCTCGCCGCGCGCGTCGCGCGCCCAGTCGAACGCGAGCAGCAGGAGCTTTGCCCCCGCTGGCAGCCCGGCGACCTGGTTGAGCAGGCGGTCGACCACGCTCTCGTCGACGCGCCCCGGGTGGTCGTGCACGCAGCCCGCGTTGAGGTAGAACAGCCGCTGCACGAACCGCGCCGGCGAGAGCACGCTCGCCATCGCGGGATTCCTCAACGGGCCGCGCCCGCTGTCGCCGTCGCCGAACAGGTGGCAGTGCGCGTCGACGACCAGCGCCGGGTCGAGCCCCTGCCACGCCGCCGCGACCAGCGGGTGGCGCGCGAGTTCGCTCGGCAGCGTCGCGTGGCAGGCGTTGAGGAGCCCTTCCTGCAGCGCGAAGTCGCACCCCGACAGCGCGGCGGGTGCGGCGAGCGCCGCGGCGAGGAAGCGGCGGCGGCGCGGGTCGGCGATGCGGGCGGCTGGCACGGAGTCCTCGAACGCAGGCGGATTGGAGCACACTGCGCGCCCCGCGGTCGACTCCCGAAGCGCCGCGTTAGAATGCCTCGCCATGAGGCAGTACCTCGACCTCCTGCGCCACGTGCGCGACGCCGGCGTGCGCAAGGACGACCGCACGGGGACCGGCACGCTGTCGGTGTTCGGCGCGCAGCTGCGCTTCGACCTGTCGGCCGGCTTCCCGCTGGTGACGACGAAGAAGGTGCACACGAAGTCCATCGTGCACGAGCTCTTGTGGTTCCTGCGCGGCGAGACGAACGTGCGCTCGCTGCAGCAGGCCGGCGTCACCATCTGGGACGAGTGGGCGGACGCGAACGGCGAGCTCGGGCCCGTGTACGGCCACCAGTGGCGCCACTGGAAGGGCAGCGACGGCCGGGAGGTCGACCAGATCGCCGACCTGATCCGCGACATCCGGCGCAACCCCGATTCGCGCCGGCTGATCGTCTCGGCGTGGAACGTCGGCGACATCCCGCGCATGAAGCTGCCGCCCTGCCACGCGTTCTTCCAGTTCTACGTGGCGGGAGGGCGCCTCTCCTGCCAGCTCTACCAGCGCAGCTGCGACCTCTTCCTCGGCGTGCCGTTCAACATCGCGAGCTACGCGCTGCTCACGCACATGGTCGCGCAGCAGTGCGACCTCGGCGTCGGCGACTTCGTCTGGACCGGCGGCGACTGCCACATCTACCTCAACCACCTCGAGCAGGTCGGGCTCCAGCTCGCGCGCGAGCCGCGAGCGCTGCCCGCGCTGGTGATCCGCCGCCGGCCGCCGACGATCTTCGAGTACGCGTTCGACGACTTCGAGATCGTGGGTTACGAGCCGCACCCGGCGATCAAGGCGCCCGTCGCCGTCTAGCGTCCCGTACCGGAAGTTCCTTGCACGAGGGCGAGCGAGAAATGACGCGCTGCATTGCTGCCGGTCTTGCGGGTATTCGCGATACCCGCTGCGACCGGCGTCGCGCAGCGCGCCATTTTCGTCGTCCTTGCGAGAGCGGACGTGGTTGCGGCGCTCCGATGTGGCAAGGAACTTCCGGTACGGGTCACCAGCGGCGCGGGCGCGTCAGCCCATGCAGAACACGTTGAGCTTGTTGCCGTCGAGGTCGCGGAAGTAGCCGGCGTAGAAGCCGTCCCCGCGCGGCCCGACCGGGCCCTCGTCCTTGCCGCCGAGTTCCAGCGCCTTGGCGTGCACCCGCGCCACCTTCTCCTTCGAGTCGACGACGAGCGCCACCATCACGCCGTTGCCGACCGTGGCCGGCTTGCCGTCGAACGGGAGCGTGGCGGACAGCGCCGGCTTGTCCATCGCCGTGCCCCACGCGATCGCGCGGCCGAAGTCGTAGAGGCGCTTCGCGCCGATCTCGGCCAGCAGCGCGTCGTAGAACGCCGCGGCGCGCGGCAGGTCGTTGGTGCCCAGCGTGACGTATCCGATCATGGTCCCCTCCTCGGTAAGGAGCAGGGATTCTAGTGCAGAGACTCGGCACATCGCTGAAGAATCCGGCCGGTTCGCTGCCGGACGGAACGTGCGAAGTGCTGGCGGGCATGGGGCACATGGGGCCGGTCACGCACGGCGCGCTCATCGCCCGCCGGATCGCGCGCTTTCCTGCCGGTCAGGAGCCGCGGTGGCAACCGCGCTGCACGAAGCGGCGGCAAGGCGACGCGCAGTCACCGGCACGCGCGGTCGCGGGACGCGCCGCAACGCAGGCGTCGGGTGGCGCGCAGTGGTCGCGTGAACCCGACGAACCCGCCTCGTTCGCCGTGAGGCGCGGGTCCCAACGGACAGGCGCGACGCTCCCATCGGCTCGCGCAACCTCGCGGCCGCCGACTGAAGCGTGCGGCGCAGGCGATCGGAGGCGGCCAGTGCGCAAGGCCCGCCGGGTCGGCGAGCCGACGCTCTTCTACCGGAAGCTCCGGGTACCGTTCACTTCGTCGTCGCTCTGGTGTGGTCCGCGTGGCACGCGACGCACTCCATGTGCCCCTGCTGGTTCCAGGCCATCGCCTTCTGCGCCGCCGTGTCCGGACCGTGGCAACCGACGCAGTGCTCGATGCCCTTCGCCGGCTTCCACACCGGCGGCTTCCACTTGCCGTCGAAGAACTCGTTCAGCGCCAGCGTCACCGTGTGGGCGACCTCGCCGGCCACCTTGGCGCAGCGCTCGATCTTCGCGTCGGACTTGATGGTAGCCCCTGCAGCCACCGCCCACTTCGACACCGACGTGTGGCACAGCGGCGACATCGCCTTCACCCTGACCTGCTTCGGCAGCGGCGACAGGTCGTCGAAGCGCTCGGTCGGGAAGTCCTGCTCGGCGTACCACCAGAACAGGCGGTCGATGATCTGGTTGTTCTGCTGCTCGTCCTTCCTGCCGCCGTAGGCGACCATGTTGATGATGGTCGACGCGCCGCCCAGCGCGCCGCACAGCGTGCCGTGGCCGCCGTAGCCTGCGGCTGCGTGCGCCATCAGGAAGTCCGGCATCGTCGTCCAGGGGTAGCCCGCCTTCTCCTTCAGCAGGCTGAGCAGGCTCAGGTACGACGCCGTGCCGCAGCCTCCCTTCTCCTTGTAGAAGCGGTAGGCCCGCCGGCCGGCTTCCAGCGGGTCGAGCCTGACCCACTTCCAGGGCAACGGCGGCGCTTCGGCGGGCGATTGCGCCGCTGCCGATCGCACGAGGCTCGTCATCGCGCTGCCGATACCGCCGCCGACCAGCAGGGCGGTGGATCCCCCGACCAGGCGTCGCCGCGAACCGACCACAACTCCATCGGTGGAAGATGTCATGACGCACTCCTCTCCGGCGGCGCGCTCCGGCCCATCCAGGGACTCCGTGCGCTCCTTCGGGACACGCGCCCGCCAATCGCCATTGGACGCCCGGCGTCGAACAGCTCTTTGACGGACGTCACGAACCCGGCGACCCGGCCTGCCGGGAATGCGCCCCACGGCCGCCGGTTTCCGACAGGCCGGCGGCACGGGTCGGGAAAGGACCGCCCGAGGCGACTGCGATCGTGCGCGCGGGTCCTGCGCGGCCTCGCCTGCAGTGACGGGTCGGCGCGTCGCGGCCGTGAACTTGCGGTACGTGGTCCTCGCGCCTGCGCCGCTTGCCGGAGTACCCCTCGAGACAACCCGAACTGCAATCACGCGTGCGGCCATCGCTTTCACGCCACGCCGCCAGGTCGGAAGTGCCGACGCAACCGGAATTGCTGGTGCAGGATCTTGCCCACGTGCCAGAAGGGATTCGGCGAGCGCATGCGCACGCCGGGCAGCGGCTCCGCACAGAAGTTGCCGCTGCCCACGCCCGCCATGCCCCCGCCCGGTTTCGCGGAAGCACATGCCCTGGCCGTCGAAGCGGGCCTTCGCCGCCCGCCCGTTCCACGCGGCGGCGAGGTTTGACGCCACCACTTCGGCCTGTCGGCCGGCGAGCACGCCGGCCTTGGGCAGCGGGCGCCCCATCTTCAGCGGGATCGCGGTCACGTCGCCGATGGCCCGGACACCGGCGAACTTCGTCGCCAGCGTGTCGCGGTCCACCGGCACCCATCCGGACTCGCCGCACAGCCCGGCGTCCCTGACCACGGCGGGAGCGCGGTGCGGCGGCACGCAGAGCAGCAGGTCGAAGGCGGCGACCTGTCCATCGCTGAAATGCAGCGCGCCCTGCTCCACGTGGCTCGCCTGGTGCGCCGGAACGTAGCCGATGCCCCTGCGGTCCAGCATCGCTCTGATCTGCGCTCCCGCCGCCGGGCCGGCCACCGGCATCGGCACGGGTTCGGCAGCGTGCAGCGCGATCTGCGTGTTCGCGCGCACGCCGCGCTTGCGCAGGAACGCGTCGACCAGCATCGCTGCCACGCAGGGCGCGGCGGGACACTTGCAGCCGGCGCGGCCGTCAGGACGACCAGGCGGCCGCCTTCGAATGCGCCCAGCGAGGAACGGATCCGCTGCGCGCCGGCGAGCGTGTACAGATCGAGGCCGTGCGCGGCCAGGCCAGGCACGGACTCGGGTGCGTACTACGCGCCGAGCGCCACGACCATCGCGTCGCCGGCGATCGTCCTGCCGCCGGCCTCGACGGTCACCCCGGCTGGATCGATGCGCGAGACTTCGCCGTGCACCAGATCGATGCCCCCGGTTCTCAGGGCTTCGAGCGGCCGCGTGAACTGCGCCGGCTCGCTCGCACCGACGATGTACCACAGCAGCGCGGGCCCGAAGACCTGGCTGCGCTCGCGCTCGACCACGACGACGCGGTCGCCGGCGGGCAGGATCCTGCGCAGCCGCCGGGCGACGGCGAGGCCGCCGATGCCCGCCCCGACGACGAGCGCGGTGCGTGCCTTCAGAACACCAGGACCTTGTCGGCCTCGGCCGTCCACTCCGCGAGCTGCGCCAGCGTGCCGCGCCTGGCGCCCTCGATCACTTCCTCCTCGCGCAGCCCGCGGGCGTCCATGCAGGTGCCGCACAGGCCGACCTCGCCCTTGCGCAGCACCTTGCCGAGCATGAGCTGCACGTTGTAGTAGCCCTCGGGCACCTTCTGCCCGCTCTTGGCGCAGGTCACCGCGTCGGCCATCAGGAACACGCGGACCTGCTGCCCTTCCCGGCCCGCGAGCGCCGAGGCCAGCCGCAGCGCGTTGTACGCGCGCTCGTTGCCATACGGCGCGTCGTTGAGAACGAAGAGCGTGGATGTCATGAGACACCTTCACGGCCCCGGGCTCGTGCGACGGGCAGCCCCGCCGCCCGCCACTCGCTGATCCCGTCGAAGGTCTTGCGCGCGCGAAACCCGCGCTTCGTGAGCAGCGCCACGGCTTCGTCGGACATCACGCAGAAAGGGCCGCGGCAGTAGGCGACGATGGGCGCGTCGCGCGGCAGCTCGGAGAGCCGATGGGACAGTTCCGGCAGCGGCATCGAGCGCGCGAACGGCAGATGCGCGTTGTCGTACTCGTCCTGAGGGCGCACGTCGATCACGACGACCTCGCCGCGCCTGGCCTGCGCGAGCAACTCCTTGCGCCCCACCTGCGCGAGCCGATCGGGCTCGGCCATCATTCGCTGCAGCGCCAGGCGCAGCTCGAGCAGGTGCTCCTCGGCCACCAGGCGCAGCGTGACGCCCAGTTGCGCCACATCGTGGCCGCTGAGGCGATACAGCATGCGCCGGCCGTCGCGCCGGCTCTGCACCAGCCGCGCCTCCTTCAGCGCCTTGAGGTGCGCGCTGGCGAGCTTGACGTCGATCGCGACGGCGCCGGCCACGGCCTCCACCGACTTCTCGCCCTGTGCCAGCATCTCCAGCAGCTCGAGCCGCTTCGGGCTGGCCAACGCCTTGCCCACGCGGGAGACCTGCTCGTAGAGGAGGTCCTTGAGGTTCCGGCCATCCATGCGGTACATTCTAACGATCTTGCGAATAACGACAAGCAGGCCTGGCCCGGAGCTGCAGCCGATGCGCCGCGGAACCCGTCATGGACCTTGAACAGTTCGTCCTAGCCAACGAACCGGCCCTCCGGCTGGGGTTCTTCCTGGGCGTGTTCGCAGTGATCGGCCTGTGGGAAGTGGTGGCGCCGCGCCGCGCCCTGACCGCATCCAAGGCCATGCGGTGGGCCAGCAACCTGGGCCTCGTCGCGCTGAACACCGTGCTGCTCCGGCTGGTGTTCCCGCTCGCTGCCGCCGGCGTCGCCGCCTTCTGCGCGGCCAACGGCTGGGGCCTGCTCAACCATTTCCGCGTGCCGTTCTGGCTGGCGGTGCCGATCGGCGTGATCGCGATGGACTTCGTGATCTGGCTGCAGCACGTCATGGTCCACGCAGTGCCGGCGCTGTGGCGCTTGCACCGGGTGCACCACACCGACCCCGACTACGACGTGACGACGGGCGCGCGCTTCCATCCGATCGAGATCGCGCTGTCGATGCTGATCAAGTTCGCGACGATCGCCGTCCTCGGTCCGCCGGTGCTGGCCGTGGTCGTCTTCGAAATCCTGCTCAACGCGACGGCGATGTTCAACCACGGCAACATCCGCATTCCGATCGGCGTCGATCGCGTGCTGCGCCTGCTCGTCGTCACGCCGGACATGCACCGCGTCCACCACTCGGTCGAGGAGGACGAGACGAATTCGAACTTCGGCTTCAACCTGCCCTGGTGGGATCGCCTGTTCGGCACCTACCGCGCCCAGCCGCGCGCCGGCCACGAGGCGATGACGATCGGCATCCACGGCCACAAGGATCCCCGCGAGGTGGCGCGCCTGGACGGCATGCTGTTGCTGCCGTTCCGCGGCGAGGTCGAAGGCTACGCGATCAACCGCCGCGACTGGCGCGACGGGCGCGCGAAGCGATGAGAGCCGCCGTGCTGCGGCCCTGGTCCGGCCTCGCCTTGCCGGGACTCGGCGGCCCGGGCGGCGGCGCACCGATGCAGCGCGAACATGACGGCGCCTTCCGCGCCGAAGCCCCGGTGCGCGTCGACGGGCCGCCCCGCAAAAAGAAAGCCCGCCGGGAGAGGGGCGGGCAAGGGGGATAGAGTGCGGCGCGCGGGGAGGAGGGCCGCGCGCCGCGAAGACCCGGCAAGGCGCCGGATCAGGGGGAACGGTTCAGACGACGGTGCGGGCGGCGGTCACACGCTCGGCCAGTTCCTCGAGCGCCTCGCGCTGCCGGCGCGCCTCGTCCTCGCGGCGATCGGCCTGCGCTCGCTCTTCCGCTTCCCTCGTCGGGAGCCAGTAGCGGGAGAACTCGGGAGCGTAGGAATCCATGATCGCCTCTTGCTTCGGACGACGCGCCGTCGTCATCGGACACGCCAAGCCTGATGCAATGGTCGTGCCAACGCTGCATCCCGGCCCGGCCAGCCACGATGAAATGACAACTGCATAGGGAGAAAGTGCCCCGCGACGCGATGAACGCGGGAAGCGGGAGGCCGCCAGGCGAAGCCGATTTGTCGCAAGAACCCGACAGCACGGCCAGCAATCTGCCTACATGATTGAACCAACAGGACTTTTTCTGTCGCTCGAATGCGACAGTCCGCTGATGCACCGCCGCATGGCGGCAGCCGGCTCGCGTCAGCCCTTGCCTTCCTTGAACATCGCCGGCTCGAGCTTGTGGCGCTGCAGCAGCTTGTAGAACTCGGTCCGGTTGCGCTTGGCCATCAGCGCCGCCTGCGTCACGTTGCCGCCGGTGAGCTTGAGCAGGCGGACGAGGTAGTCGCGCTCGAAGGACTTGCGCGCTTCCTCGAAGGGCACCAGCTCGGAGGCGTCCTCCCGCAGCGCGCTCTGGACCACCGACCCGGGAATCACGGCCGTCGTGGTCAGCGCCGTCGCCTGTTCCAGCACGTTGAGCAACTGGCGCACGTTGCCCGGCCACGGCGCGGCGATCAGCAGCGCCATCGCGTCCGGCGCGAGCGTGGGCAACGGCTTGCGGTAGCGCTCGGCGAGCTTGCGCAGGAAATGTGTCGCCAGCACCGGGATGTCCTCGCGGCGCTCGGCGAGCGGCGGCAGGCGCAGCGACACGACGTTGAGGCGGTAGTAGAGGTCCTCGCGGAAGAGCCCCGCCGCCCTCTGCGCCTCGAGGTCGCGGTGCGTCGCGGAAATCACTCGCACGTCGACCGGGATCGACTGCGTCGAGCCGACCGGGCGCACCTCGCCCTCCTGCAGCACGCGCAGCAGCTTCACCTGCAGCGGCAGCGGCATGTCGCCGATCTCGTCGAGGAACAGCGTCCCCGTGTCGGCCGTCTGGAACAGCCCCTTGTGCGCCTGCACCGCGCCTGTGAACGCGCCGCGCGCATGGCCGAACAGCTCCGACTCGAGCAGTTCCGCCGGGATCGCCCCGCAGTTGACGGCGACGAACGGCCGCTCGGCGCGCGGGCTCGCCTTGTGGATCGCGCGCGCCAGGAGCTCCTTGCCGGTGCCCGACTCGCCGTAGATCAGCACGCTGGCGTCGGAGTCCGCCACCAGCCGCGCCTGGCGCAGGAGGTCCTCCATCTTCGGGCTGCGCGTGACGAATCCCGCGCGCCACTCGGAGGAGGAATTCGCGACCTCGCCGTCGTCGCCGGAGAGCTTGAGCGCCGCGGCGACCTTCTGCAGCAGCTCCTGGCTGTCGAACGGCTTCGTGAGGAACCCGAAGACGCCGCGCTGCGTCGCCGAGACCGCGTCGGGAATGGTGCCGTGCGCCGTCAGGATGATGACCGGCAGCGTCGGGTGCTGGCGGTGGATCGCCTCGAACAGCTGCATGCCGTCGATGCCCGGCATGCGCAGGTCGGTGATGACCGCGGCGGGCCGCGTGACCGCCAGCGCCGCCAGCGCCAGCTCGCCGCTCTCCGCCGTGCGCACGCGGTAGCCGGCCGAGGTGAGCCGCAGGCCGATCAGCCGCAGCAGGTCGGGGTCGTCGTCGACGAGCAGGATGTCGCTGGTGTTCATCGCCGTTCCTGGCGCAGTCCCGCTCCGAGCCACGGACCTGCCCCCCGGGGGGCGGCGCGCGGAGTCAGCACGGGAGCATGCTCCATATCAGTTCCCGCCCGAGCCCGAGCCCCCGCCGCCGCCGCTGCGCAGCCGGTCGCGCAGGAGACTGCGCTCCATCGCGCGCAGCGCCTCGAGCTTCTGCAGCGCGGCCTCGCTGCGCGCCTGCTCCTCGCGCACCACGCGCACGCGCTCGGCGACCTGTGTTGCGAGCGCCGTGGCGAGCTGCCGCAGCGCCGCCGGGCCCGGATTGGCCTTGACCACGGCGTCGAGCAGCTGCAGCGCGCGCTGGTCGTCCGTCGTGCCCTGGCGCGACAGCGTGTGCAGCACGGCCACTCGCACGCGCGTGAAGTCGCTGCGCGTGCGGTTGAGCGCCTGCGTCTGCGCGGCGAGCTCGCGCCGCGCCTCCTCGCCCGCGAGCGTCGAATAGCGCTGCAGGTCGCCGAGCAGCGCTGCGAACTCGCGCTCCTCGGGAACCGGCGGCGGCGCGACGGGCTGCTCCGGAGCCGCCGCGGGCGCCGGCTCGGCTGTCGCCGGCGACTGCGCGCGCAAGCTGCCCGCCGCCGCGCAGGCGACGAGCACGCCGAGCGCGAGCGTGCGGAGCGCGGTCACGTCGCGTCCCCGGGGCTCGGCGCCGTCCGCAACTCGCCGGTGACGGTGGTAAGCGCGTCGAGCGGCGCGCCCTCGGGCAGCGACAGCCGGAAGCGCGCGCCGCGCTTGCCGTCGCGGCGATCGTGCACGGCGATCTCGCCGCCGTGCGCGATCGCGTACTCGCGCGCGATGGCGAGCCCGAGGCCGGAGCCTTTCACCCGGCCCCCGGTCGGCGCCCGGCCCTGGAAGAACGAGTCGAAGATGCGCTCGCGCTCGTCGGCGTCCACCCCCGGGCCGTCGTCGGTCACCTCGACGTGCGCCTGCCCGCCCTCCTGCCAGGTGCGGATCTCGATGCGCCCGGCGCGCTTCGCGTACTTGATCGCGTTGGAGACCAGGTTGTCGACGACCGTGCGCAGGCGGTCCGCCTCGCCGACGACGAGCGCCGGCTGCAGGCGCAGGTCCACGGTGAGGCCACGCGCCAGTGCCGCCAGCTTGTGCTCGCGGACCACGCGCCGCGCGACGTCGCCCAGCATCACCGGTCCCAGCGTGGCCGACTCGAACGAACGCGTCTGGTGGTACTTGAGCAGGTCCTCGATCAGCTTCTGCAGGCTGATGGTGTTCTCGCGCACGATGCGCACGATGTCGCGCTGTTCCTTCGTGAGCTTGCCGCCGACCTCGTCGCGCAGCAGCTCCGCGCCCTCGCGCACGGCGGTGAGCGGCGTCTTGAGCTCGTGCGAGACGTGGCGCAGGAACCGCGTCTGCTGCTGCTCGAGCTCGGCGAGGCGCGCGCGCAGCCACTCGAGCCGCTGGCCGAGGTAGCGCAGGTCCTGCGGGCCGTTGACCTCGATCGCGCGCGAGAAGTCTGCGCTGCCCATCTGCCGGATCGCGCCCTCGAGCTGGCGGATCGGCCGCGCGATCAGCACGGCGAACAGGATCGCCAGCGCGAGCGCGATGCCGCCGGTCGCCACCGCCAGCCAGCGCCACTTGTCGCGGCCCTCGGCGGCAGTCTGCTGCAGCCGCTCGATCGCCGTCTGCGTGAGCGCGTTGGACGCCGCGAGCATCGTCTGCGCCTCGTCGACCAGCTGGCCGTAGCCCTCCGCGAGCTCCACGGATCCGCCGCTCGTCTTCGGCCCCGACGTGAGCCGCGCGTGCAGGTCCGACTCGCGCCCGCCGACCCTCTGCAGCGCCTCGTGGTAGCCGCGCTCGAGCGGGAGCTGCGCGAGCTGGCGCACCGTGGCGCGGAAGTCCTGGCGCAGGCGGTTGTAGTCGTCGACGAGCGCGTGGTCCTCGAGGATCAGGTACTGGCGCACGACGCGCTCGAGCGTCGTGGTCTGCTCGAACAGCTGGCGCGACGCGCGCGCGGCCTGCGAGGTCTGCAGCACCTCGTCGCGGCTCTGCGAGACCAGGCGGTCGAACGACAGCGTCAGCTCGGCGAGCGCGTAGAGCAGCGGCAGGCTCACGAGCAGGAAGCCGAGCAGGATGAACTTGAGGAAGGAGCGGGGGTAGTACACGCGTGGCGCGGCCTCGAGGGCGGCCGACTATAATCCCGTGGATTATGGCACCGCCCCCGAGCGAGGCGCACGCTTCCGCGCCGGCGCCGGCGCGGCTCGCGATCGTCGTCGCGGTGGCCCGCAACGGCGCCATCGGTGCGGGCGGCGCGTTGCCCTGGCGCCTTCCCGCCGACTTGCGCCGCTTCCGCTCGCTCACGAGCGGCCACGCCGTCGTGATGGGACGGCGCACGTGGGAGTCGATCGGCCGCCCGCTTCCGGAGCGGCAGAACATCGTCGTCACGCGCTCGCGGCACTTCGCCGCGGCAGGCGCCGAGGTGGCCCACTCCCTCGACGAGGCTCTCGCGCGCGTGCGCCTGCCCGCGCCGGCGTTCTGCATCGGCGGCGCGGAGCTGTACCGCGAAGCGCTGCCTCGCGCCGATGCACTGTACGTGACCGAGATCGCGCGCGACGTTCCCGGCGACACGTTCTTCCCGCCGTTCGACCGCCGCGAGTGGCGCGAGGCAGCCCGCGAGAAGCACCCGCCCGACGGCCCCGACGCATTGCCTTTCGACTTCGTCACCTACGTTCGCCGCGGGGACCCGGCGGGCGTGTGAACCGCCGCGCCGGGAGCGATCCGACCCCGGCCTGCCGTCCATCGGCAACGCCATCGCGAGGACTTCCCGGCGTCCGGCCTATGCTAATGTCATAGCTCCCTGGCCGCCCGCCCCGGAGATTGTTGCCGATGGCCGGAGCACTGCGCACCGCATTCGCGCTCGCCCTCCTCGTCGCCGGCGACTCCGCGAGCGAGGTCTGGATCAAGCCGCCGCCGGGCTTCAACACCTCGTCGGTTGCGGGATAATGCGGCTCCCGCGCCGGGATGGCGGAACTGGTAGACGCAGCGGACTCAAAATCCGCCGGTAGCGATACCGTGAGGGTTCGAGTCCCTCTCCCGGCACCACGGGCCCCCGCTCAGGACACCGCGCCCTTCCCGTACGCACCGGCGAGGAGCGCGCCTTCCGCGAAGCGCGTGCAGCGATAGGGGGCGAGCGCCACGGCGGTCGGCAGGCCGAGCGCGGCCTGCGCGAGCAGCTCGCCGACCGCGGGCGAGAGCTTGAAGCCGTGCCCGGAGAAGCCGAACGCGACGACGAGCCCGTCCCACCCGGGCAGCGGCCCCAGCACCGGATTCCAGTCGGGCGTCACGTCGTAGAGCCCCGTCCACGTCGACGCGACGCCGGCGGTCTCGAATGCGGGCAGCCGGTGCGCGGCCTCGCTGCCCACCTGCGCGACGACGTCGAGCGGCACGTCGGCCTGGTCCTCGTCGGGGCTGGTCGGCTGCCCTTCCAGCCCCGCGCTCACCAGCAGCTGCCGGGTGCCGTAGCAGCGCGCGTAGATCATCGACGGCGACGTCATGTCCTTCAGCACCGGATAGCGCGGGAGATAGGGCTGCGGGGCCTCGAGCGCCATCACCTCGTGGCGCTCGGCGACCAGGGGCAGGCCGACGCCGGTCAGCTGCTCCAGCACGCCGTTGCTCCACACGTTGAGAGCGCAGACGGTGACGCCGGCTGCGTACGACGCGCGGTCGGTGCGCGCGCCGGTCACGCGCCCGCCGTCGGCGGTCAATCCCGCGACCGTCTCGCCGAGGCGGAACTCGACGCCGAGCCGCCGCGCTGCGCGCGCGAACGCCGTCGCGGTGAGATAGGGGTCGGCGTAGCCCGCGTCCTTCTCGAAGCCGAACACCGCGAGGTCGTGGGTGCGCAGCAACGGCAGGATCTCGCGCGCCTGCCGCGCGTCGATCTCCACCGCGTCGATGCCCATCGCGCGCTGCTGCGCGAGCGCGGCGCGGATCGCCTGCGAGCGCGCTCCTTCGTCGCCGACGATCAGGTAGCCCGGCAGAGCGAGCCCGCAGTCGGCCTCCGGGTCGCCGAGATAGGACCCGAAGTCGCGGAACGCCGTCAGCGAACGGCGCGCGAGCTCGACGTTCTCCGCCACCGAGTAGTGGGTGCGCAGGATGCCGCTCGACTGCGCGGACGTGCCTTCGGCGACGCCGCGCCGGTCGATCACGACGACGCGGCGCGCGCCCAGCCGCGCGGCGTGCCAGGCCGTGGAGCAGCCGATCACGCCGGCGCCCAGCACGAGCACGTCGCACGCGGCCGGCGGGCTCATTCGATCGCGCGGCGCACGGCGAGGTCCGCGCGGGAATTCGTGGCGTCCGGTTCCTTCATCTGTTGCGATTCTAGTGCAGCGAGTCGGCGATTCGCCGGGCGATCCGGCCGCGTTCGCGCGACCGCACGACAGCGGCGGCGCACACGCGGTACGACGGCAGCCGGCGACAGGCGGGACCGCTTTCGTATACGCTCGCCCTCGCCGCCCGCCGCCCGCCTCTCCCTTGCCCGCCGCCCCAAGCCCGGACCGCTTCTACCTGCCGCAGCTCGACGGGCTCCGCTTCGTCGCCTTCCTGCTCGTCTTCTCGCACCACCTGCCGCAAGCCCCCGACAGCGGTCCGGGCGCGGCGATCCGCACCGTGCAGGCGTGGGGCTGGTCCGGCGTCGAGCTGTTCTTCGCGCTGTCGGCCTTCCTCGTCACCGCGCTGCTGCTGAAGGAGCACGCCGCCACGGGGCGCATGTCGGTCTGGCGCTTCTACGTGCGCCGCGCACTGCGCATCTGGCCGCTCTACTACTTCGCGCTGCTGCTCGGCTTCGCCGCGCTGCCGGCACTGCGCGTGCCCGACGTTCCCTGGCACGAGCTCGCCGACCGCTTCCTCTTTGCGTTCGTCGTGTTCGCGGGCAACGTCGCCACCGCCGTCCACAGCTACCCGCCGAGCTACGTGCTCAACCTCCTCTGGTCGGTGTCGGCGGAGGAGCAGTTCTACCTCGTGCTGCCGCTGGCCGCGCTGTCGCTGGCCCGCGCGCGGCTCGCCACGTGGGTGAGCGTGCTCGCCGCCGCGTCGCTTGCCGGCCTCGCGCTGCGGGCGTTCGCGCTGCACGCGCACTGGCCGCACCCGGCGCTCTGGGTGCTGCAGTTCGCGCGCCCCGACGCGTTCCTGGTAGGAATCCTGGTCGCGGTGCTGCACGTGCGCGGGCGCCTCGGCAGCGTCGTCGCCTCGCGCGCGGCGGCGGGCGCACTCGCCGTCGCCGGCGTGCTCGCCGTCGCGTCGATCACGCCGTTTCCCAACCTGCACACGGGCTCGTGGCACGCGCTGTGGCAGTACCCCGCGATCGCGGCGGGGGCGGGCGCGCTGCTCCTGGCACTCGCCGGGCCGCACGCGCCGCCCGCCCTCGTCGCGGTGCTGGGCAGCCGACCGCTTGCGTGGCTCGGCAAGATCTCGTTCGGGCTCTACGTCTATCATTACCTCTGCGTGAGAGCCGTCACGGCCGCGCTCGCGCCCTGGCCCGCGGTCGCGCCGGCCACGTGGGCGGGCTGGATCGTCCACGCGCTGGCTGCGCTCGGCTGCGTGGTCGCCGTCGCCGCGTTGTCGTACCGCTTCCTGGAGCGGCCGTTCCTCGAGATGAAGGCACGCTACGAATGGATCCGCTCGCGTCCCGCATAAGCGAATCCCGCCTCGCGCCCCTGGCCGCGTGGGTCGCGGTGGCGGCCGTGGCGGTGACGCTGTGGGTGATGGTGCGCCACGGACTGGCCATCCCGGCGTCCGCGGACGACTTCTGCAACCGCAACAACGCGTTCGCCGGCACCGCGCTCGAGGCCACGCTGGCGAGCTACGAGGGCTGGACCGGCCGGCTCGTCACCACGTTCGCCCTCTACCACGCGCTGCGGCTCGTCGACCTGCCGCAGTTGGCCGTGATCAGCAGCCTGCTGCCGCTGCTCCTCGCGCTCGGCGCGTGGCTGCTGGCCGGCGCGTTCGACGCACGGCACGCCATCGACCGGCTCGCGATCGCCGCGTTCCTGCTCGTCGCCGCGGTGCTCGGACTGCACCACTTCACCGGGCAGGTCGTGTTCTGGGCGACCGGCGGCATCGTCTACCTGCTGCCGCTCGTGCTCCTCGCCGCGTGGCTCGCCACGATGGCGCGCATCGCCGACGGGAAGCCGGCGCGCGGCGGCGCGCTCGGCGCGTTCGTGCTCGGCGTGCTGGCCGGCAATTCGATCGAGCTCGCCTGGAGCGCGCTGGCCGTCGTCGGACTGGCCGTGCTCGTGGCCGTGCGCGGCCAGCCGCGGCAGCTTCGCCATGCGATGGCGGCCGTCGCCGGCGCGATCGCCGGTGCCGCGATCCTCGCCGCCGCGCCCGGCAACTACGTGCGGGCCACGGCGACCGAGCGCTCGTTCGGCCTCGACGCTCCCTGGCTCGCGGGCGAATACGCGCGCATGCTTGGCGAGGTGTTCGCCAAGGCGCCGGGATTTCTCGCCGGGCTTGCCGCGCTTGTCGCCGTCGGGCTGGTGGTGCGCACGCCAAACCTCGCCACGCACTGGCGGCAGCGCGCGCTCGTCGCCGCCCTGCTCGTCGTCGCGGCGCTCGCAAGCCTGCTGCCGGTGCTGGCCGTCCCGCCGCAGTTCGCGCCGCGCAACGGCTTCTTCCTGCTGGTGCTGCTGCTCGCCGCGGTCGCGGCCTTCGCCGTGCCGCCGATCCTCGCCACGCGCTACGGCGCGCTGCTGCTGGCGGGGGCTGCCCTCGCCGGCTCGCTGCTGCTGCCGTTCCGCTACGCCGAGGACACGCAAGTCGCGCAGCTGCTGCGCGCGCGGTGGACCGAGCGCCACCACGCGCTGCGCGCCGCGGCGTCGGCGGGCCGCAAGGACGTCGTCCTGGCGCGCCTGCCGTTCTACCCGCGGCCGACGGTGCACGCGCTCGAACTGGGCGACGACCCCGCGCGCTGGGACAACAAGTGCGTGGCGCGCTACTACGGGCTCGCCTCGGTGACCGTCCCGGCGGAACGCTGAAGGCTGCCTTGCTCAAGCTCTCGGACTTCGACTTCGAGCTTCCTCCGGAACTGATCGCGCAGGCGCCCGCCGCGCAGCGCAGCGGCAGCCGCCTGCTCGACGTGGCGCCGGACGGCCTCGCCGACCGCCGCTTCGCCGACCTGCCGTCGCTGCTGCGTGAAGGCGACCTCGCGGTGTTCAACGACACGCGGGTGATCCGCGCGCGGGTGCACGGGCGCAAGCCGACCGGCGGTCGTGTCGAGATGCTCGTCGAGCGCGTCCTCGCCGAGGACAGCGCGCGCGTGCAGATGCGCGCGAGCCACCTGCCGCGGCCGGGCGGCAGCGTCGACCTTCCCGGCGGCGCGCGCGCCGAGGTGCTCGCGCGCGACGAGCGCTTCTTCGACCTGCGCTTCCACGACACCGGCCCGCTGGTCGAGTGGCTCGAGCGCCACGGCGAGGTGCCGCTGCCGCCCTACATCGCGCACGCCGCGGGCGCCGAGGACGCGGAGCGCTACCAGACCGTGTACGCGGCCGTGCCGGGCGCCGTCGCCGCGCCGACCGCAGGCTTGCACTTCGACGCCGCGACGCTCGCCGCCCTCGATGCGCGGGGCGTCGCGCGCGCGACGGTCACGTTGCACGTGGGCGCCGGCACGTTCCAGCCCGTCCAGAGCGAGAACCTGTCGTTGCACCGCATGCACGCCGAATGGTTCCGCGTCCCGCCGGCGACGGCCCAGGCGGTCGCGGCCGCGCGCGCGCGCGGAGGACGCGTGCTCGCCGTCGGCACGACGAGCCTGCGCGCCCTCGAGTCGTCCGCGGGCGAGGACGGCAGCGTGCGAGCGGGCGAGGCGGAGACGACGCTGTTCGTCACGCCGGGCTACCGCTTCCGCGTCGCCGATCTCCTGCTCACGAACTTCCACCTGCCGCGCTCGACGCTGCTGATGCTCGTCGCCGCGTTCGCCGGCTACGCGCGCATCCGCGCGGCATACGCGCACGCGATCGCGCGGCGCTACCGCTTCTTCAGCTACGGCGACGCGATGCTGCTGCGGCGCGCCGAGGCGGGCGCCTGATGCGCTTCGACCTCCTCGCCACCGACGGCCGCGCGCGGCGCGGCCGACTCGCGCTGGCCCACGGCACCGTCGAGACGCCGATCTTCATGCCGGTGGGAACCTACGGCACCGTCAAGGCGATGTCCCCCGAGGAACTGGCCGGCCTCGGCGCGCAGATCGTGCTGGGCAACACGTTCCACCTGTGGTTGCGCCCCGGGACGGAGGTGATCGCCGCGCACCGCGGACTGCACCGCTTCATGGGCTGGCAGCGGCCGATACTCACCGACTCCGGCGGCTTCCAGGTGTTCAGCCTCGGGCCGCTGCGCAAGGTGAGGGAGGAAGGCGTGGCGTTCGCCTCGCCGGTCAACGGCGACAAGCTGTTCCTCACGCCCGAGCTGTCGATGGACATCCAGCGCGCGCTCGACGCGGACGTGGTGATGGCCTTCGACGAGTGCACGCCCTGGCCCGCCACGCGCGACGAGGCGGCGCGGTCGATGGAGCTGTCGATGCGCTGGGCCGCGCGCTCGCGCGCCGCGCACGACGGCAACGCCAACGCGCTGTTCGGCATCGTGCAGGGCGGCGTGCACGAGGACCTGCGCGACGCCTCGCTCGCCGCGCTGACGGACATCGGCTTCGACGGCTACGCGATCGGCGGCCTGTCGGTGGGCGAGCCGAAGGAGGACATGCTGCGCATCCTCGACCACCTCGCGCACCGCATGCCCGGAAAGGCGCCGCGCTACCTGATGGGCGTGGGCACGCCCGAGGACATCGTGGCGGGGGTGGTCGCCGGGGTGGACATGTTCGACTGCGTGCTGCCCACCCGCAACGCGCGCAACGGCTGGCTGTTCACGCGCTTCGGCGACCTCAAGATCCGCAACGCCGCGCACCGCAGCGACACGCGGCCCGTCGACCCGTCGTGCGCCTGCTACGCGTGCGGCAACTTCACCCGCGCCTACCTGCACCACCTGCAACGGGTGAACGAGATCCTGGGCGCGCGCCTGGCCACGATCCACAACCTGCACTACTACCTGTGGCTCGCCGCCGGCCTGCGCGAGGCGATCGCCGCCGGCCGGCTCGAGGGGTTCGTCGCCCAGTTCCGCGCCGACCGCGCGCGGGGGGTGGACAGCGCCTGAGCGACCGGCACGGGCCCGGACGCCGGGGGCGCGGGTGGTAGAATGCCGGGTTCGCTGCAACCCGTCCGGAGACTTCCGTGTTCATCGCCGACGCATTCGCGCAGTCGTCCGCCGCCACCCCCGGCGGGGACCTCATGGCCTTCCTGCCGATGATCCTGATCTTCGTCGTCTTCTATTTCCTGCTGATCCGCCCGCAGCAGAAGAAGGCGAAGGAGCACCGCACCATGCTCGCCGCACTGCAGAAGGGCGACGAGGTCGTGACCGCCGGCGGGCTCGTCGGCCGCGTGACCAAGCTCACCGACCAGTACGCGGCGGTCGAGATCGCGCCCTCCGTCGAGATCAACGTGCAGCGCGCCGCGATCCAGCAGCTGCTGCCGAAGGGCACGATCAAGGCCCTCTGAACGCGCGGGGGTCGGGTCCGGAGCCGCGCGGTCGGCGCGCCCCGTTCCGCGTCGGGCACCACGCCTTGCGGCCTGCACCCTAGACACCAACCCCCCGTCCATCGTCCCATCCCTCCATGAACCGCTACCCCGTCTGGAAATACGTCGTGATCGCGGTCGCGGTCGCGATCGGGCTGCTCTACACGCTGCCGAACTTCTTCCCCGAGGTTCCGGCCGTGCAGGTGTCGACCTCGAAGGCGACGGTGAAGATCGACGCTGGCACGCTCGCCTCGGCCGAGAACGCGCTGAAGACCGCCGGCGTGCCCCACACGGGTGCGCTGGTCGACCAGACCGGCGTCAAGGTCCGGCTCGCCGACACCGACACGCAGCTTCGCGCCCGCGACGTGCTGCAGAAGCAGTTCGGCGAGGACTACATCGTCGCGCTGAACCTGATCTCGTCGTCGCCGACGTGGCTCACCGCGATCGGCGCGCTGCCGATGTACCTCGGCCTCGACCTGCGCGGCGGCGTGCACTTCCTGCTGCAGATCGACATGAAGGGCGCGATCGACAAGGCCGCCGACCGCTACACCACCGACGTCCGCTCGCTGATGCGCGAGAAGCGCATCCAGTACGGGGGCGTGGGCCGCGAGGGGCAGAACGTGGTGCTGCGCTTCCGGGACGCCGCCGAGCGCGTCAAGGCGCGCGTGGAGCTCGAGAAGGCGTTCCCCGACCTCGTCGCGCGCGAGCAGGACGCCGGCGAGCTGCGGCTGGTCGCGACGCTCAAGCCCGAGGCCGTCAAGCGCATCCAGGACGGCGCGGTGTCGCAGAACATCACGATCCTGCGCAACCGCGTCAACGAGCTCGGCGTCTCCGAGCCGATCGTGCAGCAGCAGGGCGCCGACCGCATCGTCGTGCAGCTGCCCGGGGTGCAGGACACCGCGCGCGCCAAGGACATCCTCGGCCGCACGGCCACACTCGAGATCCGCATGGTCAACGACGACCCCGGCGCGCTCGAGGCGGCGATGGCCGGACAGGTGCCGTTCGGCTCCGACCTCTTCACGGAGCGCGGCGGCACGCCGGTCCTGGTGCGCCGGCAGGTCGTGCTCACCGGCGACCGCATCAACGACGCGCAGCCCGGCTTCGACCAGCGCACCAACGAGCCGGCGGTGCACGTCAACCTCGACGGCACCGGCGGGCGCATCTTCAAGGAGGTGACGCGCGAGAACGTCGGCAAGCGGATGGCGATCGTGCTGGTCGAGAAGGGCAAGGCCGAAGTCATCACGGCGCCGGTGATCCGCGAGGAGATCGGCGGCGGCCGCGTGCAGATCTCGGGGCGCATGAACACGCGCGAGGCGAACGACGTCGCGCTGCTGATGCGCGCCGGCGCGCTGGCGGCTCCGATGGAGATCATCGAGGAGCGCACGGTCGGCCCGTCGCTCGGCAAGGAGAACATCGAGCGCGGCTTCAACTCGGTGCTCTACGGCTTCGTCGCGCTGGGCGTCTTCATGTGCGCCTACTACCTCCTCATGGGGCTCGTCTCGACGATCGCGCTGGTCGTCAACCTCCTGCTGCTCGTCGCGCTGCTGTCGATGCTGCAGGCCACGCTGACGCTGCCCGGCATCGCCGCGATCGCGTTGACGCTCGGCATGGCGATCGACGCGAACGTGCTGATCAACGAGCGCATACGCGAGGAGCTGCGCTGGGGCGCCACGCCGCACGCCGCGATCCAGGCCGGCTACGAGCGCGCGTGGAACACGATCCTCGACTCCAACGTGACGACGCTGATCGCCGGCATCGCGCTGCTGATCTTCGGCAGCGGGCCGGTGCGCGGCTTCGCCGTGGTGCACTGCCTCGGCATCCTCACGTCGATGTTCTCGGCGGTGCTCTTCTCGCGCGGCATCGTCAACCTGATCTACGGCGGACGCAAGAAGCTGGACAGGATCTCGATCGGGCAGGTCTGGAAGCCGGGGCCGGCGGCCGGCTCGACGGCCCGCTAGCGGCGACCCGGTCCGGCGGAGGGAACCATGGAATTCTTTCGCATCCGGCGCGACATCCCGTTCATGCGGTACGCGCTGGTGTTCAACGTGATCTCGCTGGTCACGTTCCTGCTCGCCGTGCTCTTCCTGGCGACGCGGGGCCTCAACTTCGGCATCGACTTCCGCGGCGGCACGCTGATCGAGGTGTCGTACAAGCACGCCGTCGACTTCGGCCGCCTGCGCGGCGCGGTGGACAAGCTCAACCTGGGCGAGTACCAGGCGCAGGCGTTCGGCAGCTCGGACACCGCGCTCATCCGCCTGCCGCTGCGCGAGGGGCTGTCGACGGCACAGCTCTCCGAGCAGGTGATGGGCGTGCTGCGCGCCGACGACCCGACCGTGTCGCTGAAGCGCGTCGAGTTCGTCGGCCCGCAGGTCGGCCGCGAGCTCTACGAGAGCGGCGCGCTCGCGCTGCTGCTGGTGATCGCCGGCATCGTCAGTTACCTCGCGCTGCGCTTCGAGTGGCGATTCGCGGTGGCGGCCATCCTCGCGAACCTGCACGACGTCGTCATCATCCTCGGCTTCTTCGCGTTCTTCCAGTGGGAGTTCTCGCTCCCGGTGCTCGCGGCCACGCTGGCGATCCTCGGCTACTCGGTCAACGAGTCCGTGGTCATCGCCGACCGGATCCGCGAGAACTTCCGCAAGATGCGCCGCGCGACGGTGACCGAGGTGATCGACAACGCGATCACCAGCACGATCTCGCGCACGATCATCACGCACGGCAGCACGCTGATGATGGTGCTGTCGATCTTCTTCTTCGGCGGCGAGACGCTGCACTACTTCTCGCTGGCGCTCACCATCGGCATCCTGTTCGGCATCTACTCGTCGGTGCTCGTGATGGCGCCGCTGGTGCGCTGGCTCGGCGTCTCGCGCGAGGACCTCGTCAAGCCCGAGAAGAAGCAGCTCACGGGCGAGAAGATCCTCCCGTAGCGCGGGGATGGTCGAGACGCTGACCGGCCTCGTCCAGGCCGTCCTCGCGCTGGACGAGACGCTGGCGGCGTTCGCCGCCGCGCACGGCCCGTGGCTCTACGCGCTGCTCTTCGCGGTGATCTTCGCCGAGACCGGGCTCGTCGTCACGCCGTTCCTGCCGGGCGACTCGCTGCTGTTCGTCGCGGGCACGGTCGTCGCCGGCTCCGGCGGCGCGCTCGACATCCACGTGCTGTTCGCCCTCCTGTGGACCGCCGCGGTGACCGGCGACTCGACCAACTACTGGGTCGGGCGCTGGATCGGGCCCCGGGTGTTCGAGCGCGAGTCGCGCTGGATCCGGCGCGAGCACCTCGAGCGCACGCAGGCCTTCTACGACCGCTACGGCGCCGTCACGATCGTCATCGGCCGCTTCATGCCCATCGTGCGCACGTTCGCGCCGTTCCTCGCGGGCGTGGCCTCGCTCGCGTACCGCCGCTTCGTCACCTACAGCGTGCTCGGCAGCGTGCTGTGGGTCGGCTCGCTGCTCTACGCGGGCTACCTGTTCGGCAACATCCCGTGGGTCAAGTCGAACCTGTCGCTGATCGTCGTGCTGATCGTGATCGTGTCGGTCCTGCCTGCGGCGGTCACGTTCCTCAAGGAACACCGCGGACGCGCCGAAAAGTAGGGTCAGACTCGACTTTCCGGCGACAGGCGACCGAATCGCGCAGCGGTCCAGGAAAGTCGAGTCTGACCCTACTTTTCCTACTTTTCCGAGACTGACCCTGCTTTCCTAGACGCGGCGGGCGAGGGACTCGGCGAGACCGACGTAGGTCGCCGGGGTCAAGGCCTTGAGGCGCGCCTTGGCCTCGTCGGGAATCGCGAGGCCGTCGATGAACGCGTGCAGGCCCTCGCGGGTGATGCCGGCGCGGCCGCGAGTGAGCGACTTCAGCTTCTCGTAGGGTTCCGGGATGCCGTGCCGGCGCATCACCGTCTGGATCGGCTCGGCGAGGACCTCCCAGCAGGCGTCGAGGTCGGCGGCAAGCCGCGCGGGGTCCGCGTCGAGCTTCGCGAGACCCTGGCGCAGCGACAGCCAGCCCAGCAGCGCGTGGCCGAGCGCCACGCCGACGTTGCGCAGGACCGTCGAGTCCGTCAGGTCGCGCTGCCAGCGCGACACGGGCAGCTTGTCGGCGAGGTGCCGGAGGAGCGCATTGGCGAGCCCGAGGTTGCCCTCGGAGTTCTCGAAGTCGATCGGGTTGACCTTGTGCGGCATCGTGGAGGAGCCGACCTCGCCCTCCTTCGTCCGCTGGCGGAAGTAGCCGAGCGAGACGTACCCCCAGACGTCGCGGTCGAGGTCGATCAGCACCGTGTTCGCGCGCGCCACGGCGTCGAAGTACTCGGCCATCGCGTCGTGAGGCTCGATCTGCGTGGTGTAGGGGTTGAACTCGACGCCGAAGCCCGCCACCACGCGCGCCGCGAGCCCCTCCCAGTCGACGTCCGGGTACGCGGCGACGTGCGCGTTGTAGTTGCCGACCGCGCCGTTCATCTTTGCCTTCACGGGGACGCGCTCGAACGCCGTCATCGCGCGCGCGAGCCGCGCGGCGACGTTCGCCATCTCCTTGCCCAGCGTCGTGGGCGTGGCCGGCTGGCCGTGGGTGCGCGCGAGCATCGGCAGCGCGGCGTGCGCGTGCGCCAGCGCGCGCAGGTCGTCATGGACCGCTGCGAGCGCCGGCAGCAGCACGTCGCGTCGCGCCGCGGCCAGCGCGACGGCGTGCGCGAGGTTGTTGATGTCCTCGGACGTGCACGCGAAGTGGATGAACTCGGCGACCCGCGCGACCGCCGGCACGCCGGCGAAGCGCTCCTTCAGCCAGTACTCGACCGCCTTGACGTCGTGGTTCGTCGTGCGCTCGATCGCCTTGACGCGGGCGGCGTCGGCCACCGAGAAGCCGCGCGCCGCGGCGAGCAGCGCCTCGCGGTCGGCCGGGGCGAACGGCGGCACCTCGGCGATGCGCGGCTCGTCGCCGAGCGCCAGCAGCCACGCGGCCTCCACGCGCACGCGCAGGCGCACGAGGCCGAACTCGCTGAAGTGCTCGCGCAGCGGCTCGAGCTTCGCGGCGTAGCGGCCGTCGAGCGGCGAGAGCGCGGTGAGCGCGTGGGCGTCGGACATGGTCGCGGGCGAGGTGCGTGCTGCGCCGGAATCTTAGCACCCGCCCCCGCGCGGTCGCCCGAAGCGCGAAGGGCGGCGCTCGCGCGCCGCCCTTCCCCTCGATCCCGCGTCAGGTTGCTCGCCCTCGTGTAGTGACTCGGCAGTTCGTTGAAGAACTTCCGCCGAGTCCATGCGCCCCCGCACCGTCCGGCCGCTTTCGCTTCCAGCCGCGACACCCCTGCGCGGCGAGGTCGGGCACCTGTCGCGCAGGGACAACAAGGGCCGGGAGCGAACCGGCCGGATTGTTCAACGAATCACCGCCGCACTGCGCTAGAACGGCGTCGTGAACTGGAAGCGGCCGTTGCACGTGCCCATTTCGCAGGACGTCGTTCCGCTGACCCAGTTCACGTTGCGCAGGTTGAAGTAGTACGTCTGCCCGGGCACCAGGCGAATGGGAGCTGTCCCCGCGTTGATGTCGAAGATCAGCGCGGGAGTCTGGTCGTTGCTCCAGGCCATCGGCGCGGTCGCGGACGTGGGATCGGTGCGGCCTCCGGATCCGGCGACGAAGCCGCGGAAGTCGCACGCGCTCGTCGAGACCGTCAGCTGACGGTCGGTGGGGGCGTCGATGTACTCGTAGAACCTCACCTGCCCGAGGCGCTGCGAGGAGGAGGCGTTGGCCGGGACGCGCAGCCGGGCGGCAACGACGGTGCCGGGACGCAAGCCTCCGCCCTCCCGGGTCTCGAACAGCGTGGTGCCGCCCCACGCCAGGTCGACGCGCATCACATCGCCGTAGCTGCCGCAGAGGTCGGCGCCCGGCGGCGGCGCGCTCGCCCAGTCGAGCGTCGTCGAGGCCGGGGAGCCGGGGCCGAACTGGTTGGACGCGACGACGGAATACGTCGCCGGCCCCGGGGTCCCGCTCGTGGCGACGCAGGTGGACGTCGACGAGCTGCAATTGGTCCACTGCCAGCTCGCCGGCGACTGCGTGCAATTCGCCGTCAGCGTGACGGACGCGCCCACGAACGGCGACGACGTGCTCGCCGAGATCGTGCACGCCGGCGGCGCGGTCGGCGGGCTCTGCCAGGTGACCGAGACCTGCGCGGGGAAGCCGATGCCGGCGGAGTTCTGCGCGGAGACGCCGTAGTTGCGCGTCACCGCCGCCGACTCGGTCGTCGTGCACGTGCTCGTCGTGCTCGAGCAGCCCGTCCACGTCCAGGCGGTCGGGTTGTTGGTGCACGACGCGGTCAGCGTGAGCGTGGTGTTGATCGCCGGCGAAGTCGACGACGGCGTGATGACGCACGACGGGGCCGGCGACGGCGGTGGCGGCGGCGGCGCAGTGCCTCCGCCCGACGTCCACTCGACCTGGACGCTGGCCTTCGGGCTCGCACCGGCGCCGTTGCGCGCGATCAGCGCGTAGACCACCGGGCCCGACTGCGCCGCAATCGGCCGGCACGTGCCCAACGTCGTCGGGCACTCCGAGAGCACGTTGCACACTTCGAGCAGCAGCGCCGAGCAGCCCATCCACTGGAACTGCGAGGGCGCGTGCGAGCAGTTCGCCGTCAGCGTCAGCGCCGACCCCAGCGGGGGCGTCGCGCTGCTGGCGACGATCGAGCACGCGGGCGCCGCGCTCGCCGGCAACTGCCAGTCGAGTTCTATGCGCGCCTGCGCCCCGGCGCCGGCCGCGTTGGAAGCCACCAGCGTGTAAGCCACGCGACCCGTGGCCGTCGCGGTGGCGACACAGGTGTTACCCGTCGGCGTGCAGTTCGACCAGGCGAACGTGACCGGCGAGTTCGTGCAGGTCGCCGTCAGCGTGACCGGCGTGCCGACGACCGGGACTGCCGCGCCCGACGCGATCGTGCAGGCCGGCGTGCCTGCCGGAGGCGGCGGCGGCGCGACGTCGGCGGCGCAGAACGCGACAGGTAGCTGGGGGCTGCCCGTCCCCTCGGGGACGTATCCCTTGACGACCATCGCGTCGAAGACCGACCGCTCCGTCGTGTACCGGTGGTTCGCGTCCGCGCGGCGGTTCCACAGCCGGAAGACGGCCTTGGTGCCCGCCGGGCACTGGCCCGTGGTCGGGTTCACGAGGTGGACGCGGAACAGCTCGTCCGTCTCGAGCCTCCACTCGTCGGGCCAGCGCACCTTGACCGTCGCGCATTCCTCGGCGAACGCCGAATAGAAATGCGACGTCAGGCCGCGCGCGGGGTTGCCGAGGAACCGGCAGACGGGCACCGACCCGGCCAGGCGCGCATCCCCGGCAGCGAACGTCTCGAACGACAGCCCCGTCCGCGCCCAGCCGGCGATCCGGCCGCTGTCGAGCGCCTCGACTTCGCTGGGCAGGCTGGTGACGAAGTAGTGGTCTAGGCCGCGGTGGTAGAACTCGACGACGGTGCCCGCGCCGGCCGGGAGGGCGGCGGCGAACGCGAGGGCCGTGGCCAGGACGGCGGCAGACAGGCGAGACAATGACATTGGCATAGTCTGGGGCAAGGCAGCCGGCCTGTCAAATGCGCCGACACCCGGGTCGACAAGCAAACTTCGAGCCGGTCCGGCAGGCGGAGTTCCCGCGCGGGCCCCTGCCCGGCGAAGCAGTCCACCGGATTCGTGGCGCGCCGCCCCAGAAAAACCGAAAGGCCCGCGGATCGCTCCGCGGGCCTTCCGGGTCATGCGGCCGATGCCGCGGGAGTCAGGTCCCCTCGGTCTTCATCGTGTCGCCGGCGAGGTTCGGATACCGCACGTGCTCGACCAGCTCCTGCGTCTGCCTGTCGGGCGCCGGCGTGAGCAGGCTCACCACGATGATCACGAGGAAGCCCAGCGGCACGCCGAACGTCGCCGCCGAGATCGGCTGGATGTCCCACCAGAGCGCCTGCGGCACCGATCGCGGGGTGCCGAAGACGATCTCGCGCATCCACTGCTGTGTCGTGATCATGTACCAGAACGTGACCCCCAGCCCCGCGATCATCCCCAGCGTCGCGCCCCACTTGTTGGCGCGCTTCCAGAAGATGCCGAGCACCAGCGCCGGGAAGAACGCCGCCGCCGCGAACGAGAACGCCGCAGAGACCAGGAACAGGATGTCCGCCGGCTTTTGCGATGCCACGAACGCCGCGGCCAGCGCCACCACCAGGAGCAGAACCTTGGAGATGGTGACGCGGCGCGCCGTCGATGCGCTGGGATCGAGCATCTTGTAGTACAGGTCGTGCGAGAGCGCGTTGGCGATCGTGAGCAGCAGGCCGTCCGCGGTCGACAGCGCCGCTGCGAGGCCGCCGGCCGCGACCAGCCCGGAGATCACGTACGGCAGCCCGCCGATCTCCGGCGTTGCCAGCACGACGATGTCGCCGCCGATCGAGATCTCGGCGAGCTGCACGATGCCGTCGCGGTTGACGTCGACCAACGACAGCAGGCCCGGGTCCACCCTCGACCACGACGCCACCCACTGCGGCAGCTTGGCGAACTCCGTGCCGACCAGCAGCGTGTAGACGTCGAACTTCACCAGCACGGCGAGCGCCGGCGCGGTGAAGTAGAGGAGGAAGATGAAGAACAGCGACCAGAACACGCTCTCGCGCGCCTCCTTCACCGAGGGCGTCGTGTAGTACCGCATCAGGATGTGCGGCAGCGCGGCCGTGCCCACCATCAGGCAGAAGATCAGCGCGAGGAAGTTGCGCCGCGAAATGTCCCTGGCCTTTTCGTCCTTGCCGGGGAACGCCTCGGCGTGGCGCAGCGGCGGGCCGGAGCGCGCCGCGAGCGGCACGTCCTTGTTCCACGCGGCCTTCGCCTCGTCGGCCGACTTCGGCGCCTTGTCGAGCGCCGACTGCGCCGCGCGGATCTGGTCCTCGGGCGCGTTGGACGCCTTGAGGTCGTCGACCCGCTTCGCGAGCGCAGCCTTCTCGGCGTCGAGCGAGCCCGGCAGGCCGGCGATCTTCGCCTTCGCGTCGTCGGAGCGCTTCTTGAAGATGTCGCGGACCTCCTTCTCCTTCGGGTCGTTGGTGAGCTGCTCCTCGCGGGCCGTCACCTTCTCGAGGACCTTGCCGTAGACGAGCTGCGGCACCGGGATGCCGGTGTGCTTGATCGACAGCCAGACCACCGGGATCATGTACGCGATGATCAGGATGATGTACTGCGCGACCTGCGTCCACGTCACCGCGCGCATCCCGCCCAAGAACGAGCACACCAGGATGCCGCCCAGGCCGAGGAAGATGCCGAGCTCGAACGGCACGCCGGTGAGGCGCGTCGTGATCAGGCCCACGCCGTAGATCTGCGCCACCACGTAGGTGAACGAGCACAGGATCGCCGCGATGATGCCGACGAAGCGCGGGACGTTGCCGCCGTAGCGCGCGCCGAGGAAGTCGGGGATCGTGAACTGCCCGAACTTGCGCAGGTACGGGGCGAGGAACAGCGCGACCAGGCAGTAGCCGCCGGTCCAGCCCATGATGAAGGCCAGCCCGCCGTAGCCCGTGAGGTAGAGCGTCCCCGCCATGCCGATGAAGGACGCCGCGGACATCCAGTCGGCGCCGGTCGCCATGCCGTTGAACAGCGCGGGCACGCGCCGCCCCGCGACGTAGTACTCGGCGGCGTCCGAGGTCCGGCTCATGATGCCGATGCCGGCGTAGAGCAGCACCGTCGCGAGCAGGAAGACGTAGCCGATCCAGTTCCGCGGCAGCCCGAACTGCTCGAGGATCGCGAGCGCGACGATGAAGACGACGAAGCCGCCCGTGTACCAGGTGTACACCTTCTTCAGCTGGGCGTTGAACGACTTCTGCGAGCCCGCCGTGAAGACGTTGGTCGGGGTCTTGGGTTGCGGTGCGCCGGCCATCACTCGTCTCCCTCGTGGACGTCGTACTCGCGGTCCAGGTTGTTCATGTAGCGCGCGTAGTACCAGATGATGACCACGTAGATCACCAGCGAGCCGAACGCGCCCATGAAGAACGCGAACGGCCACCCGAAGAAGTTGAAGTTCAACTCCCTCGCGTACCAGCCGATGACGAACGTGACGACGAACCAGATGGCAAGCAGGATCGCGGTGACGCGCAGATTGCGACTCCAGTACTCCTCTTGCTTCGCGGTGAGCTGCATGAAGACTCCTCCTGACGCACGACGTGCGGATTCTCCCCGTCCGGAGCCCGGCGCGCTCTCGCGGCGCGTCCCGGTCCCGGGCGAGCCATGGCGCGCTTCATTGTCTGGCGCGCGCGGCCCGCGGGCGCACCCGGGCCTGGGCCCGGGCGGCAAGTTGCGGCGAGTATAGCCACCGGAATTTCCCCGGCGCAACAGATTTCGGCGGCCGGCGCTCGCCCCGTCGAGCCTCTGCGGCGAAAGCGCCGGGCGGGAATGCGGCTCCCCGCGGCGCCCGCCTCGCGCAACCCCGCCGCGTCGCGGTCAGGGCGGAGGCGGAGCCGGCAGGCCCGTGTCGCGGGCCAGCTGGGCGGCGACCTTGGGCTCGAACGTGTTGAGGTGCGCGATGATCGCCTCGGCCTTGTCGCGCCTGCCCCGGTCGAACTGGACGCGGCCGAGCTGGTACCAGCCGTAGGGGCTCATCGGCTGCAGCTTCGTGTTGCGCTCCAGCACGGGCACGGCCTCGTCCAGATGTTTGAGCGAGATCAAGGAAAGTGCGAGGCCGTACAGCGCGCGGTCGTGGTCGGGAGCGAGCTCCAGCGTCTGGCGGAAGGCGTCGACCGCGCCGCGGTGGTCGCCGAGCTGCTGCTTCAGGTACGCGCAGTTGAAGCGCGTCTCGACGTCGCCCGGCCGGAGTTCCGCCGCGCGGCTCATGAGCTCCAGCGCCTCGCGCCAGCGCTTCTCCTCGGCGAGGTAGAAGGCAACCTGCACCAGCACCGCGCGATCGTCGGGGTACTCGGCGCGCAGCGTCTCGAGGATGCTTCGCGCCGTGCCCCTCGCGCCGAACACGCGCGCCCAGCCGGCGAGCTTCAGCAGTCCGTAGCGGCGCAGCCCCCGCATGCGGTCAGCTCGCGCCCAGGCAATCGCGCAACGGCAGGCCGAGCCCGGACAGGCACGTCTGCGCGATCGCCCACAGCGTGACGAAGAACGCGAAGAGCAGCAGCCCGAACGTCGCCCAGGGGACGTGGCGGTCGAGTACGAGCTTCGGCGTGACCAGCCGCACCAGCCGAACGAACGGCGACGCGATCGCCTCGAGCAGCTTGTAGAAGACGTTGCGCTGCGGGTCCGCGCCGGACGCGCGCGAGAGCGCGTAGACGATGCCCTGGCCCGCGAGCGACATCAGCGCGATCAGCAGGACGATCCTGGCGATGCGCAGCAGCAGCAGCGTGGTGCCGTAGTCGGTCAAGGGCAGGTGTGGCGCGCGTCGAAGCGGGCGCCGCCGCTGCGGCGCCGCCCGCTTTGTATCACACCGCCGTCCGGCGGCCCGCTGCCGGATCGATGCAGAAGGCGTTCGGGAGCGCGGCGGATGCCGCGATGTCGATGCAGCGCATCGCGCATCGCGTCACGCACGCGTTGGCGCTCCAGATGCTGTCTTGCGCCGTTCTTTCCGCTAGATCGACTGCTTCAGCTGGTCGAGGATCGCGGGATTCTCCAGCGTCGAGGTGTCCTGCTTGATGTCCTCGTCCTTCGCGATCGAGCGCAGCAGGCGGCGCATGATCTTGCCCGATCGCGTCTTCGGCAGGTTGTCGCCGAAGCGGATGTCCTTCGGCTTGGCGATCGCGCCGATCTCCTTGCCCACCCAGTCGCGCAGCTCCTTCGCGATCTTCTCCGCGTCGGCGCCTTCCGGGCGCGCGCGCTTGAGCACGACGAAAGCGCACACGGCCTCGCCGGTCATCTCGTCCGGGCGGCCGACCACCGCGGCCTCGGCGACGAGCGGGTTCGCCACCAGCGCCGACTCGATCTCCATCGTGCCGAGGCGGTGGCCCGAGACGTTGAGCACGTCGTCGATGCGGCCCATGATCCAGAAGTAGCCGTCGAGGTCGCGGTTCGCGCCGTCGCCGGCGAGGTAGAGCGTGCCGCCCAGCTCCTCGGGGTAGTACGACTTGCGGAAGCGCTCCGGGTCGCCCCAGATCGTGCGGATCATCGCCGGCCACGGCCGCTTGATCACGAGGAAGCCGCCCTTGCCCAGCTCGACGTCGTGGCCGGTCTCGTCGACGATCGCGGCCTTGATCCCGGGCAGCGGGAACGTGCACGAGCCGGGCTTGAGGCCGGTCGCGCCGGGCATCGGCGAGATCATGTGGCAGCCCGTCTCGGTCTGCCACCACGTGTCGACGATCGGGCAGCGCGAGCCGCCGACGGACTGGTAGTACCACATCCAGGCCTCGGGATTGATCGGCTCGCCCACCGAGCCCAGCAGGCGCAGGCTGGACAGGTCGTGCTGCTTCGGCAGGTCGGCGCCCAGCTTGATGAGCGACCGGATCGCCGTGGGCGCCGTGTAGAAGATCGTGACCTTGTGGCGCTGGATGATCTCCCAGAACCGGTTGGCCGACGGGTAGGTCGGCACGCCCTCGAACATCACCTGCGTCGCGCCGCACGCGAGCGGGCCGTAGGCGACGTAGGTGTGCCCGGTGACCCAGCCCACGTCGGCAGTGCACCAGAAGACGTCGGAGTCCTTGACGTCGAACGTCCACTTCATCGACGCCACCGCGCCGAGCAGGTAGCCGCCGGTGGAGTGCTGCACGCCCTTCGGCTTGCCGGTCGAGCCCGACGTGTAGAGGATGAACAGCGGGTGCTCGGCCTCGACGGGCTCGGCCGGGCAATCGACCGGCTGGCCGGCCACGAGGTCGTGCCACCACGTGTCCAGCTTGTCGTTCCACGCCAGCCCGGCGCTGCCGAGCCGGCGGTAGACGACGACGTGCTCGACGGAGTCGCAGCCCCCCATCGCCAGGCCCTCGTCGACCGCGGGCTTGAGGGCGAGCTGCTTGCCGCCGCGGAACTGGCCGTCGGCGGTGATCACCAGCCGGGCGCCGGCATCGGCGATGCGCTCGTTGACGCTCTTCGCCGAGAAGCCGCCAAACACGACCGAGTGGATCGCGCCGATGCGCGCGCAGGCCTGCATCGCGACGACGGCCTCGATCGACATCGGCAGGTAGATGAGCGCCCGGTCGCCCTTGCGGATGCCCAGCTTCTTCAAGCCGTTGGCGAACTGGCACACGCGCTCGTACAGGCCCCGGTAGGTGACCTTGGTGACCGTGCCGTCGTCGGCCTCGAAGATGATCGCCGTGCGGTTGGGAATGGTGCGGACGTGCCGGTCGAGGCAGTTGTACGAGGCGTTGAGCTTGCCGTCGGCGAACCACTTGTAGAACGGCGCCTTCGACTCGTCGAGCGCCTGCGTGAAGGGCTTGTCCCAGGCGAGGAGGTCGCGCGCCAGCCGCCCCCAGTAGCCGGCGTAGTCGGCGTCGGATTCGGCGACCAGGCGGGCGTAGTCCTCGCGGCTCAAGTGCGCCTGCGCCTGGAACGCCGCCGAAGGCTCGAATACGCGGTTTTCGTGCAGGACCGACTCGATCGTCTTGGACATGCCGACCACCTCCCAAGGGCAGAAGACCGGTCGCGCGATGCGCGACCGCTCGAAACCTGGGAAGTCTACCGGCCTGCGCTTCCGCCGCGCAACGCGGCCCGTCAAGGGAACCGGGCGGCCGCGGCACCCCCTCGCCCCGGGGGAAGAGCCGGCAGACGATCCTGCCGGTCGGGTTTCCCGGCAAGCCCCTCCCGCCGGCCGGTGGGGACAGGCGCTGGCGCAACAAGAACCTTGTCGCCGCTCAAGCAGTTCGCTGCCGACCTTGCGCGCCCGCAGGCGGGCTGAAAGAATCGGGCCTATTCCGGGGATCGCGCAAAGACGCGGCGCGGCGCCGTCGGCGGCGCGCGACCCGGCACCGGCAGTCTTCGACATCAGGGGTGGCCGGCACAACGGCCAACGGAGGAGAGACTCGCATGACCCGACGTTCCCGCGGATCGCCGCTGCGCCTGTCCGGCGTTGCGGCCGCCGTTGCCTGCGCGCTTGGCGCGATGCCCGCAGCGCAGGCCTTCCAGTTCAGCCACGACGAGGTGACCGGCAGCCTCGACACCACGATCTCGGTCGGCGCGCTGTGGCGCACCCAGGGCCGCGACCCGGGCCTGGTCGCGATCGTCAACGGCGGCACTTCGCGCGACCCCAACGCCGACGACGGCAACCTCAACTACGACAAGGGCGACCTCACGTCGCTCGCCGCGAAGGCGACCGTCGACCTGATGCTCAAGTGGCGCGACTACGGCATATTCGTGCGCGGCACGGCGTTCTACGACTGGGCGGTCGACGACAAGGACGGGCTGGGGCCGCGCGCCCGCGACCGGCTGGTCAGCGACGCCGAGATCTTCGACGCCTTCGTGTTCGGCAAGTGGTCGATCGCGGGGCGCACGCTGAACCTCCGCGCGGGCAAGCAGGTGGTGAGCTGGGGCGAGAGCACGTTCATCCCCAACGGCATCAACATCCTGAACCCGATCGACGTCTCGCGGCTGCGCCTGCCGGGCTCCGAGCTCAAGGAGGCGTTCATCCCCACGCCGATGGTCTGGGGCTCGCAGGAGCTGACCGACACCACGACGATCGAGGCGACGTGGCTCGCGAAGTGGGACAAGACGCGCATCGACCCGCGCGGCGTGTTCTTCAGCACCAACGACTTCGTCGGCGACGACGGCGACATCGCCTACACCGGCTTCGGCCGCCGCAACGACCAGCACGGCGCCGCCGGCATCTTCCCGGTGTCGCCGACGGCGCAGCTGGTGGCCCCGCGCGGCCACGACCGCGACCCGAGCGACAGCGGGCAGTACGGGGTGGCGCTGCGCCAGTTCGTGCCCGACTGGAACAACACCGAGTTCGGGCTGTTCTTCGCCAACTACCACAGCCGCACGCCGTTCGTCTCGGGCACCCGCGGCGGCATCACCGCGGCGCAGACGATCTCGCAGAACCTGACGCCGCAGCAGGTCGCCGCGCTCACGGCCGCGCGCATTCCCGCGGTGGCGCAGGGCAACCCGGCCTGCACCGCGCTCAACATCCCGACGTTCGGCGGCCTGCACACGCCGACGAACATCGCCGCGCTCGCGCCGATCGTGGGCGGCGTGGCCAACGCAACCGCGCTCTCCGCGCTCAACGCGACGAACGCCGCGTGCGCTACCGCCGCGGGGCGCGCCGGCCAGTACTTCATCGAGTACCCCGAGGACATCCAGTTGTGGGGCGTGTCGGCCAGCACGGCCGGCCCGTGGGGCATCGCGCTGCAGGGCGAGTGGTCGTACCGCAAGAACCAGCCGGTGCAACTGCCCTCGGCCGAGCTGCTGCTGGCGGCGCTCGGCCTTGCCAACCAGCTGACCAGCACCAATCCGCTGGAGGCGGCCGCGGTGCCCTACGGCACCGAGATCTCGGGCTACCGGCGGGTGAAGATGCACCAGGTGCAGGCCACCGCCACGAAGTCCTTCGGCCCGCAGCTCGCCGCCGAGCAGCTCGTGGTCGTCGGCGAGGTCGGGTGGACCTACCTCGACCTGCCGGACAACCTCAAGTTCGCCGGACCGGGCTGCCATCTGCCGCAGCCGGGATCCTCGACGTCGTCGGCGTTCAACTCGGTGTCGACCGACTGCTTCGCCACGCGCAACTCGTGGGGCTACCGGCTGGTGGGCCGCCTCGACTACGCGGACGTGTTCGGGGCGACGGTCTCGCCGCGGCTGGTCTGGTCGCACGACGTCGACGGCGTGGGGCCGACGTTCAACGAGAGCGCCAAGGCGCTCACCTTCGGCGTCGGCTTCAACTACCAGCAGAAGTGGACGGCGGACATCGCCTACACGAGCTTCTTCGGCGGGCGCAGCTACGGCGGCACCGACGTGCCGAACGCGGCGTCCGGGCCGCTGCCGCCGGGACAGAGCGCGGACTACGCGAGCAACTCGAACCCGCTGCGCGACCGCGACTTCGTTTCGATCAGCATCAGCTACGCGTTCTGAACGCGCCCGCGAGACCAGGAGAGCAACGATGAGCAAGCATGCATTCCGCGTCGTGGGTCTGGCGCTCGCGCTGGGCGCTGCCGGCGCCGCGTTCGGCCAGGCGCGCACGCCGATGGGCGCCGAGGCCGGCGCCAACGCGGCCGGGACGATCCCTGCGTGGACCGGCGGCATCGTCAAGCCGCAGCCGGGCCACGTCGCGGGCGGCCACTACGCCGACCCGTTCAAGGCCGACAAGCCGCAGTTCACGATCACCGGCGCCAACGCCGACCAGTACAAGGCGCAGCTGTCGCCGGGCCAGTATGCGATGCTGAAGAAGTATCCGACGTGGAAGATGGTCGTCTACCCCACGCGGCGCAGCGCGGCCTACCCGAAGGCGGTGTACGACGAGACCGTGGGCAACGCGGGCAAGGCGAAGCTGTCGCAGGGCGGCAACGGCGTCGTCGGCGTGCGCGGCGGCATCCCGTTCCCCGCGCCGAAGGACGGGCTCGAGGCGATCTGGAACACGGTGCTGCGCTACCGCGGCGACACCTACCTGACGAAGTGGGCGCAGGCCGCGGTCACGCGCGACGGCGGCTACACGCCGGTCGCGTTCGACTACGAATACGACTTCCACTATGGCAACCTGACGAAGCCCGCGGGCGAGCGCGAGGAGAACAAGCTCGCCAACTTCCTGCAGTCGACCACCGCGCCGGCGCGCCTCGCGGGGCAGATCCTGCTCGTGCACGAGACCGTCGACCAGGTGAAGGAGCCGCGCAGCGCGTGGACGTACAACCCCGGCCAGCGCCGCGTGCGCCTCGCCCCGCAGGTGGCGCACGACAACCCCGGCACGGCGGCCGACGGCCTGCGCACCAGCGACGACTTCGGCATGTGGAACGGCTCGACCGAGCGCTACGACTGGAAGCTGGTCGGCAAGCAGGAGATCTACGTCCCGTACAACTCGTACAAGATCTCCGGCAACGAGGTCAAGATGGCCGACGTGCTGAAGCCCGGCCACGTCAACCCGGACCTCGCCCGCTACGAGCTGCACCGCGTGTGGGTGGTCGAGGCGACGCTGAAGCAGGGCACCAGCCACATCTACAAGAAGCGGGTGTTCTACATCGACGAGGACAGCTGGATGGTGCTGGTCGTGGACAAGTACGACGCGCGCGACGAGCTGTGGCGCGTCGCCGAGCAGCACTCGATCGTCTTTGCCGACGTGCCGATGGCCTACGCGACGCTCGAGGTGCACCACGACCTGCAGTCCGGCCGCTACATCGCGATGGGCCTGCGCAACGAGGAGCCGAAGGTCTACGAGCCGGTCAAGCGCGACAAGGCCGACTTCACGCCTTCGGGCCTGCGCGGCGTAGGTACCCGGTAGCGCTCGCGAGCTCGCCGGCCCCGCGGCACTGCCGCGGGGCCGCCGCGGGCGCGCAGCGTCCCACCTGACGACAGGACGGCGACCATGCAACTCGCGGCCGGCCTCGTCCTCGCGCTCGCAATGCTGGGCGCGGCGTTCTACGCGTTCGCGCCGCGGCCCCTGCCCCCGTTCCCGCCGACGGAGGTCGCCGCCAACCGGCTGCTCGTGCTGGGCCTGGCGACCGCCGGCAACCGCGCCGTCGGCGTGGGCGAGCGCGGCAACGTGCTGTTCTCCGACGACGAGGGGCGCAGCTGGCGCGTCGCCCGGTCCCCGACCTCTGCCACGCTCACCGACGTGCGCTTCGTCGACGCGAAGAACGGCATCGCGGTCGGCCACGACGCCGTGATCCTGCGCAGCGAGGATGGCGGCGAGACGTGGACGCAGGTCCACGCGGCCCCCGACGAGCAGCGCCCGTTGCTGGCCATCGCCTACGTCGACGCGAAGCACGCGATCGCCGCAGGCGCCTACAGCGCCTGGTACGAGAGCCGCGACGGCGGCCGCACCTGGGCCGCGGGCAAGCCGTTCGACGGCGACCAGCACCTCAACGCGCTGGCGGCAGTGCCCGATGGCTCGGTCGTGGTGGCCGGCGAGGCCGGCTTCCTCGCGCGCTCGACCGACGGCGGCCGCACGTTCGCGCCGCTGGCCTCGCCGTACAAGGGCTCGTTCTTCGGCGTGCTGGCCACCCCCGACGGCGGTCTGCTGGTGTACGGCCTGCGCGGCAACGCGTTCCGCTCGGCGGACGCGGGCGCGACGTGGACCAGCGTGGCCCCCGAAGGGGCCAAGGCCACGCTGCTCGCCGGCACGCTGCTTCCCGACGGCGGCGTCGTGCTGGCCGGGCGCGAGGGGACGATCCTCGAGAGCCGCGACCAGGGCCGGACGTTCGCCGTGCGCAAGAGCCCCGACGGCCGCGCGGTCGCGGCCGTGCGCGCGCTGCCGGGCGGCGCCCGCATCCTCGCCGGGGAAGGCGGCGTCGCCGCCGCGCCGCGATGAAGACGCGCCTGCACACCGCGTTCGACCGCTTCGTCGCGGCGACCGCCCACGTCGTCTTCGTCTCGCGCGTGCCGCTGCTCCTCCTGTTCGCCGCGATCACCGTGGCGCTGGCGTGGTCGGCGTCGCAGCTGCGCGTCGACGCCGGCTTCAACAAGATGGTGCCGCTCGAGCACGAGTACATGCGCACGTTCACCGCCTACCAGAAGGTGTTCGGCGGCGCGAACCGCGTGCTCGTCGCGCTGCGCGTGCGCGGACCCGGCGACATCTACACGCCCGAGTTCCTGCGCGCGCTCAAGGCGGCGACCGACGACGTGTTCTTCATCCCCGGCGTGGACCGGCCGAGCGTGACGTCGCTGTTCACGCCGAACACCCGTTTCATCGAGGTCGTCGAGGAGGGCTTCGCCGGCGGCAACGTGGTCCCCGCGGCCTTCCGCGGCACGCCGGCCGACCTCGCGCTGGTGCGCGAGAACGTGCTGAAGTCGGGCAGCGTCGGCCGCCTGGTCGCCAACGACTTCCGCGGCGCCCTCATCCGCGCCGAGCTCTTGGAGGTCGACCCGCAGACCGGCGCGCGGCTCGACTACAAGACCGTCGCCGACAAGCTGGAGGCGCTGCGCGGCAAGTACGCCGAGCAGGGCGTGGACGTGCACATCATCGGCTTCGCCAAGGCGGTGGGCGACATCACCGCGGGCGCGATCGGCGTGCTGGCGTTCTTCGGGCTCGCCTTCGTCATCACGGCGCTGCTGCTGTGGTGGTACACGCGCTCGCTGCCGCTCACGCTGCTCGCGCTCGTCTGCGCGCTCATGCCGGTGCTCTGGCTGCTGGGCCTGCTGCCGCTCCTGGGCTACGGCATCGACCCGATGTCGATCCTGGTGCCGTTCCTCATCTTCTCGATCGGCGTGTCGCACGCCGTGCAGATGACCAACGTGTGGGCGGACGAGGCCGGCCTCGGCGTGGGCGGTCTGCGCGCCTCGCACAACGCGTTCCTCAAGCTGTTCGTGCCGGGGACCGTCGCGCTGGTGACCAACGCGCTGGGCTTCCTCGTCATCATGCACATCAAGATCGACGTCGTGCGCGAGCTCGGCATCACCGCGAGCCTCGGCGTCCTCCTGATGATCGTCACGAACAAGCTGCTGCTGCCGATCCTGCTGTCGTGGCTGCCGGCGCCGAGCGCGCCGCGCCCCGCCGCGCACCCGCGCGTCGACGCGCTGTGGCGCTGGATCTCCGGCTTCACCGAGCGGCGCAACGCGCTCGTCGTGCTGCTCGTCGCCGCCGCGCTCCTCGCGGTGGGCGCGTTCACGGCGCGCGGCCTGCGCACCGGCGACCTCGGCAAGGGCATCCCGGAGCTTCACGACAACTCGCGCTACAACCGCGACAACGCGGCGATCGTCGACAACTTCGCCATCGGCGTCGACGTGCTGTCGGTCGTGGTGCAGACGAAGGGGGTGGACGGCGCGTGCACCAACTTCGCCGTGATGGACCTGGTCGACCGCTTCGACTTCTTCCTGCGCAACGTCGCCGGCGTGCAGTCGGTGCTGTCGCTGCCCGGGCTCGCCAAGAACGTCAATTCCGGCTGGAACGAGGGCAGCCCGGACTGGCGGGCGCTGTCGCGCAACACCGACGTGCTGGCGCAGTCGGTCACGCCGATCGACACGGCGACGGGGTTGCTCAACACCGACTGCAGCGCGATGCAGGTGCTGGCGTTCACGCGCGACCACCAGGGCACGACGATCGCCCACATCGTGCGCGAGATCAAGCGCTTCGCCGCCGAGAACGCCACGCCGCAGGTCGAGTTCCGGCTCGCCGCCGGCAACGTCGGCGTGATGGCGGCGACCAACGAGGCGGTCGACGCGGCCGAGGTCACGATGCTGCTGGCGCTGTTCGGCGCCATCATCCTGCTGTGCTGGATCACGTTCCGCTCGTGGGCGGCGGTGCTGTGCATCATCCTGCCGCTGACGCTGGTGTCGATCCTGTGCAACGCGCTGATGGCCACGCTGGGCATCGGCCTCAAGGTCTCCACGCTGCCGGTGATCGCGCTCGGCGTGGGCGTGGGCGTCGACTACGGCATCTACCTCTTCGAGCAGATGCAGCACCAGATGGAAGACAACGGCGCCACGCTGCGCGAGGCCTTCTACCAGGCGCTGCGCAACCGCGGCACCGCCGCCGTGTTCACGGCGATCACGATGGGCATCGGCGTGGGGACCTGGGCGTTCTCGGCGCTCAAGTTCCAGGCCGACATGGGCCTGCTGCTCGCGTTCATGTTCGTCGTGAACATGCTGGGCGCGATCTTCCTGCTGCCGGCGCTGGCCGCCTTCCTCGTGCGGCCGCCCGCCCCCGCGCCGGCGAGCCCGCCGCAGCCCGCCGCGGCTTGACCCAGCGCAGGACGGCGCCGGGCGCGGCGCCGCAGAATGCTGGACCGGGGGTGCGCTAGACTCACGCGCTTTCGTCCCCCTGCCGCCCGCCATGGCCAACCCGCCCGACCCGCTCACGCTCGCCAGCGCGCGGATGAAGCCGCTGCCGCACCTCATCTTCATGAGCCGGTGGCTGCAGCTGCCGCTCTACCTCGGCCTCATCGTCGCCCAGGGCGTCTACGTCTGGCACTTCTGGGTCGAGCTCGTCCACCTCGTGGAAGCCGCGTTCGGCAACCAGGATGCGCTGCAGGCGATCATCACCGCGGTGACGCCGCCCGGCCAGGCCGCCTCGACGGCGAAGACGCCCTCCGAGACCGTCATCATGCTCGTCGTGCTGGGGCTGATCGACGTGGTGATGATCAGCAACCTGCTCATCATGGTGATCGTCGGCGGCTACGAGACCTTCGTCTCGCGCATGCGCCTCGAAGGCCACCCGGACCAGCCGGAGTGGCTGTCGCACGTCAACGCCAGCGTCCTCAAGGTCAAGCTCGCCACCGCGATCATCGGCATCTCGTCGATCCATCTGCTCAAGTCGTTCATCAACGCGCAGGCCTACGACGAGAAGACGCTGCTGTGGCAGACGGCGATCCACATCACGTTCCTGCTCTCGGCGATGGCCATCGCCGCCACCGACCGCCTCATGCCGCAGGCGGCCCGCGGCAAGCACGGCGCGCCGCGGGCGCACTGAACTCCCCAAGCCACGCGAGGCCCCCCATGACCACGATCCGCCAGGACGACTTCATCGACAGCGTCGCCGGCGCCTTCCAGTACATCAGCTGCTACCACCCGGTCGACTTCATCCGCGCGATGCGCCGCGCCTGGGAGGCCGAGGCCTCGCCGGCGGCGAAGGACGCGATGGCGCAGATCCTCATCAACTCGCGCATGTCGGCCGAGGGCCGGCGGCCGATGTGCCAGGACACCGGCATCGCGCTCGCGTTCGTGCGCGTGGGGATGGACGTGCGCTGGGACGCGAGGCTGTCTCTGCAGCAGATGGTCGACGAGGGCGTGCGCCGCGCCTACACGGACAAGGACAACCCGCTGCGCGCCTCCGTGCTCGCGGACGTCGACGGCAAGCGCATCAACACGAAGGACAACACGCCCGCCGTCGTCCACGTCGAGCTGGTGCCGGGCGACAAGGTCGAGGTGATCGTCGCGGCGAAGGGCGGCGGCTCCGAGAACAAGTCGAAGTTCGCCGCGCTGCTGCCCACGGACAACGTCGTCGAATGGGTGCTGTCCGTGGTCCCGACGATGGGCGCCGACTGGTGCCCGCCGGGCATCCTCTCGCTGGGCATCGGCGGCACGCCGGAGAAGGCGATGCTGCTCGCCAAGTGGGGCATGATGGATCCGCTCGACATGGACGTGCTGCTCGCGCGCGGCCCGAAGAGCCGTGCCGAGGAGCTGCGCATCGAGCTCTTCGAGAAGGTCAACGCGCTGGGCATCGGCGCGCAGGGGCTCGGCGGCCTCACGACCGTGCTCGACGTCAAGGTGAACGAGTGGCCGACGCACGCGGTCGGCAAGCCCGTCGCGCTGCTGCCGAACTGCGCGGCCACGCGCCACGCGCACTTCGTCCTCGACGGCAGCGGCCCCGTGCACCTGGCGCCGCCGTCGCTCGACGAGTGGCCGAAGCTCGCGCTCGACTTCGGCTCGAGCCGGCGTGTCAACCTCGACGGCCTGACGAAGGCGGAGATCGCGACGTGGAAAGCCGGCGACCGGCTGCTGCTCAACGGCAGGCTGCTCACCGGGCGCGACGCCGCGCACAAGCGCATCGTCGACATGATCGACCGCGGCGAGAAGCTGCCCGTCGATTTCACGAACCGTTTCATCTACTACGTCGGGCCGGTCGACGCCGTGCGCGACGAGGCGGTCGGCCCCGCAGGCCCGACCACGGCCTCCCGCATGGACCGCTTCACGGACACGATGCTCGCGAAGACGGGCCTGATCGGCATGGTCGGCAAGTCCGAGCGCGGCAGCGCCGCGATCGAGGCGATCGGGCGCCACGGCGCGGCCTACTGCATCGCGGTGGGCGGCGCCGCATACCTCGTGTCGAAGGCGATCAAGGGCGCGCGCGTGCTGGCGTTCGAGGACCTCGGCATGGAGGCGATCCGCGAGTTCGACGTCGTCGACATGCCGGTGACCGTCGCGGTCGACGCGAAGGGCGGCGCGGTGCACCGCTCCGGCCCCGCCGAGTGGCGCGCGAAGATCGGGAAGATCCCCGTCGTCACCGCTTGAAGTAGACACGTCGTCCCGCGGCATGCCGCACGGATGGGCGGCGCGCAAGGACGCGCGCTGCCCGGTGTATCCTCTGCGCATGCAGCACCGGACCCCGTCCGCGCGCGCCGCCGCAGCCGCGCTGCTCGTCGCACTCCTGGCGGTTCCCGCCGCCCACGCCGCCCGCGTCCTCGTCGCGCAGGGCGCCGACACGCCCCGCCTCGAGAAGACGCTCGCCGCGTTGCGCGAGCGCTCGCCGCTGCCCGTGGACGTGCTGCCACTGTCGGCGAACGGCGGCGCCGCGCTTGGCGCCGCCTGGGCGCGCAGCGACCGCGGGAGCGTGCTCGTGGCGCTCGGGCCCCGGGCGAGCGACGAGGTCGTGAAGCTGGGCCTCGCCGGACCGGTGGTCCACTGCCTTGCCGGGCTCGACGCCATGCGTGCCGGCGTGCCGGCGATTCCTTCCGAAGTGCCGATGGACCAGCAGGCGGCGTGGCTGGCGCGGCTCGTGCCCGGGGCGAAGACGGTCGGCGTCCTGTTCGATCCGGCGCAGAACACGCGCCGTGCCGAAGCGCACGCCGCCGCGCTCGGCAGCGCAGGTTACCGCACGATGCTGCGCGCGGTGCCTACCCCGGCGGCGCTGCCCGCCGCGCTGGACGGTCTCGCAGGGCGCGCGGACGTGCTGCTCGCGCTGCCCGACGCCACCGTCTACACGCGCGAGTCGTCGCGCGGCCTGCTGCTCTACAGCTTCCGCCGGCGCATCCCCATCGCCGGCCCGAGCGACTCGTGGGTGCGGATGGGCTCGCTCTACGCGCTCGACTGGGACTACGCCGAAGTCGGCGCCGCCTGCGCCGCGATGGCCGCGCGCGAGGCCAATCCGGCCACCGCGCCCGCGCCGGCTGCGCCACGGCCGCGCGTGTTCGTCAACGCGAAGAGCGCCGCGCACTTCGGCATCGCGTGGGACCCGGAGCTGCTGCGGCAGGCGGAGATGCCCCGTGAGTGACGCGAAGCACGCGCACGCCGGCGCCGCTTCGCTCGACGAAGCGTCCGATCCTTCGCCGCGCAGCGGCATGCGGCGGCTGCGCAAGCACCTGCTGCCGCTCGCCTCGGAGTCCATGACGCCGATCGACCTGCCGCCGGTGCGCTCGGGGCTGCTGTTCAAGCTGAACCTGCTCACGGTCGGGCTCATCGTGCTGACCGCGCTGGCCATCTCCGCCTATTACTTCTGGCTGCAATGGGGCAGCGAGGACCGCGAGCTGCGCCAGCGCGGGGCGTCGCACGCCGCGATCCTGAGCGAGCTCGTCGAGTTCGGCGTCTACACCTCGGACCGCGCCGCGCTCGAGCAGGTGCTCCAGGGGCTCGCGGCGAACCGCGACGTCGCCTACGCGACTGTGCTCGACGCGAAGGGCAAGCCGATCGCCGAGCGCCGTTTCGGCGAGACGATGGGCGAAGCCGCCGTGCCGCCGCTGCCGCCCGACACCTCCGCACCGAGGCTCGGCCAGGTGCGCGACCTGGAGCACTCGATCGGCGGCCGTCGCTTTCTCGAGCTGTACGCCCCTGTCGGCGCCAGCGGCGCCGGGGAAGCCGCGAAGGCCATCGCGACGGCCACCGACGCCGCGGGCAAGGGCGCCGCGGCGCCGATCGGCTACCTGCGCCTGGGCCTCTCGTTCGACCGCGAGCGCGACGAGATGACCGCGCAGATCCTCGGCACGCTGACCGTGATCCTGCTGCTCACCGTCGTCGCGGTGATCGCCTCGCTGCTGCTCACGCGGCGGCTGGTCGCGCCGATCCGCCGGCTGATGCGCGCCTCGCGCGCGGTCGGCTCGGGGCGCCTCGACGTCTACGTGCCGGCGACGTCGTCCGACGAGATGGGCCTGCTGACGCACACGTTCAACCACATGACGCAGCGGCTGTCCGAGTCGCAGGCCGAGGTCGCGAACTACCAGCGCACGCTGGAGGACAAGGTCGCCCAGCGCACCAAGGAGCTCGAGGTCGCCACCGCGCACGCCTACAAGCTCGCCCAGCACGACATCCTCACCGGCCTGCCCAACCGCAGCCTGCTGAACCAGCGGCTGCGCCAGATATTCGCGCAGGCGCAGCGCAGCGGCCTGCAGGTCGCCTGCCTGTTCCTCGACTTCGACCACTTCAAGCGCATCAACGACACGCTCGGCCACGACGCCGGCGACCAGCTGCTGCAGTCGATCGCGCAGCGGCTCACGACCGCGGTGCGCGAGTCGGACACCGTCGCGCGGCTCGGCGGCGACGAGTTCGTGGTGATCCTGCCGGGGCTCGACCCCGCGCACGCGACCTTCGAGATCATGACCGTGCTGCAGCGCGTGCGCGACTCGTTCCAGGCGCCTTTCCGCCTCGCCGACCAGACGCCGACGCTCACCTGCTCGATCGGCGTCTCGGTCTACCCGCTCGACGCCGTCGACCCGGTCACGCTGATCAAGCAGGCGGACACCGCGATGTACGCCGCAAAGGAGGCGGGCCGCAACGCCTACCGCTTCTACACCGCCGACATGAACGCGCGCGTGCAGCAGCGGCTGCAGCTCGAGACCGACATGCGGCGCGGCCTCATGGACGACGAGTTCTTCCTCGTCTACCAGCCGCAGATCGACCTCTCCAGCGGCCGCGCCTGCGGCGTCGAGGCGCTGCTGCGCTGGCGCGACCCGACGCGCGGCGTCGTGTCGCCCGCCGAGTTCATCCCCATCGCCGAGGAGTCGGGGATGATCCAGGCGCTCGGCGCGCGCGTGCTGCGCGACGCCTGCCGCCAGGTCATCCAGTGGCACCGCCAGAACATGCTCCTGCGCCTGTCGGTGAACCTTTCGGTGCAGCAGCTGCAGCACGAGAGCTGGCTGTCCGTCGTCGAGGAGGCGCTCTCCTCGACCGGCCTGCCCGCGCACTACCTCGACCTCGAGATCACCGAGAGCGTGATCATCACGCACCCCGAGCGCGCGGTCGCCACGCTGGTGCGCCTGAAGCAGATGGGCGTGTCGATCACCGTCGACGACTTCGGCACCGGCTACTCGTCGCTGTCCTACCTCGCGCGCCTGCCGCTGCAGGGCGTCAAGATCGACCAGCGCTTCGTGCGGGGCCTCGAGCAGAACCGCAACGACGAGGCGATCACGCAGGCGATCATCGCGCTGTCGCACTCGCTCGGCCTGCGCGTCATCGCCGAGGGCGTGGAAACGGCGGCGCAGCTCGAGTACCTCAGGCGCCACGGCTGCGAGGAGGCGCAGGGCTTCCTCATCGCGCGCCCGCTCGAGGCGCCCGAGCTGCGGCAGTGGTTCCTCCGCAACGAGTCCGAGCAGGCGGCCGCGCAACCGCAGCCGGACCTGTGGACGGGAGGATGACGATCGGCCGGCGCGCCGCACGGCCGGCGCACCGGATACCGCGTTGCGCGGCCTTGCGTGCGGAGCGGGCCACGGATTGGCGGGACATCGTGCCGGCATGGAAGCCGGCTCGTCGGCGCCTGTTCCGGCCCCGGCCGGTTGGCTCCGCGGGCCATCGCGGGCGCCTGGGATCGAAGCCAGTGCACGACAAAGGCCATGAGGCCGCAAGTGCGCGGGAATGTCCGGTGGCCACGACGCACATTTCACGCTAGGCTGCGTGGCGCCGCACTGAAGCAACGGCCATGCGCATTGCCACCCAGCCCTCGCGTATTTCGCCGTCGTGTTCGGCGCAGGCCTTGTGCTCGGCGTGGTCCGCGCGGTGTTCGTCGCTCCGCGCCTGGGCGATCGCCTCGCCGAGCTGGCGGAATTGCCGTTGATGCTGCTGATTGTGTGCCTGGTCGCGCGCAGGCTGGTTCGCCGAGAGTCAGGATTGACTGCGCAGGCCGAGTGGCTTGCGGTTGGCTGTCTTGCTTTCGGGCTCATGCTTCTCACCGAGTTCACGCTCGTGCTGTGGATACGGGGGCTTTCGCTGAGCACGTACCTCGCCAATCGCGACCCAGTATCCGGCGGCGCATACCTGGCCTCGCTCGTCGTGTTCGCGATCTGCCCATGGTTGGTGTTTCGGTACAGATCGCGGCTGTCTGTACCTCCGAATGACGCTGCAGCCTGATCGCTCGGCCAGCGCGGACGCCCCGCGTGCGCGGCTTCGCCTGCGTCGCGGGTCGCCGGCCACCTTCGTTCGTCAGGCCTCACAGGAATCATCGCGTGCAGATCCTGCGCTTCGATCACATCGTCCTCACTGTTGCGGACATCGACCTCTCGTGCCGCTTCTACGAGCGGGTACTGGGCATGCAGATCGTCACGTTCGCGGGCGGGCGCAAGGCGCTTTCGTTCGGCGGGCAGAAGATCAACCTCCACCAGCGAGGCGAGGAGTTCGAGCCCAAGGCGCATGCGCCTACGCCAGGTTCAGCCGACCTGTGCTTCATCGCCGCGACGCCCATCACCGACGTGCTCGTGCACCTCGAGAAGTGCGGCGTCTCAGTGCTGGAGGGTCCAGTAGCGCGGACCGGGGCGGTTGGCCCGATCACATCGGTCTACTTCCGCGACCCCGACAGCAACCTCATCGAGGTCGCGAACTACAGTGGGGCCCCACCCCTCCGTCGAGGCGACCCGTAACGGCATGGGCCGTGCGCCAGGTCGTGGACCGTCCACCTGCCAGGGAGCACTCAATGCCTGGCCGCATCGCTTTGATAGCGTTCTTTCTCTCTGCTTGCGCTCCTGTCCTTGCGGGACCGAGGGAAGACGCGCTTACGGCCTATCAGAAATTCTTCGATGCGTTCACGACCGACAACCACGACCAGATGGCTCGCCTGTTTGCGCCGGACGCGTTGTTCTAGGGAACCCGCTCCACTGAGCTGGTGACGGCGCCAGAAGGGGTACGCCAGCACTTTGCTGAGGCCCTGAGCGGAGAGAGAGGCTCAGTCAGGGCAAGGCCTTTCGAGCCAACTGCGTCAGCTCTGTCCGACAGCGTTGTCGCAATCTCCGGCAAGTGGCAGTCGGAACGAACGCTCGACGGGAAAATGGTTACGGCCGGCCCGTCGCGAAACACTTTCGTGTTGCAGAAGCGGGGGGGCATTGGCTGATCGTGCAGTTCCACAACTCGCCGACCCCGAAGTCGTCGCCGTAGACCGTGAGCCGTAATCACGCGGGCGACGCGGACGCCCGACGGCGGCGCTTCGTGCCTTGTTGATCGCCGGTTGCGTTGCATCTCAGGACATCCCTCCTCTGAGGACTTCCCTTCTGCAAGCGGCTTGTTGCCGAGCTGACGGGACGTTGGGCATCAGGCAGCCGATACTCGCGGTTCCTCGACCAGGATCGAAACCCCAAGTGACCACTACGCAGCCCGACACCGTTTCGGCAGACCTCAAGCGCCTGACCGACGCATTCTTCCGCGCCGTCTCCTTCGAGCCCGGAGCGAGGCCCAGCTACGAGGATCTGTACGCCCTCTTCATCGACTCCGGGCTGCTCATCAAGAACGTCGGTCCGACGCCGGAAATCTCCACCGTTGCGCAGTTCATCCGTCCGCGCCAGGCATCCGTCGACTCCGGCCAGTTGACCCAGTTCCACGAGGCGGAGATCTCGCATGTGACCGAGGTCTTTGGCAACATCGCGCACCGCTTCAGCTCGTACGTGAAGTCCGGGACGCTCGATGGAACCGCCTTCCACGCGCGCGGGATGATCAGCACGCAGTTCGTCCGCACCGCTGACGGCTGGAAGATGAGCGCCATGGCCTGGGATGACGAGCGGGCAGGGCTTGTCATGCCTGAGCGCTTCGCCTTGTCCGACAGGCAGCATCTGGTCCGGGGCGGTGCCGCTGACGCCTAACGGGCAGCTGGAATTCGAATCTCCTCGACCACGCCACGCCACCTCGACCTCGCAAGACGACCCGTGCGCGACTGTCTCCGGCCGGGAAGGGTTGGAGCGGTCCTGAATTCGCGGGCCTTCTCCACCGAGCGTCGAATGTCAACAGCCCGCCAACCCTTCGCTCGCGGACTCCCCCGGGGATGGAGGGACTGATGGATTGTTGTGGCAGGTTGGGTGAGGCTGCAGTCGCACGTCCGGCGCCTGAGGTGGGCCCGTAATGCCTCGCACCGATGGTTACGCATCAGTATCGCGGAGCATCCCGCTTGCAACGCGCACGTTTGTACAGGGCGTCGGGGCACGGGTCTCCTATAATCTGCCGATTGCGCATTGACCGGGTGCCGGACCAGGGCACGGCGTTTCGCAACCCCTGCCTCGGAATCGGCTACCTGCCCCGACGATGATCGAAACCGCACCGGCGCCGCGCCGCGCAAAGCGCTGGGCGCTACTCGCCGCCCTCCTCGTCCTCGCTGCGGCCGCCGCCTGGTGGTGGCGCTCGCAGCAACCGCCAGCGGCGCCGGCCGCCGGAGTGCCGGCCGCGAACGCCCCATCGGGCGCGCGCGCCGCGCTCTCGGTCGCGCTGACCTCCCCTCGCCGCGAGGAGTGGCCGCGCACGATCGCCGCGCAGGGGAACATCGCCGCGTGGCAGGAAGCCGCCGTCGGGGCCGAGCTCGCCGGCTTTCGCGTCACGTCGGTCCTGGTCAACGTCGGCGACCGCGTGCGCAAGGGCCAGACGCTGGCCACGCTCAACACGGAAGCCGTCGCGGCCGAGCTGGCGCAGGTGCGCGCGTCGGTCTTGGAGGCCGAGGCGGTGCTCGCCGAGGCGAAGGCCAACGCGGCACGCTCGCGCGACCTCGCGCAGAAGGGATTCCTCAGCGCGCAGGCGCTCACCCAGTCGGCCACGCTGGAGCAGACCGCGGCGGCGCGCGTTTCGGCGGCGCGCGCGCGGCTGCAGGCCGAGGAGCTGCGCATGACGCAGACGCGCGTCGTCGCGCCCGACGACGGCACGATCTCCGCGCGCGCGACGACGATCGGCGCGCTCGCGCAGCCCGGCCAGGAGATGTTCCGGCTGATCCGCGGCAACCGGCTCGAGTGGCGCGCGGAAGTGACCGCCGCCGAGCTCGGGCAGCTCGCGCCGGGCGTGCCGGCACGCGTCCGCCTGCCGAACGGCAGCGAAGTGAAGGGCGTGGTGCGCGCCGTCGCGCCGACGGTGGACGCGCAGACGCGCAACGCGATCGTGTACGTCGACCTGCCGGCAGCCGATGCGACCCCGGCGCGCCCGGGCATGTTCGCCCGCGGCGAGTTCGAGCTCGGCCGCGGATCGGCGCTGGCCGTGCCGCAGAGCGCGGTGGTGCTGCGCGACGGGTTCGCCTACGTGTTCCGCGTCGGCGGCGACGGCCGCGTCGTGCAGACGAAGGTCGTCACCGGGCGGCGCTCGGGAGACCGCGTCGAGATCGTCGAAGGGCTCGCCGCCGACGCGCGTGTCGTCGCCTCGGGCACGGGGTTCCTGAGCGACGGCGACCTCGTGCGCGTCGTCGACGCCGCGGCCACCGCCAGCCGCTGACGGACGGGCCGTGGCGATCAACGTCTCCTCCTGGTCGATCCGCAACCCGACCCCGGCGATCCTGCTGTTCGTGCTGCTCACGCTGCTCGGCGTGATGGGCTTTCGCGGCATGAAGATCCAGCAGTTCCCGGACATCGACCTGCCGACGATCACCGTCACGGCGGCGCTGCCGGGGGCGAGCCCGGGGCAGATGGAGACCGAGGTCGCGCGCAAGATCGAGGACTCGGTCGCCACGCTGCAGGGCGTCAAGCACATCTACACGCTGGTGCAGACGGGGTCGGTGACGATCACGGTCGAGTTCCGCCTCGAAGTCGCGCCGCAGGAGGCGGTGGACGGCGTGCGCGACGCGGTCTCGCGCGTGCGCTCCGCCCTGCCCGGCGACCTGCGCGACCCGGTCGTCAGCAAGGTGAACATCGCCGGGTCGCCGATCCTCACCTACACCGTCGCGTCGAGCCGCATGGACGACGAGGCGCTGTCTTGGTTCGTCGACAACACCGTCGCCAAGCGGCTGCTCAGCGTGCGCGGCGTGGGCGCCGTGGCGCGCGTGGGCGGGGTCGATCGCGAAGTCCGCGTCGAGCTCGATCCGACGCGGATGCTCGCGCTCAACGCCACCGCCGCCGACGTCTCGCGCCAGCTGCGCCAGACGCAGCAGGAGGCCTCGGGCGGGCGCGCCGACGTCGGCGGCGTCGAGCAGTCGGTGCGCACGATCGGCACGGTGCGCTCCGCCGAGGAGCTCGCGCGCATGGACGTGGTGCTCGCCGACGGCCGGCGCGTGCGCCTCGACCAGATCGCCACCGTCGCCGACACCGTCGCGGAACGGCGCTCCGCCGCGCTGCTCGACGGCCGGCCCGTGGTCGGCTTCGAGATCGTCCGCAGCCGCAGCGCGAGCGAGATCGAGGTCGCGAATGGCGTGCGCGCCGAGCTCGAGCGCCTCAAGGCCGAGCACCCGGACATCGCCATCGTCGAGTCGTTCAACTTCGTCGACCCGGTGAAGGACAACTACGAAGGCTCGATGACCCTGCTGATCGAGGGCGCGATCCTCGCGGTGTTCGTCGTCTGGCTGTTCCTGCGCGACTGGCGCGCCACGCTGGTCTCGGCGACCGCGCTGCCGCTGTCGATCCTGCCCGCGTTCGCGGCGATGTACCTGGCCGGCTTCTCGCTCAACGTCGTCACGCTGCTGTCGCTGTCGCTCGTCGTCGGCATCCTCGTCGACGACGCGATCGTCGAGATCGAGAACATCATGCGCCACCTGCGCATGGGCAAGACGCCCTACCAGGCGGCGATGGAGGCCGCCGACGAGATCGGGCTCGCCGTCATCGCGACGTCGTTCACGCTGATCGCCGTCTTCCTGCCGACCGCATTCATGAGCGGCGTGGCGGGCAAGTTCTTCGTGCAGTTCGGCTGGACCGCCGCGGTCGCGGTGTTCTTCTCGCTGGTCGTCGCGCGCATGCTCACGCCGATGATGGCGGCCTACCTGCTCCACCGGCCGAAGGACGGTCGCGGCGAGCCGGGCTGGCTCGCGCCGTACCTCCGGCTGGCCGGCTGGTGCCTGAAGCACCGCATCCTGACGATGATCGCCTCGGCGGCCTTCTTCCTCGGCTCGTTCGCGCTCGTCCCGCTGCTGCCGACCGCCTTTATTCCGCCCGACGACCTGTCGCAGACGCAGGTCTACCTCACGCTCCCCCCCGGCAGCACGTTCGAGCAGACGTTCGCCGTCGCCGAGCAGGCGCGCGTCATCGTGCAGAGGAACCCGCACGTCAAGCTCGTGTACACGGCGGTCGGCGGCGGCGCCGCAGGTTCGGACCCGTTCATGCCGCGCGCGGCGGCCGAGGTCACGAAAGCGACGTTGACCATCAACATGACCCCGCGCAAGGAGCGCGGCGGCCTGCGCAAGCAGGAGGTCGAACGCCAGCTCCGCGACGCCCTCGCGGAGATCCCCGGCGTGCGCATGAGCGTGGGCCTCGCCGGCGCGCAGGAGAAGTACATCATCGTGCTGGCGAGCGAGAACGGCGAGGCGCTGGCGGCGCACGCGCGCGAGGTCGAGCGCGACCTGCGCACGATCCCGCGCATCGGCAACGTCACCAGTTCCGCAAGCCTGGTCCGGCCCGAGCTGGTGGTCCGCCCGGACTTCGCGCGCGCGGCCGACCTGGGCGTCACGTCGGCGGCCATTGCCGACACGCTGCGCATCGCCACCTCGGGCGACTACGACCAGAGCCTGCCCAAGCTCAACCTGGCGCAACGGCAGGTCCCGATCGTGGTGAAGCTGCCGCCTTCGGCGCGCCAGGACCTGGCGCTGCTCGAGCGGCTCACCGTCCCCGGCAGGAACGGTCCGGTGATGCTCGCCAACGTCGCCTCGCTGGTGATCGACAGCGGTCCCGCGCAGATCAACCGCTACGACCGGCAGCGCAACGTCAACTTTGACGTGGAGCTCAACCAGCAGCCCCTCGGCGAGGTGGCCCGGCAGGCGAACGAGCTGCCGAGCCTGCGCAACCTGCCGCCGGGCGTCACGCAGACGACGGTCGGCGACGCCGAGGCCATGAACGAGCTCTTCGACAGCTTCGCGCTGGCCATGGCGACCGGCGTGCTGTGCATCTACATCGTGCTCGTGCTGCTGTTCCGCGACTTCGTGCAGCCCGTCACGGTGCTCGTCGCGCTGGTGCTGTCGGTGCCGGGCGCGTTCCTCGCCCTTTACCTCACGCGCTCGGCGCTCTCGATGCCCTCGATGATCGGGCTCATCATGCTGATGGGCATCGCCACCAAGAACGCGATCCTGCTGATCGACTACGTCGTCCTCGCGCGGCGCGACCACGGCCTCGGGCGCTGGGACGCGCTGCTCGACGCGTGCCGCAAGCGCGCACGCCCGATCGTGATGACCACGGTGGCGATGGGCGCGGGCATGCTGCCGATCGCCGTGGGCTGGGGCACCGATCCCAGCTTCCGCGCGCCGATGGCGATCGTCGTGATCGGCGGCCTCATCACGTCGACGTTCCTCAGCCTGCTCGTGGTGCCGGTGGTCTACACCTACGTCGACGACGCCATCGAGGCGGCGCGCAGGCTGCTGCGCCGCCCCCCCGCCGGCGTGCCCGATCGGGCCGACTGAACGACGGCGACCGGTCAGAGGTCTCCCGGCCGGTCGACGTCGCGGAGCACGCCCGCGTCGCCGACGTCGATCCGCGTCACCGCGTCGCCGTGCGCCTGGAGCACGCGCCGCGCGCCCTCGTCGCCGCCAAGCGCGAGGAGCTCGCCGCGCAGCGCGGCTGCGAACCCGACCGGGTGGCCGCGCCGGTTATTGTAATAAGGTGCGACAATCTGCGCCCCGTCGCGCAGGCCGCCCGCGACTCGCGCGTGCGTCGCGGGCGCGATCCAGGGCATGTCGGCGAGCGCGACGAGCCAGCCATCCGCATCGGCGGCCGCCGCAACGCCGGCGGCGAGGCTCGCGCCCATGCCCTCGTGCGCGCGCTCGGCGCGAATCACCCGCGCGCCTTCGCCTTCGAGCAACGCTGCGAGCGCCTCGTCGTCCGGGCGCACGACGGCGATCACGTCGGGCAGCGCGCCGCGCAAGCTGCGCAGCGCGGCCACGCCGACCGGCGCTCCCGAGTCCGGCAGCGGCGCCAGCAGCTTGCCGCCCCCAAAGCGCTCGCCGCGGCCGGCGGCGAGGAGGATGGCGACGATTCGCATGGGTGGTCGAAAGACACTGGATCCCGCCCCCGCCCGCTGCCCTCGGGGCAGGCTTCGCGGGGATGACGGACATCTCCCCGCCCGCGCGGGGACGACGAGTCGACGTCGGCGTTCGCGGGAACGACGGCGGCCTACTCGGGCAGCAGGCGGAACTTGCCGTCCTTCACCGTCACCAGCACGCGCGCGCGCTCGTCCATGCCGTTGTGGTTGTCCGCACTCATGTTGAACACGCCCTGGCAGCCGATGACCTCGCGCTCCTTCTCGATCGCGTCGCGCAACGCGGTGCGGAACGCCTCGGTGCCCGGCTTCGCCGACTTGAGCGCGACGGGAATCGCGCGCTCGAGGATCAGCCACGCGTCCCAGGTGTTGGCGCCGAACGTCGCGGGCTTCGCGCCGAACTTCGCCTCGTACGCGGCCATGTAGCGCCTGGCCACCTGCTTGACGGGGTTCGCGTCGGCGATCTCGTCGACCACCAGCATCGGCCCCGCGGCGAGCACCGTGCCCTCGACCTTCGCGCCGCCGAGGCGGATGAAGTCGTCGGTGGCGACCCCGTGCGTCTGGTAGATCGGGCCCTTGTAGCCCTGGTCCCGCAGCGTGATCTGCGGCAGCACGCCGGGGCCGCCCACGCCCGCCACGAGCACCGCGTCGGGCTTCGCCGCGATCAGCTTGAGCGCCTGCCCGGTCACGCTCTGGTCGGTGCGGTTGTAGCGCTCGACCGCGGTCATCTTCAGTCCCGCCTTCTCCGCGAGCGCGCCGAACACCTTGAGCCAGTTCTCGCCGTACGGGTCGTTGAAGCCGACGAAGCCGACGTTCTTCACGCCGTTGCGCGTCATGTGCTTGATCAGCGCCGCGGCGATCAGGTCGTCGTTCTGCGTGGTCTTGTAGACCCAGCGCTTCTTCGCGTCGAGGGGCTCGACGACCGAGGACGTGCCGACCGTCGCCATCAGCGGGACCTTGCCCTCGGCGATGAGGTCGAGGATCGCCAGCGCGATCGGCGTCGTCGACGGGCCGATCATCGCGTCGACGTTGTGCTCGCCGATCAGCCTCTTCGCGTTCTGCACGCCGCGCGTGGTGTCGCCGCCGTCGTCGAGCTGGAAGTACTCGATGGCGACGCCGCCGACGCTGCGCGGCAGCAGGTCGCCGGTGTTCTTCTGCGGGATGCCGATCGCGGTCGTGGGGCCGGTGGCGGAGACCATCAGGCCGATGCGGACCTGGGCGGCGGCGGGAAGCGCCGCCGCGGCGAGCGCGGCGGCGAGGGCGATGACGCGGAGCATGGGGAGCCGTCCTCGTGGGAAGAAACGGGCAATGCTAGCGCAATCCTTCCCCTCACCCCCGACCCCTCTCCCGCCTGCCGGCGGGAGAGGGGAGCGAAATGGATGGGTCGCGGGACGCTCTCCCGCCTGCCGGCGGGAGAGGGGAGCGAAACGGATGGGTCGCGGGACGCTCTCCCGCCTGCCGGCGGGAGAGGGGAGCGAAACGGATGGGTCGCGGGACGCTCTCCCGCCTGCCGGCGGGAGAGGGGAGCCAAGTGGATGGGTCGCGGGCACGCGTCTCCCCTCGCCCCGCGTGAGCGCGAGGCCGGCGGGAGCGCTCGACTCCCCTCGCCCCGCGCGAGCGGGGAGAGGGGCCGGGGGTGAGGGATGTCACGCGGCCATCCCCGCCGCGTGCCCCGATGCCCACGCCCACTGGAAGTTGTAGCCGCCGAGCCACCCCGTCACGTCGACCGCCTCGCCTGCAAAGTGAAGCCCCGGCACGGCGAGGGCCTGCATCGTCTGCGACGACAACCCGGTCGTGTCGACGCCGCCGAGCGTCACCTCGGCCTTGTTCCACCCGAGCGTGCCCGACGGCAGCACGCGCCACGCCTTCAGCTCGCCCGCGATCGCGTCGCGCTGCGCGGCCGACAGCTCGGCCAGCGGTCGCGCGACGCCGTGCGCCGCGCAGAACGCCTGCGCGAAACGCTTCGGCAGGCGCGCCGCGAGCAGGTTGTCGAACCGCGCGTTGCTGCGTTCCCGCGCCAGCCAGTCGCGCGCGTCCACGCCTGGCAGCAGGTCGATCGACAACGGCGCGCGGCCATCCCAGTACGACGAGATCTGCAGGATCGCGGGACCCGACAGGCCGCGGTGCGTGAACAGCAGGTTCTCGCGGAAACGGCCGCTGCCGCACGACACCTCGGCTTCGAGCGAGACGCCGGAGAGGTCGCCGAAGCGCGCGAGCAGCTCCGGGGGGAAGGCGAGCGGCACGAGCGCCGGGCGCGGCGCGATCACGGAAAGCCCGAACTGCTTCGCCAGCTCGTAGCCGAACGGCGTCGCGCCGATCTTCGGCGCCGACAGTCCGCCCGTGGCGACCACGAGCGACGCGGCCGTCACGGTGCCCTGCGACGTGGCGACCTCGAAGCCCGCGCCGGCGCGCGTCACGCCGCCGACCGCGCAGGGCTGGCGCCACTGCACGCGGCCGTGCTCGCACTCGGCGCGCAACACGCCGATGATCCGTTGCGAGCCCTCGTCGCAGAACAGCTGACCGAGCTTCTTCTCGTGCCAGCGCACGCGGTGCCGCGCGAGCAGGCCGAGGAAGTCGCGCGGCGTGTAGCGCGCGAGCGCCGGGCGGCAGAAGTCCGGGTTCGCCGAGAGGTAGTTCGCGGGGCCGGCGTGGACGTTCGTGAAGTTGCAGCGGCCGCCGCCGGAGATGCGGATCTTCTCGCCGACGACGCGGTAGTGCTCGATCACGAGCACGCTGCGTCCGCGCCGGCCCGCGGTCGCGGCCGCCATCATGCCGGCGGCACCGCCGCCGATCACGACGACGTCGAAGCGCGGCGCCGTCACGGCGTCACGGCGAGAAGAAGTCTTTCACCTTGTCGAAGAACCCCTTCGAGCGCGGCGTGTGTGCCTCGGGGTCCTTGAGGTTGATCGCCTCGAACTCGCGCAGCAGCTCCTTCTGCCGCGCGGTGAGCTTGACCGGCGTCTCCACCGCGACATGGCAGTAGAGGTCGCCGGTGACCGAACCGCGCACCGGCCGGATGCCCTTGTTGCGCAGCCGGAACACCTGTCCGGTCTGCGTCTCGGCGGGAATCCTGATCTTCGCCTGGCCGTCGAGCGTGGGAATCTCGATCTCGCCGCCGAGCGCGGCGGTCGCGAAGCCGATGGGCATCTCGCAGTGGAGGTCGGCGCCCTCCCGTTGGAACACCGCGTGCGGCTTCATCTGCACGACCACGTACAGGTCGCCGCTCGGCCCTCCGTTCACGCCAGCCTCGCCCTCGCCGGCGAGGCGGATGCGGTCGTCCTGGTCGACGCCGGCCGGGATCTTCACCGACAGCGTCTTGTGCTTGCGCAGGCGGCCCGCGCCGTCGCACTCCTTGCACGGGTCCGCCACGACCCTGCCCTTGCCCTGGCAGGTCGGACAGGTCTGCTGGATCGAGAAGAAGCCCTGCGAGACGCGCACCTCGCCGCGGCCATGGCAGGTGCCGCAGGTCTTCGGCTGCGTGCCGGGCTTCGCGCCCGAGCCGTGGCAGGTGCCGCACTGCTCGAGCGTGGGAATGCGGATCTTCGCCTCGGTGCCGAACGCCGCCTCCTCGAGCGCGAGCTCGAGGTTGTAGCGCAGGTCCGCGCCCCGGAACACGCCGTTGCCGCCTCGCGCGCCGGTCCGGCCCTGGCCGAAGATCTCGCCGAAGATGTCGCCGAACGCGTCGGCGAAACCGCCAAAGCCCTCGGGACCCGGGCCGCGGCCGCCCATGCCGGCCATGCCGTCGACGCCGGCGTGGCCGAACTGGTCGTAGGCCGCGCGCTTCTTCGGATCGGTGAGGACTTCGTAGGCTTCCTTCGCCTCCTTGAACTTCTCCTCGGAGCCCTTGTCGTCCGGGTTGCGGTCCGGATGGTGCTTCATCGCGAGCTTCCGGTAGGCCTTCTTGAGGTCCTCCTCGGATGCGTCGCGGTTGACGCCCAGCACCTGGTAGTAGTCGCGCTTCGCCAATTAGCTCACCTTCGCAGCTT
>JAOUIA010000106.1 GCA_029884335.1 Betaproteobacteria bacterium
GGCGCGAGCGCGGCGTGCGCTGCGACGGCGAGCGCATCGCGTTCGCCGACCGGCCGCTCGCGGCCGGTGCGTTGCGCGACCTGGCGGGGGAGCGCTTCCCGCGCGAAGGCGACTACGTGAGCGAACTCAACCCGGCGGCCGAGGCGCTCGTCGAGACGCTCGGCAGGCGGCTCGGGCGCGGAGCGATCCTGGCGATCGACTACGGCTTCCCTCGCCACGAGTACTACCACCCGCAGCGCACGCAGGGGACGCTGATGGCGCACTATCGCCACCGCGCGCTCGCCGACCCGCTGGCCTGGCCGGGCCTGTGCGACGTCACCGCGCACGTCGACTTCACCGCGATGGCCGAGGCGGGCGTGCGCGCGGGGCTCGAGATCGCGGGTTTCGCGTCGCAAGCGGCCTTCCTGCTCGGTTGCGGGTTGCTCGACCGGCTTGCCGCCGTCGGCGAACCGGGCGGCATCGAGTACGCGCGCGCGGCCGCCGCCGTGCAGAGGCTGACCTCGCCCGCGGAGATGGGCGAACTGTTCAAGGTGCTGGCGCTCTCGCGCGGCGACGCCGGCGAGTGGCCGGGCTTCGCACTCGTCGACATGCGCCATCGCCTTTAGTGTCCCGTACCGGAAGTTCCTTGCACAAGGACGAACGAGAAATGACGCGCTGCATTGTTGCCGGTCTTGCGGGTATTCGCGATACCCGCTGCGACCGGCGTCGCGCAGCGCGCCATTTTCGTCGTCCTTGCGCGAGCGGAGGTGGTTGCTGCGCTGCGATGTGGCAAGGAACTCCCGGTACGGAACACTAGGGGGGGGACGTGGACACGCCGATTGCGACGAACCAGCTGGTGATGGGATCGCTTCTCGAGCGGCACGCGCGCTACCGGCCGCGGCACGTCGCCGTCGTCGCGCCGCTGGGAGACGGCGGCGTGCGCCTGACCTGGCGCGAATTCGACGCGTACGTGAACCGCTGGGCGAACGCGCTCGCGGGTCTGGGCGTCGGCCGGGGCGATCGCGTGGCCACGGTGCTGGCGAACTCGCTGCCGCTGCTCGCCACCTACTGGGCGTGCGCGAAGCTCGGCGCGGCCGTGGTGCCGCTCTCGCCGCTGCTCAACGCCTCCGGCCTCGCGTCGCTGGCCGCGGACGCGACGCCGCGCGTGATCATCGGCAGCCGCAGCCAGCTCGCCATGCTGGGCGAGGTCCGCGACGGCCTCGCGTTCGCGCCCGCGTGGGTGCTCGCCGATGCGGCCGGGGGCGACGAGCCTGGCGGCTGGCGCTCGTACGCCGCGCTTCTCGAAGCGGCGCCGGGGACTCCCCCGCAGGCGCGCGTCGAGGCGGGCGACCTCTTCACGATCATGTACTCGAGCGGCACGACGGGGCTGCCGAAGGGCATCTGCCACACGCACTTCATCCGCGCGATGTACGCGCTCACGCTGGCGAGCTCGTATCGCATCGCGCCGGAATCCGTCGTGCTGCACACCGGCGCGATCGTGTTCAACGGCGCGATGGTGACGATGATGCCGGCGTTCATGACCGGCGCGACCTACGTGCTGCAGCGGGCGTTCGATCCCGCGGAGTTCGTCGCGACGGTCGAGCGCGAGCGTGTCACGCACACGATGATGGTGCCCGCGCAGATCATCGCGGTGCTGTCCTCGCCCGGCTTCGACGCCGGCCGCCTCGCGTCGATGCAGTGCCTGCTGTCGCTCGGCGCGCCGCTGCCGCTCGAGTGGAAGGAGCGCCTCAACCGGCTGTTGCCGGGCCGCTTCCACGAGCTGTACGGGCTCACCGAGGGGTTCGTGACGATCCTCGACCGCGACGACGCGGTGCGCAAGGCCGGCAGCGTGGGCGTGCCGCCGCCGTTCTACGACATGCGCATCGTCGGCGACGACGGCCGCGACCTGCCTGCAGGCGAGGTCGGCGAGATCGTGGGCCGCGGCCCGATCACGATGCCCGGCTACTACTCGCGTCCCGAGCAGACGGCGGCCGCGCTGCGCGAGGGCTGGCTCTACACGGGCGACCTCGGCTACGTCGACGACGAGGGATTCCTCTACCTCGTGGACCGCAAGAAGGACATGATCGACTCGGGCGGCGTGAAGGTGTACCCGAAGGACGTCGAGGAGGTCGCATCGCGCCACCCCGACGTGCGCGAGGTCGCGGTGTTCGGCATCCCGCACGAGCGCTGGGGCGAGACGCCCGTGGCCGCCGTCGTGCTGCGTCCTGGCGCGAGCATCGCTGCAGACGAGCTGCGCGACTGGATCAACGCGCGCGTTGCGGCACGCTACCAGCGCGTCGAGCGCGTGCTGCTGATGGACGACTTCCCGCGCAACGCGGCGGGCAAGACGCTCAAGCGCGAGATGCGCGCGGCGTTCTGGGAGGGACGCGGGCGCAAGGTCTAGTGGCGCAGGTAGACGCGCTCGGCCGTGCCGCCCAGCACCGCGGCGCGCGACGCCGCGTCCAGGCCCGCGAGCGCCGCCAGCGAAATCTCCCGCCAGCGGTCGTAGCCGCCTGCGAGGTTCACCACCGGCCAGTCGCTGCCCCACATCAGGCGCTGGGGGCCGAACGCCCGGAGCAGGGCGTCGATCGCGGGCGCGAGCTCCGCCAGGCCGTCGCCGGGAGCCGCCTCGGTGGCGAGCCCGGAGAGCTTGCAGCACGCCTGCGGAAACGCGGCGACCGCGGCGATGTCGCGCCGCCAGCCGTCGAGGTCTCGCGCCGCGATGCGGGGCTTTGCGCCGTGGTCGACGACCACGCGAAGCTGCGGGTGGCGCTCGAGCACGCGCGCAAGGCGCGGCAGGTGGCGCGGCAGCACAAGCGCGTCGAACACGAGGCCGTGCGCGATCATGGCCTCGAACGCCGGCGCGAGCCCGGGCTGCACCAGCCAGTCGTCGTCGTCGATGTCCTGCACCATCGGCCGCAGGCCGACGAGCTTCGGCTCGCGCGCGAACCGCGCGACGGCGTCGGGCGCGTTGCGCGCGTCGAAGTCGACCCAGCCGACCACGCCCGCGACGAACGGCGTGACGCGCGCGACTTCGAGCAGGTAGCGCGTCTCGGCTTCGGTGGGCGCCGCCTGCACGAGAATCGTTCTCCCGATGCCGTGGCGGGCGAGGATCGGCGCGAGGTCCTCCGGAGCGAAGTCGCGGTGGATCGGCGCGAGCGCGGATGTGAGCCAGCCGTAATCGCCGCGGTCGAGGCGCCAGAAGTGCTGGTGCGCGTCGACTTGCATCAACGCGGCACCGGCGCATCCTTGCGCAGCAGCCCCTCGGCGGCGAGGTCGCGCCACAGCGCGGCGGGAATCGGCGCGTCGAAGGCGGCCAGGTTGCGCGTCACCTCGTCGGGGGTGACCGCGCCGAGCACGACCGACGGGACCGCCGGGTGCGCGAGCGGGAAACGGATCGCGGCGTGCGGCAACGCCACGCCGTGCGAGCGGCAGACCGCGTCGATGCGCGCGACGCGGGCCAGGACTTCGGGAGGTGCGGCGCGGTAATTGTAGTGCGCGCCCGATTGCGCGCCGGTGGCGAGGATCCCCGAGTTGAACACGCCGCCCAGCAACACGCCGATGCCGCGCTGCGCTGCCAGCGGCAGGAAGTCGTCGAGCGCGCCCTGCTCGAGCAGCGTGTAGCGCCCGGCGAGCATCACGCAGTCGATGTCGGTCTCGCGCACCATGCGCGCGCAGACCGCCGCGTCGTTGACGCCGATGCCGATCGCGCGGACGACCTTCTGCTCGCGCAGTTCGTGGAGTGCGCGGTAGGCGCCGCCGACGGCCTCGCGGAAGCGCGCGTCGTAGCCTTCGCCGTGCGTCCAAGGGTCGATGTCGTGGATGAGCGCGACGTCGATCGACGCGAGGCCGAGCCGCAGCAGCGACTGCTCGAGCGAGCGCAGAGCGCCGTCGCGCCCGTAGTCGAAGCGCGCCTCGAAGGGCAGGCCGCCGACGTAGCCCTCGCGGCGGCGCACGCCCTGCGGCGCCGGCGCCAGCACGCGGCCCACCTTGGTGGACAGCACGAACGACTCCCGCGGACGCCGCCGCAGCGCGGTGCCCAGCCGGTGCTCGGCCAGGCCGCGGCCGTAGAGCGGCGCGGTGTCGAAGAGCGTGACGCCGCCGGCGGCCGCGGCGTCGACGGCGGCGATCGCGGTGGCGTCGTCGAGCGGCGCGTAGAGGTCGCCGAGCGGCGCGCTGCCGAAGCCCAGCGCCGTGACCTCGAGCCCGGAACGCCCGAGCGGGCGGCGGGCGAGGGCAGCGCGGGGCGCGTCGTCGCTCATGGGGTGCGAAGTTAGCAAATGCCGGGGCGCCGCGCGACAAGGGGGTCGACGCGGCGGAGCGCCCTTGGTACAACGCGGGTCGACGACCCGATCAACGCCGGCGATGAGCTCATCCGACCCCCGCCACTTCTCGATGATCCGCGGCTTCCACCTCGCGGATTTCGTCACGCTGGGCAACGCCGCCTGTGGCGTGGCCGCGATCTTCTGCGCGATGGCCTACGTCGGCGGCTCGGGAGTCGCCTGGTTCTTCGCCGCCGCCGCGCTCGCGCCTGCCGCATTCGTCCTCGACGTGCTCGACGGGCGCATCGCCCGCGCGCGGCATGAGCATTCGATTCTCGGCCGCGAGCTCGATTCGCTCGCCGACGTGATCTCGTTCGGCGTCGCGCCCGCGGCGCTGGGCTACGCGGCGGGGCTCGACGGCGGCTGGGACTGGATCGCGCTCATCTACTTCGTCTGCTGCGGCGTGAGCCGGCTCGCGCGCTACAACGTGACCGCGGAGCAGCTCTCCGCGGGGGGCGACAAGGTGAAGTACTTCGAGGGAACGCCGATCCCGACCAGCATCGTCCTCGTCGCGGTCCTCGCGTGGGCGGCGTGGAACGGGCGCGTCGGCGACGGCGTCCTGGGCGGCGCGTGGACGATCGGCCCCGCGGTGTTGCATCCGCTCGCGCTGCTCTTCGCGCTTTCCGGGACGCTGATGATCAGCCGGACGCTCCGCATTCCGAAGTTCTAGCTGCGCAAGCGAAGAGCGCGCCCTGGGGCGCGCTCTTCGCCATCATCGGTGCGTCCGCGCTACGGAGCGATGCCGATGACCCACCACGAGCCACCCGCGCCCGACGATTGCACGATGAACGCCGAGGGCGAATTGGCGCTGTTCCCGCCGGGGCCCGTGAGCGTCCTGGAGGCGACGCCGTCAACCGTGCCTCCGGAGGACGTGACCGTGCAGCTGCCGTTGGCGGTGGCATTGGTTCGCTTCAGCACGTAGACGCGACCGCGGTTTACGGCCGAAGGAGTCGGCAGGACGAAGGTGATGACCGCGCCGCCGCTCGGCGTGCACAGCAGCGTGTACTCGTTCTCCGCCACGTTGTAGCTGCCCGCGGTGCTCACTTCGGTGATCTGGTGCGACATCGAGCCCTGCACGTGGAAATTCGCCGGTGCGCCTGCGGAAATCCGCGGAGTGGGGTTGAACGAAATGATCGCCCCCGCCGGCGCAAAGCCGAAGACCGTCAATTGGTGCGTCTGGAGGAAGAGCAGGGTGTCCTCGGTCAAGGCACCGCCGAGCTTCGCGTCGCTGCCTGCGAGCGTGAGGCCGTTGCTGACCGACGCCACCGCGCCTGCCGGGCCCTGGATGCCTTGGAGGCCCTGCGGACCCGTCGGGCCCGCCGGGCCTGAGGGTCCCGTGGCGCCGGTTGAGCCGGTCGCGCCCGTCGCTCCTTGCGGCCCCTGCGGCCCGATGGGACCGGCCGGACCTTGCGGCCCGACGTTGCCCTGAGGACCCGCGGGACCGGTTGCTCCGTCCGCCCCGGCAGGACCCTGCGCGCCGGTTGCGCCGGCCGGACCCTGCGCGCCGGTCGCCCCCGTGGGGCCGACCAGCGAAGTGCCGCTGCCCCATGCGCCGGCCGTCTTGGGGCCGTAGATCATGCTGGCGGCGGTGTCGATGTAGAAGTCGCCGTCGGCGCCCTGCGTGGTCGGCGGCACGGTGCCGCTGAGGACTGTGGCGCCGTCGGCGCCGGCAGCCCCCGCGGGGCCCGTGGCGCCGGTTGAGCCGGTCGCGCCCGTCGCTCCTTGCGGCCCCTGCGGCCCGATCGGGCCGGCCGGACCCTGCGCGCCGGTGTCGCCCTGCGGACCCTGCGGACCGGTTGCACCGGTTGCGCCGGTCGCGCCGGTCGCGCCGGTCGCGCCGGTTGCGCCCGCCGGACCGGCGGGACCCTGCGCGCCGGTCGCCCCCGTGGGGCCGACCAGCGAAGTGCCGCTGCCCCATGCGCCGGCCGTCTTGGGGCCGTAGATCATGCTGGCGGCGGTGTCGATGTAGAAGTCGCCGTCGGCGCCCTGCGTGGTCGGCGGCACGGTGCCGCTGAGGACTGTGGCGCCGTCGGCGCCGGCAGCCCCCGCTGGGCCCGTCGCGCCGGTGGCGCCCTGCAGACCCTGGACCCCTTGCGGACCTTGCGGCCCGGTTTCGCCCTGCGGACCCTGCGGACCGGTTGCGCCCGTCGCGCCCGTCGCGCCCGTCGCGCCTGTCGCGCCTTGCGGACCTTGCGGCCCGATCGGGCCGGCCGGACCCTGCGCGCCGGTGTCGCCCTGCGGACCCTGCGGACCGGTTGCACCGGTTGCACCGGTCGCGCCGGCCGGACCCTGCGCCCCGGTGGGCCCCGCGGGGCCAACAAGCGAAGTGCCGCTGCCCCATGCGCCGGCCGTCTTGGGGCCGTAGATCATGCCGGCGGCGGTGTCGATGTAGAAGTCGCCGTCGGCGCCCTGCGTGGTCGGCGGCGCGGTGCCGCTGAGGACTGTGGCGCCGTCGGCGCCGGCAGCCCCCGCGGGGCCCGTGGCGCCGGTTGAGCCGGTCGCGCCCGTCGCGCCCGTCGCGCCTTGCGGACCTTGCGGCCCGATCGGGCCGGCCGGACCCTGTGCGCCGGTGTCGCCCTGCGGACCCTGCGGACCGGTTGCACCGGTCGTGCCGGCCGGACCCTGCGCCCCGGTGGCCCCCATGGGGCCGACCAGCGAAGTACCGCTGCCCCATGCGCCGGCCGTCTTGGGGCCGTAGATCATGCCGGCGGTGGTGTCGATGTAGAAGTCGCCGTCGGCGCCCTGCGTGGTCGGCGGCACGGTGCCGCTGAGGACTGTGGCGCCGTCGGCGCCGGCAGCCCCCGCTGGGCCCATCGCGCCGGTGGCGCCCTGCGGACCCTGGACCCCTTGCGGACCCTGCGGACCGGTTGCGCCCGTCGCGCCCGTCGCGCCTTGCGGACCTTGCGGCCCGATCGGGCCGGCCGGACCCTGTGCGCCGGTGTCGCCCTGCGGACCCTGCGGGCCGGTTGCACCGGTCGTGCCG
>JAOUIA010000107.1 GCA_029884335.1 Betaproteobacteria bacterium
GGAGAGCGCCGGCGCGACGAGGTGGCGGCCGAACAGGCGGCCCCAGACGTGCTGCAGGATCTCGGAGACCTGCACGACCAGCACGAGCCAGGCGATGAGCAGCAGCCCGCCGCCCTCGAAGCCGGCAATGCGCAGCGTCATCAGCGCAGGAACGTACGACACGCAATAGACGCAGGTCACGAGGGCCGCCAGCACCTTCGCCGCGCGCTCGAAGTAGCGCGTGGTGTCGCTCGACAACGCGGCGAATGCCGGCAGCGTCAGGAACCCGTAGACGGGAATCAGGACGACGTACACCTCGAACCAGCGCCAGCCCACCAGCACGTACTGCAGCGGCAGGAAGAAGAAGAACGCGAGCGCCAGCGCCCAGTGGTCGGTGCGGCGCGTGTAGGCGATAGAGACGTACTCGCGCAGGCACAGGAACGAGATGAACGCGAACAGCACCATGACGCCGCCCGTGCCGAACGCCGACGCGATCGCGAGGGCGAGCGTCATCCACCACCACGCCTTGATGCGCGCGTTGAGCGTGTCGACCAGCTCGTTGGGCTCGCCCGCCGCGCGGCGCCGGCGCAGGACGAGGCCGGCGAGGCTCGCCGCGAGCAGCAGCGCGAAGACGCCGGCGAACAGGCTGACGGGGTCGTGGCGCATGGCCCGTGTCAGTTCCGCGGCGGCGCGAGCGCGAGCAGCGCGTCGCGCAGGCGCGCGAGAAAGGCGTCCCGGTCCTCGCCCGGCGCGATGCGCACCGGCTCGCCGAAGGAGAGCGTGCACAGCAGCGGGATCGGGACGACCTCGCCCTTGGGCATCACGCGGTTGAGGTTCTCGCTCCACACCGGCACGCAGGCCACCTCCGGCCGCGCGGCGACCACGTGGTAGATGCCGCCGCGAAAGGGCAGCAGCAGCTCGTCGGTCATGTTGCGCGTGCCCTCGGGGAACAGGATGAGCGAGTCGCCGTGGTCGAGCGCGGCGACCATCTGCTCGACGGGGTTCCCGCCGCCCTCCGTCTTCACGCGCTCGATGACGACGCCGCGCAACACCTCGTGCACCAGCCAGCGCCGCAGCGGCGTCGCGTTCCAGTAGTCCGCGCCGGCCACCGGCCGCGCGCGCGCACGAAGCTCGTCGGGCAGCGACGCCCAGATGAGGACGAAGTCGACGTGGCTCGTGTGGTTTGCGTAGTAGATGCGCGGCTCCGCCGAGGGCGCGGTGCCGCGCCACAGCGCGCGAGCGCCGGTGAGCAGCCGCGCCACGCCGCAGATCAGGTCGGCGGCGAGCTTCTCCTTCGACAGGCGCACCGAGTCCATCCGCGCGCCGCCTTCTCTAGCGCACCAGGAACAGCGTCGCGAGGCCGAGGAAGATGAAGAAGCCTCCGGAGTCGGTGACGGCGGTGATCAGCACCGACGAGCCCATCGCCGGGTCGCGCCCGTAGCGCAGCATCGTCATCGGTATCAGCACGCCCATCGCCGCCGCGAGCAGCAGGTTGAGCGTCATCGCCAGCACCATCACCACGCCGAGCGGCACGTCCTTGTAGAGCAGCATCGCCACCAGCCCCATCACGCCGCCCCAGACCAGCCCGTTCAGCAGCGCGACCTGCGCCTCCTTGCGCAGCAGCTTCTTCGCGTGCTCGCGCGCGACCTGGCCGAGCGCGGCGGCGCGCACGATCATCGTGATCGTCTGGTTGCCGGAGTTGCCGCCGATGCCGGCCACGATCGGCATCAGCGCGGCGAGCGCGACGAGCTTCTCGATCGTGCCCTCGAACACGCCGATCACGCGCGAGGCGACGAACGCGGTGACGAGATTGACGGCCAGCCACGCCCAGCGGTTGCGGAACGAGCTCCACACCGAGGCGAACACGTCCTCCTCCTCGCGCAGGCCGGCCTGCGCCAGCACCTCCTCGTGCCCGCGCTCGCGCACGAAGTCGAGCACCTCGTCGACGGTCACGCGCCCCACCAGCCGGTCGTTGGTGTCGACCACCGGCGCCGAGACGAGGTCGTAGCGCTCGAACGCGCTGGCGGCGGAGTCGGCTTTCTCGTGCTGCAGCAGCTTCACCGTCGGCGCGCGCATGAGCTCCTCGACCTTGCGCTCCGGGTCGTTGACGATCAGCGCGTTGATCGGCAGCACGCCGAGCAGGCGCTCGTCGCGGTCGACGACGAACAGCTGGTCGGTCTGCGACGGCAGCTCGTCGAAGCGGCGCAGGTAGCGCAGCACCGCCTCGAGCGTCACGTCGGCGCGGATCTGCACGTCCTCGAAGTCCATCAGCGCGCCGACCATGTCCTCCTCGAAGGACATCGCCTGGCGCAGCTGCTCGCGCTCGTCGACGGGCAGCTTCTGGAAGACGTCGTCGATGACCTCCTGCGGCAGGTCGTCGGCGATGGCGGCGAGCTCGTCGGCCTCCAGCGTCTCCGCCGCGGCGACCAGCTCGTCGGTGTCCATCGAGTCGATGAGCGACTCGCGCACCGCGTCGGAGACCTCGACCAGGATCTCGCCGTCGCGCTCGGCGGACTTGACCAGGTCCCACAGGTACAGCCGCTCGTCGAGCGGCAGCGCCTCGAGGATGTAGGCGATGTCGGCCGGGTGCAGCCGGTCGAGCCGACGCTGCAGCAGCGCCCGGTTCTGCTTGGTGACGAGCGACTCGACGAGCCCCGCGCGCTCGGCGTCGGGCGCGTGCGCCGCCTGCTCGTGGACCAGCCCCTCTACGAGGCGGTTCTTGCGGAGGAGGCTGGTGACCTCGGCGAGCGCGTCCTGCACGCGCGCCGGCGCCTCGTGCCGTTCGGCCGGCTTCTCTTCGAGCGTGTCGGGCATGGCGAGGGCGGGTTCAAGCGGCGTGCGGCGCGGACGAGATCCGGGCGCATTCTACGCGCGTCCCCGCTGCGCGCGAACCCTGCGCGGCCTCTTTCAGGGCAGCTCGGCCGAGGGCATGCGCCCGAGGATGATCGCGGTCTTGCGCGCGAGCCCCGGCGCCCCGGGGTTGCGCTCGTAGAAGCGCGGGTTGGGCGCCATCGCCGCGAGCCGCGCCGCCTGCTCGGGCGACAGCTGGGCGGCGGAGACGCCGAAGTGGCGCCGCGCCGCGGCCTCGGCCCCGAACACGCCGCTGCCCCACTCGACGACGTTGAGGTAGATCTCGAGGATGCGGCGCTTCGGCAGCAGCGCCTCGAGCATGAGCGTGATCGCCGCCTCCTGCCCCTTGCGCAGCCAGCTGCGCTGCGGCGACAGGAACAGGTTCTTGGCGAGCTGCTGGGTGATCGTCGAGCCGCCAGCGACGACGCGCCCGCGCCGCTCGTTGCGCTCCATCGCCTTCTGGATGCCGTCCCAGTCGAAACCCTCGTGGTCGACGAACTTCGCGTCCTCGGCGGCGATCATCGCGCGCTTGAGGTTGCCCGAGACGCGCTCGTAGGGCACCCACTGGTAGCGCAGCTCGGCCTTCGGGCTCTTCGCGCGAAGCTCGTCCATCCGGTGGCGCATGAACGCGGTCTCGCCGACCGGGTTCCAGCGCCAGTAGAGGATCTGCGCGGCGTACCAGCCGTGGACCAGCGCAGCGAACGCAAGCAGCGCGGCGAGCGCGATGCCGAGCCAGCGCAAGATCGGCCGCCGCCGCCCGGCCATCGCAGGCTAGCGCGGCCGCAGCAGTGCGAAGACCGGCATCGTCTCGGGGCGCACGCCGCGCCAGAGGTGGAAGCTCTCGGCGGCCTGCTCGATCAACATGCCCAGCCCGTCGGCGGTGCGCGCCGCGCCGTGCTGCTGCGCCCAGCGCACGAACTGCGTGGGCTCGTCCGAGTAGACGAGGTCGTAGGCGAACGAGCCCGGCGCGAACACGGACGCAGGCCAGTCGTGCTTCGCGGAGACGACGCCGACCGAGGTCGAGTTCACCACGAGGTCGAACTCGCGGCCCGCAAGGCCGGCGGGCGCGATCGCCTCGATGGGCCCGAGCGGAGCGAACTGCCGCGCCAGCGCCACGGCCTTGTCGTGCGTGCGGTTCGACACGGCCAGGGCCCTCGGCAGGCAGTCGAGCAGGGGGCCGAGGATGCCGCGCGTCGCGCCGCCGGCGCCGAGCACGAGGATGCGCGCGTCGCGAAGCTCGATCCCGAGGTTGTGCGCGAGGTCGCGCACCAGCCCGGCGCCGTCGGTGTTGTCGCCGTACCAGGTGCCGTCGGCCTCGAGGTGGAGCGTGTTCACCGCGCCGGCGAGCTGCGCGCGGCTCGAGTGCAGCGCGGCGAGCGCGAAGGCCTCGAGCTTGAACGGCACGGTGACGTTGAGGCCCCGCCCGCCCTCGCGGCGGAACTGCTCGACCGTCGCGACGAAGCCGTCGAGCGGCGCGAGCAGCCGCTCGTAGCTCACGTCCTGCCCGGTCGTGCGCGCGAACGCCGCGTGGATCTGCGGCGACTTGGAGTGCGCGATGGGGTTGCCGACGACGGCGTAGCGGTCAGGCATCAGGCATCAGGTGACAGGTGACAGGTGACAGGCAACGACGAATCGGCGCCAACTCGCAGCCCCCGAATCATAGCGTGGGCTGCCAGTCAAACAATTGGGAAGCGCGCTACGCCACCCGCGGGCATCTGTTACCTGTTACCTGTCACCTGTTGCCTGATCACTGGCTGACCAGCTCGTCGCCCTTCGCGAACGTCCACGTCCGCGTGATGTGCAGGATGTCGGTGTCGCGACGGATGTCCGGCGGGAAAGACGCGTAGGGCGCGGACATCTCGACGATCTTCACTGCCGCAGCGTCGAGGATGCGCTGTCCGGACGAGCGGTTCACCTCGACGGACTCGAGCGAGCCGTCGGCGCGGATCGACACGGTGAGCAGCAGGCTGCCGTAGAGCTTGTTCTGCCGCGCCGCTTCCGGATAGTTGAGGTTGCCGATGCGCTCGACCTTGAGCCTCCAGTCCTCGACGTAGCGGGCGAAGCGGTACTCCTCCGCGCGCGCACCGACGAAGCGGCGCTTGGGCCGCTGCTGGTAGGCCTCCATGTCCTTGGCGATCTGCGCCTCGAGCCGCATCGCCTCGAGCGTGTTCTGCATCATCTCCTTGGCCGTCGGCAGCTCCGGCGCCTGCGGCTGCGCTTGCTGCTGCGGAGGCGGAACGGCGGCCTGCTGCTGGGCCTTGAGTCGCGTCAGGAGTTCGCGCGCCTGCCGCTCGAGGTCCTCGACCTTCTGCGTGGCGATCGTTATCTCGTTTTGCGCGCTGTCCTTCGGCAGCACCGGCAGCGGCGAGCGCGCGCGGCGCTTCTGGTCGGTGTTGCCGCCGCCGTCGAGGTTGGCCTGCGCCAGCACGTCGGCCTTGGTCGGCTTCTCCTTCGTCTTCGCGTTGACCAGCGCCACCTCCAGCGGCGGGCCACGGCCGAGATCCTTGATGACGATCGGCGCGAAGTGGATCGACAGCACGACCAGGTGCAGTGCGACGGAGACGCCGAACGTCCACGCGAGCAGCCTGTCGTTGCGGTCGCTCTTGAGCGCCTCGGGCGGGATGCGCGCGGGGGGAAGGGCACCGGCCGGGGCGATGCGCGCGGTGCGCGGCGCGCGCGCGACGGTCGCTGGCGACGCGGGCTTCGCCGGCACCGCAGGCTCGTTTGCCGCGGTCTTCGGCTTCGCCACCGGTGCGGGCCTCGGACGCGGTGTGGCCGGAGCCTTGGCGACCGGCCCTTCAGCCGGCGCCTGAGGCGCCGCGGTCCTGCGCGCGCGGCGAACGGGGACGACCGGGGCCTCGCCCGAGGCGGGCGGCGGGGGGACTCGCGTCGGTGCGTTCTTGCGCGGCAATGGCGGTCGGCGGCGGGCGCACGGTCATTGTAGCGCGGACCATGTCGTTGTCATGCGATTCGGCCGTCGCTGTAGTCTACCGGCGACAGCCGTAGGCGACGACGCGACACAAGGCTGCGGCTACGCGACGACCCCCACCCCGGCGACGCGGCACTCGAGCGTAGCGGCGAGCAGGTCGACCTTGCCGATCGCGACGCGAACGGGTGTGCCGGGCGGCGAGTCCGGCAGGTCGGCGAGGCGCATCGTCAGCGGCAGCCGGTCGAAGCGCACGAGGTTCTCGCGGATCACCGTCGCCGGCGTCTCCGCCACGCGCTCCTGCAACAGCCAGCGCAGGCACCAGTAGTGCTCCATGCGGTCCTGGAACTCCGCGTACTGCGCGTAGGTCGCCTCGAAGTCGGCGAGCGCGGCGAAGAGCTCGGCGTCGTTCTCCGGGTGAGGCGGCCGCTCGCCCGCGACCACCGCGAGCAGCTGGCGCTGGTTGACGAGGTCGGCGTAGCGGCGCAGCGGCGAGCTCGCCCACAGGTAGTGCGACAGCCCGAGCCCCTGGTGCTCGCCGGGGCGCGTGCTCATCTTCACCTTGCCGGCGCCCTGCGTCCGGTACAGGCCCATGGCGCCGCGATCGGCGAGGAGCTTGCCCCAGGTGTTGTTCACGAAGATCATCAGCTCGGCGATCAGCCGGTCGAGCGGCGAGCCGCGCGGACGCGGCGCGATCGTCACGCGCCCCGGCTCGCCCAGCCCCGAGTCCGCTTCCCAGTCGACGTAGAAGCTGTAGTCGACGCGCTCGATGTCGGTCTTGCCGCGCTGCGCGGAAAGGCGCCGCGCGAGCTTCCACAGCGCGCGGAGCTCGCCGCTCCACGGCGGGTCCGCGGGCGAGGGCAGGTCGTTGGCGAACGCCTCGCCCACTTCGTCGAGACGCAGGTTCGCAGCGACGTCCACCGCATTCACGCGCGTGTCGACGCGGACGGGCTCGCCCGCATGCGTCGTCACGACGTACAGCGACAGCGCGGGGCGCGCAGTGCCCGCCTTCAGAGTGAACGCGTCGACGACGGGCTCGGGCAGCATCGTGAGCTTGCGTCCCGGCATGTACACGGTGGACAGGCGCTCGCGCGCGATCGCGTCGAGCCGGCTGCCCTTGGCCATCGCGAGCGCCGGCGCGGCGATGTGGATGCCGACCTCGACGTTGCCGTCGGGCAGCTCGCGCACGGAGAACGCGTCGTCGATCTCGGTGGTCGTGTGATCGTCGATGGAGAACGCGCGCACGCCCGCATTCGGCAGGGGCGGGGGCGCCGCGGGCTCGCCCCAGTCGGGAAACTCGGCGCCGCGCGGGAACGCCGCAACGAGGAAAGCGTCGTAGTGGAAGTCGTGCGTGGAGGGGATCGCGCCGCAGGCGGCGAGCATCGCA
>JAOUIA010000108.1 GCA_029884335.1 Betaproteobacteria bacterium
GCTTCACGTTCGACGAGGTCGTCAACGACGACGACACCTCGCTCGACAAGAACGGCGTCACGCTGCTGATCGACCCGATGAGCTACCAGTACCTGGTCGGCGCCGAGATCGACTACCAGGAAGGCCTCGAGGGCGCGCAGTTCGTGATCAAGAACCCGAACGCGCAGACCACGTGCGGGTGCGGGTCGAGCTTCTCGGTGTAGGGGTCGACCGGAACCGATGACGGCGGCCCCGGGCCGCCGTTTTCGTTTCCGGGATGCGGAGGGGAGGCGCGGGGGTGAGCTTGCCCACGCCTTTGCCATGCCGAGTCGCGGCCTCGAAGCCCGCTTCGTGCGCAACTTCGGGGCCGGGCGTTCTCACCCCCGTCCCGCCCCGCTCTTCGTTGCGCCGACAAGCGCGTCGACCGTGCCGGGCACCATCCTGCCCCGCATGACCTGACCCGCCGGCGTCACTGCGGATAGATCGCACCCAGCACGCGAGGCCCGGCCGCGCCGGTGACCGCGGGCAGGCTGCCGGTGCGTCCCGCGAGCGCCTCGCGCGCGAGCCAGGCGAAGGCGAGAGCCTCCACCTCGCCCACCGCCACGCCTTCGTCGGAGGTCGGCACCACGCGCGCCGGCGCCAGGTCGTGCCCGAGCAGCCGCATCAGCGTCGAGTTGTGCGCGCCGCCGCCGCAGACGAGGACCTCGGCGACCTGCGGGCTCGCGTGGCGGATCGCGTCGGCGATCGCGCGCGCGGTGAGCGCGGCGAGCGTGGCCTGCACGTCCGCGGAATGCCCGGTGATGCCGCTGTGCGCGAGCACCGCGTCGAGCCACCCGGCGTTGAAGAGGTCGCGTCCCGTGCTCTTCGGGGGGGGCGCAGCGAAGAAGGGCTCGGCCAGCATCGCGTGCAGCAGCGCGTGGTCGACGCGCCCCGACGCTGCCCACGCGCCGCCGGCGTCGAACGCGCCGTCGGCGTGGCGGCCGTACCAGTCGTCGAGCAGCACGTTGCCCGGCCCCGTGTCGAAGCCCCGCACCGGCTGGCCGGGCACGAGCAGCGTGACGTTCGCGATGCCGCCGATGTTGACGATCGCCCGCGCGCGATCGGCGCGCGCGAAGAGCGCGTGGTGGAAGGCGGGCACCAGCGGCGCGCCCTGCCCGCCCGCGGCGATGTCGCGGCGGCGGAAGTCGGCGACGACGGCGATGCCCGTGCGCTCCGCGACGCGCGCGGGATCGTTGAGCTGGATCGTCCAGCCCTCGTCGGGACGGTGGCGCACCGTCTGGCCGTGGACGCCGACCGCGGCGACGTCGGCGGGCGCGAGCCCCGCCGCGCGGCACGCGGCGAGCACGGCGTCGGCGTAGAGGTCGGCGAGCGCAACGCCGGCCCGCGCGGCGCGCGCGAGTTCGTCCTCGCCGCTTGCCTGCAGCGCGGCGAGTTCGTGGCGCAACGGCGCGGGAAACGGGATTTGCGCGCGGCCCAGCGTGCTGCAGACACCCTGTGCAGGCGAGAAGTCGGCGATCACCGCGTCCACACCGTCGAGGCTCGTGCCCGACATCACGCCGCCGTGGCACTGCGGGCGCATCGCGAAGCGGCGCCGGAAGTCAGTCCCGCGCCGCGACCCGCGTGCCGGCGACTTCGCGCGCGAGCGCAAGCTGCTGCTCGAGCGGCGCGGCGTGCGCATGGAAGGCCGCGCGCGTCTCCGGCGGCAACGGGCCCGCCGTCGGCAGCGCGACGGCCAGCGGGTTGCGCGCTTCGCCGTTGACGCGGAACTCGTAGTGCAGGTGCGGGCCGGTGGCCCAGCCGGTCGCGCCCACGTAGCCGATCACCTCGCCCTGGCGCACGCGCGCGCCGTTGCGGACCTGCGGCGCGATGCGGGACAGGTGCGCGTAGAGCGTCGAGTACGCGCCGGCGTGACGAAGGTCGACCGTGAGGCCGTAGCCGCCGCTGGTGCCGGCCAGCGTGACCACGCCGTCGGCGGTGGCGCGCACCGGCGTGCCCGCGGGCGCGGCGTAGTCCACGCCCTTGTGTGCGCGCCGCGTCTGGAAGATCGGGTGCAGCCGCGCGAGCGAGAACCCGGAGGTCATGCGCGAGAACTCCATCGGCGAGCGCAGGAATGCCTTGCGCGTGCTGTGGCCTTCGGAGGTATACCAGGCGTCGCGGCCGTCGGCGTCGTGCCAATGGAAAGCCGTGTAGCGCCGGCCGCGGTTCTCGAACTCGGCGGCGACGATGCGGCCGGTGCCGACCGGCTCGCCGTCGACCATGCGGGTCTCGTAGAGCGCGGCAAAGCGGTCGCCGCGCCGCAGGTCCTGCAGGAAGTCGATGTCGCCGCCGAACAGTTCGGCGAGCGCCATCGTCACGGCGTCGGGGATGCCGGCCGCGTCGGCGGCGCCGAACAGCGACGTGGCGATCGTGCCCGAGGCGAGCGTCAGGCGGACGCTCTCGGCGGCGGGCGCGGTCGCGGTCGCGAACCCGTCGCCTGCGCGCTCGACCGCGACAACGTCGCCGCCGGAACTGCGCACGCGCAGCGCGGCGAGCCGGCCCTCGTCGTCGACCGCGACGCGCACCGGCTGGCCCGGCCGCAACTGGTACAGCGGCCGCGCTGCCGCATCGGTGCGCAGGAAAGCCATCGCGCGAGGGTCGTCGACGCCGGCGCGCGCGAGCAGGCTGCCGATCGTGTCGCCGCGCTGCACGCGCTCCTCCCGCCAATAGGGCGATGCGTCCGGTTCGGAGGCGACGAACGGCGGGAGCGGCAGCGCACGCTCGACCGTGCGGGCAGGCGGCAGGTCCAGCGTGGACTCCGGCGCTATGCCGAATGCCGCAACGCCGGTGAGCCCGAGGGCGATGGCGAGCGCGTGCATCGCGCGCAGCCGCCGTGCCGGCCGCACGGCCGCGCCGTGCTGCTGCGCTAGAATCCCCGCTCGGCCGTCGTCCTGCATGCCGCGCCCGTCCCGCCTTCGTGAGAAGGGGGGAATTCTAGCAAACGACGCGCCAGCCCCCTCCCCGACCACCCCGGCTGTAGCCTACTCGCCAATTCATGAGCCTGACCATCTACGGCGCCGCGGCGTCGCGCGCCTTCCGCGTCTACTGGGCCGCCGAGGAACTCGGCCTCCCCTACGAGCACGTCGCCTGGAAGTTCGGCGGCCCCGAGATCAAGTCCGCGGAGTACCGCGCGATCAACCCGAACGCGACGATTCCCGCGATCGTCGACGACGGCTTCCCGCTGTTCGAATCGCTCGCCATCACGCTCTATCTCGCGCGCAAGGCGGGCAAGCTGTGGCCGGCCGACCTCCGGGGCGAGGCGTTGACCTACCAGTGGACGCTGTGGGGCGCGACCGAGGTCGAGGGCCCGCTCGGCCAGTGGGCGTACCACACGATGCTGCTGCCCGAAGCCGACCGCAAGCCCCCCATCGCCGAGGAGGCCGCGCGCAAGCTGCCCGTCAAGCTCGACGTGCTCGAAGGCGCGCTCGCGGGACGGCAGTGGCTCGCCGCCGACGCTTTCACCATTGCCGACCTCAACCTGGCGGCGGTCCTGTTCCGCGCGCCGGCCTTCGGGCTCGCCCGCTGGCCGCGAGTGGCCGACTGGCACTCGCGCTGCTACGCGAGGCCCGCGGCGCAGCGCGCCGTGGCGCTGCGCAACGCGAAGCCGTGAGCGCGCAGGTCCGCCCCAAGCGCGAACTGCCCCGCAGCGCGTCAGCGCGGAGGGCAGTCCGATGACGCCCGGCGCGCGCGAGCAGCTCGACGTCTTCCGCCGCGGCGCGGACGAGCTGCTCGTCGAGAGCGAGCTCGAGGCGAAGCTCGCGCGCGGCGTGCCGCTGCGCATCAAGCTCGGCCTCGACCCGACGGCGCCCGACATCCACCTCGGCCACACGGTCGTGCTGAACAAGCTGCGGCAGGCGCAGGACCTCGGCCACCAGGTGATCTTCCTCATCGGCGACTTCACGTCGATGATCGGCGACCCGTCGGGGCGCAACGCGACGCGGCCGCCGCTCACGCGCGAGCAGATCGAGGCGAACGCGAAGACCTACCACGCGCAGGCCTCGAAGGTGCTCGACCCGGCGCGCACCGAGATCCGCTACAACTCCGAGTGGTGCGAGCCGCTCGGCGCCGCGGGGATGATCCGCCTCGCGTCGCGCTACACGGTCGCGCGCATGCTCGAGCGCGACGACTTCGCCAGGCGCTTCCGCGGCAACCAGCCGATCGCGGTGCACGAGTTCCTCTACCCGCTGATGCAGGGTTACGACTCGGTGGCGCTCAAGGCCGACATCGAGCTCGGCGGCACCGACCAGAAGTTCAACCTGCTGGTCGGCCGCGAGCTGCAGAAGGACTTCGGGCAGGAGCCGCAGTGCATCCTCACGATGCCGCTGCTCGAGGGGCTCGACGGCACCGAGAAGATGTCGAAGTCGAAGGGCAACTACGTCGGCATCGCCGAGGCGCCCGGCGAGATGTTCGGCAAGGTGATGTCGATCTCCGACGAGCTGATGTGGCGCTGGTACCCGCTCGTGTCGTTCCTGCCGGTCGGGGAGATCGAGAAGCTGAAGCGCGAGGTCGCGGCGGGCCGCAACCCGCGCGACGCCAAGGTGGCGCTCGCGCAGGAGATCGTCGAGCGCTTCCACTCGCGCGCCGACGCCGAACGCGCGCTCGCCGACTTCGAGGCGCGCTTCCGCGGCGGTGCGCTGCCCGACGACATGCCGGAGGTGGCGATCGCCACCGCCGGCGCCGGCATCGCGGTGGCCAATCTCGCGAAGCAGGCCGGCGTGGTCGACTCGACGTCGGAGGCGCTGCGCATGATCGCCCAGCGCGGGCTCAGGGTGGACGGCAGCGTGGTCGAGGACAAGACGCTGCGGGTGGCCGCGGGGACGACGGTCGTCGTGCAGGCCGGCAAGCGGCGCTTCGCGCGCGTGCGCGTCGACTGAACCCGCGGGCGCATCGCGACAGGACGCAGCCGCGCGCGCCGGAAGCGTCTACACTGCGACCCTTCGCCGCCCTAGTGCGCGCCCCGGAGGTGCCCATGGATCTCGCCCGCCGCAAGCTCGCCATCGCCGCCGCCCTGCTGCCGCTCGCGCGCCCCGCGCTCGCGCAGCCCAAGCCGGCGCGCGCGCCCGACGTCGTGTACGTGCCCACGCCGCCGGAGGTCGTCGACGCGATGCTCGACGTCGCCAAGGTCACCGGCAAGGACGTGCTCTACGACCTTGGCTCCGGCGACGGGCGCATTCCGATCGCGGCGGCGAAGCGCTTCGGCACCCGCGGACTCGGGATAGACATCGACCCGCAGCGCGTCGACGAGGCGAAGGCGAACGCCAAGGAAGCCGGCGTCGCCGACAAGGTGCAGTTCCTGCTCGGCGACCTGTTCGAGCTCGACCTTCGGCCCGCGACGGTGATCACGCTCTACCTGCTGCCGCAGCTCAACGTCAAGCTGCGCCCGAAGCTGCTCAAGCTGGCACCCGGCACGCGCATCGTGTCGCACGAGTTCGACATGGGCGACTGGAAGCCCGACCGCAGCCTGCAGGTCGGCGTGCGCAACGTGCACTTCTGGACGGTGCCGAAGGGCGGGGCGTACCGCAAGGGCTAGATTCCCTCCCCTGCGCTGACCCCTCTCCCGCCTGACGGCGGGCGAGGGGAGTGAATTCCCTCACCCCCGGCACTCTCCCGCCTGACGGCGGGCGAGGCGGGATAGCGGCCCGCGCTCCCGGACCGCTTCCGCCCGAATGCGGGCAAGAGGACCGCGGTTGTGCGAGCCCGGGCGCGCCCGCGCTGCCGCCATTGCGCGCGCCCACCGCGAAAACGGCATCGCAAGCGCCCGCGCCAGGCGGGTGTTCCAAGTCGCCGGGGTTTGAGCGCATGCTAGTGGCACGGCCCTAAGGGCGGGCCACTCTCGATGGGAGGCATGCGATGAAGAGGGTTTTGGTCGTCCTGCTGTCGCTCGTCACGGCAGCATCGTCGTTCGCAGCGGACCTCGGCGACGAGATGGTGATTCCGCACAGCGCGGCGACGGCCTCGCGCCCGAGCCCGAAGAACTACAACGTCAACGGCGCCCTGGACATCTCCGGGAACGTCTCATGGTCGATGGACGCCGGTCAGACCACCGCCACGGCGACCATCGAGCGGTTGACGAACAACAGCTCGTTCAACTTCTCCGGGACCATCCAGCCCCGGCTCATCGTGACGACCGCACCGATCGGCTCGGGAGGCTTTACCTACTGGACGATCGCGTCGTTCAACCTGACGCCCGCCACCCTGTCCCCCGGGCAGTTCCTCAGCAACCTGGTCGGTACCGCGCCCCTGCTGGTCCCGCCCGACGGCATCTACTACATCCACATCGCCGTGTTCGAGTTCGAGCCTCCGGGGAGTTGCGGCAACGCGAGCTCGGCGTACTGCATGGACGACCACGTCACCTTCGACAACCGGGTGCAGGTCAGCGGTGGCGTCTTCTCGATCTACAACCCGCTGCCGCCGTTGGCGCCCGAGACCGGCATCTGGTGGAACTCCAACGAACCCGGGGGCGGATACGTGCTCGCGGTGCGCAACGGCGTCCTCGTCCTGTCGGTCTACTCGTATCGCCCGACCGGCGAGCCGATCTGGTACCTCGCGGCCGGAGCGACGACGAACGGCAACCGGAACTTCAGCGGAGTGCTTACCAAGTACCGCTTCGGCCAGTGCATCTCCTGCACGATTCACCGTTCGCCACTGCTGGACGGCGACGATGGCCCGGTGAGCATCGTGTTCCACAGCAACACGAGCGCGACGATCTACCTTCCGGGCGGTCGCGCGTCGAACATCGTCCCGTACGTGTTCTAGCGGCGGGTTCCCGCGCAAAGCGGCGCGCTCCTCACCCCCGACCCCTCTCCCCGCCGGCGCGGGGCGAGGGGAGACCACCACTCCCCTCTCCCGCCGTCAGGCGGGAGAGGGGCCGGGGGTGAGGGCCGGAGCAGGGCCGGGGGTGAGGGGCGTGCTCGCGCGGCCTCGTCATACCCCGCGGCAACGTCGCAGGGTCGCGCGTCGGCCGCCTGCCGCGACGCGTCCTGGCGTCGATCCCCGTTGCGCTCCGCGACAACGGGGCCCCTCGCCGCGTGACGCGCGCGGCGGCCTCCTTGGTCCACCTTCGTCTTACGCAGCGACGCGCCTCGGCCGCCTGCCGCGACGCGTCTTG
>JAOUIA010000109.1 GCA_029884335.1 Betaproteobacteria bacterium
TCGCGGGAACGACGCCGTCCATGATCGTGGCCGCGAGCGCGGCGACCCGGCGCACTACCCCTCGCCCTTCCCAGCCGGCACCAGCACCTCGCGGTTGCCGTTGGCGCCCATCGCCGAGACGAGTCCCGCACGCTCCATCTGCTCGATCAGGCGCGCCGAGCGGTTGTAGCCGATGCGCAGGTGGCGCTGCACCAGCGAGATCGACGGGCGGCGCGTCTTCAGCACCACGGCGACCGCCTGGTCGTAGAGCGGGTCCGATTCGGCGTCGCCGCCCTCGAGCCCCACGCCGTCGGCGGCGTCGTCGCCCTCCGCCCCCTCGAGCAGGCCCTCGACGTACTTGGGCTCGCCCTGCTCCTTGAGGTGCTCGACGACGCGGTGCACCTCGGCGTCCGACACGAACGCGCCGTGCACGCGCTGCGGGTGCCCGGAGCCGACCGGGTGGTAGAGCATGTCGCCCTGCCCGAGCAGCGCCTCGGCGCCCATCTGGTCGAGGATCGTGCGCGAGTCGACCTTGCTCGCCACCTGGAACGCGATGCGCGAGGGCACGTTCGCCTTGATGAGGCCGGTGATCACGTCGACGCTCGGGCGCTGCGTGGCGAGGATCAGGTGGATGCCCGCCGCGCGCGCCTTCTGCGCGATGCGCGCGATCAGCTCCTCGAGCTTCTTGCCCGTCACCATCATGAGGTCGGCGAGCTCGTCGACCACGACGACGATGATCGGCATCTCCTCCAGCGGCTCGGGCGCCTCGGGGGCCGCCGCCGCGGGATTGAGGATCGGCTTGCCGGCCTTCCTGGCTTCCGCGATCTTCGCGTTGTAGCCGGCGAGGTTGCGCACGCCGAGCTGGCTCATCACGCGGTAGCGCCGCTCCATCTCGCCCACGCACCAGTTGAGCGCGTTGGGCGCGAGCTTCATGTCGGTGACGACCGGCGCCAGCAGGTGCGGGATGCCGTCGTAGACCGACAGCTCGAGCATCTTGGGGTCGATCAGGATGAGGCGCACCTGGCGCGGCTCGGCCTTGTAGAGCAGCGACAGGATCATCGCGTTGACGGCCACCGACTTGCCCGAGCCGGTGGTGCCGGCCACCAGCAGGTGCGGCATCTTCGCGAGGTCGATGATGACCGGGCGGCCGGAGATGTCCTTGCCCAGCGCGAGAGTGGTGACGCTGGCGGCGTCGTTGTAGGCCTGCGAGGACAGGATCTCCACCAGCTTGACGATCTGCCGCTTGGGGTTGGGCAGTTCGAGCGCCATGCAGCTCTTGCCGGGGATCGTCTCCACGACGCGGATGCTCACCACCGACAGCGCGCGCGCGAGGTCCTTCACCAGGTTGACGATCTGCGCGCCCTTCACGCCAACCGCGGGCTCGATCTCGTAGCGGGTGATGACCGGCCCCGGGTAGGCGGCGAGCACCTTCACCGCCACGCCGAAGTCGGCGAGCTTGCGCTCGATCAGGCGCGACGTGAACTCGAGCGTCTCGGCGCCCACGGTCTCCGAGGCCGGCGGCGCGTCTTCGAGCAGCGAGAGCGGCGGCAGCGGCGAGTCGGGCATGTCGACGAACAGCGGTCGCTGCTTCTCCTTCACCGCGCGGTCCGACTTCGGCACGCTCGGCGGAGGCGGCACGACCACGATCGGCTCGCGCTCCTCCTCGACGACGAGCTCGCGCTCCACCATCGCCTCGCGCTCGCTCGCCGACTGCTCGCCGATGCGCCGGTCGACGTACTCCTCGCGCTTGCGCCTGGCCCACGCGACCGCCTTCTCGGCGAGGAGGCCGATGCGCTCCATCAGGCGCAGCCACGACAGCCCCGTGAACAGCGAGAGCCCGACCGCGAACGCGGCCAGCAGCAGCAGCGTGGCGCCGTTGAACCCGAACACGGCGGCCAGCCCGCGGCCGATCGTGTCGCCGATCGCGCCGCCCGGGTCGCCCGGCAGCGCGAGCGGCAGGCGCCACAGGCGCAGCGATTCGACCGCAGCCGACGACAGCAGCACGAGCGCGAATCCCGCGCTGCCGTACAGCAGCGGATGTTCGCTTTCGTGCTCCGGATCGGCGATGCGCCGGTAGGCGTGGAGCACGATCACGCCGCCCGCCGCCACGAGCCACCACGCGGACGCGCCGAAGAGGTACAGCAGGAGGTCGGCGAGCCACGCGCCGGCCCTGCCGCCCAGGTTGCTCACCGGCGCGCCGGTGCCGGAAAACGACCAGGCCGGGTCGTTGCGCGAGTAGCTGCCGAGGATCAGCGCGAGAAGTGCCAGGATCGCGACGACGACGAGCCAGCGGGACTCGCGCAGCAGGCGCTCGAAGCGCGGTGAGAGCTGACGGGGCTCCTGTGCGGCCGGCATGCGCCGGTTCCCTGCGGGCTTCGCTTTGAAAATCATCGAGTTGCTGCGTGAATCGGTCGGGCGAGTATAGCCCGAAAAGGCTGCCCCGGCGCTGCGCGGAGAGCATTGCGCGGGCAGGACGGCGTCCCCATCTCTCTTAGAATTGCACGTTCCCGCCACGCGAAAGCCCGCCATGCCCGCGAAGCACGCTCGCCTGCTCATCCTCGGCTCCGGTCCCGCCGGCTTCACCGCCGCGGTCTACGCCGCGCGCGCGAACCTGAAGCCCGTGCTGATCACCGGCTTCCAGCAGGGCGGGCAGCTGATGACGACCACCGAGGTCGACAACTGGCCCGCGGACGCCGACGGGGTGATGGGTCCGGACCTCATGGCGCGCTTCCAGCGCCACGCCGAGCGCTTCGAGACAGAGCTCGTGTTCGACCAGATCCAGTCGGTCGACCTCGCGGCGACGCCGAAGCGCCTGGTGGGCGACAGCGGCGAGTACACCTGCGACGCGCTGATCATCGCCACCGGCGCGTCGGCGCGCTACCTCGGGCTCGCCTCGGAGCAGGCGTTCATGGGCAAGGGCGTGTCGGCCTGCGCCACCTGCGACGGCTTCTTCTACAAGGGGCAGGACGTCGTCGTCGTCGGCGGCGGCAACACCGCGGTCGAGGAGGCGCTGTACCTGTCCAACATCGCGCGCACCGTCACGGTCGTGCACCGCCGCGACCGCTTCCGCGCCGAGGCGATCCTGATCGACAAGCTGATGGCGCGCACGCGCGACGGCGGCAACGTGCGCGTGGTGTGGAACCACGTGCTCGACGAGGTGCTCGGCGACGCGACCGGCGCCACCGGCGTGCGCATCAAGCACCGCGACACGCACGCGCCGCAGGAGCTGAAGGTGCAGGGCGTGTTCATCGCCATCGGGCACACGCCGAACACGGAGATCTTCGCCGGCCAGCTCGACATGACCAACGGCTACATCACGGTGCGCAGCGGCACGCAAGGCGACGCCACCGCGACCAGCGTGCCCGGCGTGTTCGCCGCGGGCGACGTCGCCGACCACGTCTACCGCCAGGCCGTCACCTCGGCGGGCACGGGCTGCATGGCCGCGCTCGACGCCGAGGCGTATCTCGAACACCACACGGCCTGAGGCCCAAGTGGCGAAGCTCGGCGACCTCAAGGCGCTGCTCGAGCTGCGCAAGGCGCAGGAGGCCGCGCGCAAGCCTTCGCCGCCGGCGCGCGGCCACGCGCACCGCGAGCCGCAGCCGCGCGTGGCGCCGAAGCGCGCCATCGCGGCCACCAAGCACGCGGAGGGCGACGTCGACCTCGCGCAGGCGTTCGCCGACGTCGAGCGCCACAAGCCGCGCAACCGCGCGCCGATCGCGCGCCCCGCTCCGTCGCCGCAGCCGCGGCAGCGCATCGCCGACGAGGAGGACGCGCTGCTCGCGTCGAAGTACGGCGCCGCGCCCGCGCTGCACGCGTGGGACGCCGGCCAGGAGCAGGAGGGCGAGCAGACGTTCGTGCGGCCCGGCATCGGCGGCGACCTGCTGGCCAAGTTGCGCCGCGGGCACTGGTCGCTGCAGGGCGAGATCGACCTGCACGGCCTCAACTCCGAGGAGGCCCGCGACCAGCTGGCCGACTTCCTGCTCGACGCGCGCTCGCGCGGCGCCCGCTGTGTCCGCGTGGTCCACGGCAAGGGGCTCACCTCCCCGGGCAAGGAGCCGGTGCTGAAGGGCAAGGTGCGGCGCTGGCTCGCGCACTGGGACGAGGTGCTCGCGTACTGCGAGGCGCCGCGGCACGCGGGCGGCGCAGGCGCGGTGCTGGTCCTGCTCAAGGGCACCTGAGTCCGCGCCGTTGGCGGCGCGCGGCCGGGCGCGATAGCATCGCCGCTCCGAATACCCGGAGGAGGCGGTCGATGCGGAACCAGGAGATTGGCATGCGGCGCAACGGAGCGCGGCCGTGACGCGCGGCGCCCGCTCGCCGCTGATGCGCGCGTTGCAGTCGCTCGCTCGCCGCACCGATCCGGGTTGCGCCGACGAGCGCGAGCGGGCTCGCGCCTGCGAGGCGCGCGCGGCCGCGCGGCGCGAAGGCGAGCGGCGCGAAGCCCGCCGCGAGGCGCTGCGGCGCGGCGCTGCGGCCTTCGGCGCCGCGTTGCTGCCGCTGCCCGCCGCGGCGCAGCGCAGGCAACCGGTCGCGCCCGTGGTCGTCGTCGGCGCCGGTCTCGCCGGCCTCGCGGCCGCGTGGACGCTGGCGCGCCGCGGCGTCGACGTGTCGCTCTTCGAAGCCGCGCCGCGTCCCGGCGGCCGCTGCTGGACCGAGCGCAGGGCGTTCGACCAGGACCAGATCGCCGAGCGCGGCGGCGAGTTGATCGACACGGCGCACGACGCGATCATCGACCTCGCGATCGGGCTCGGCCTGCAGCTCGACGACCTGCATGCCGCGACGCCGCGCGGCACGGCGGCGGTGGCGCTCATCGGCGGGACCCGCTACGGCGACGAGGAGGCCGCGCGCGACTTTGCCGCCTTGTGGCCGGCCCTGCAGCGCGACAGCCGCCGCCTCGGCGACGAGCTGCCCACGTTCGCCCGCCACACGCCCGCGCAGGCCGCGCTCGACCGCATGTCCGCGCGCGACTGGCTCGCGACGCGCGTGCCGGGAGGCCTGGCGAGCCCGCTCGCGCGGCTTCTCGCCAATGCCTACGTCGAGGAGATCGGCGCCGAGCTCGACGAGATCAGCGCCGTCACCGTGGTCGACCTGCTGCGCGGCTCGCCGCAGGACCGCGTGTCGCCCTACGAGGTCTCGGACCAGCGCTACCACGTCCGCGGCGGCAACGACCTCCTCGTGCAGCGGATGGCGGAGGCGCTGGGGCCGCGCGTCGAGACCGGCGCGCGCCTGTCCGCGCTCTCGCGCGGCGCGGACGGCCGCTACCGGCTCGCGTTCGCCCGCGACGCGGCGACGCGCGAAGTCGCGGCGGACCACGTGATCCTCGCGCTGCCGTTCACGCTGCTGCGCGACGTCGACCTGCGCGCCGCGGGCTTCCGGCCGCGCAAGCTGGCGGCCATCCGCGAGCTGGGCATGGCGCGCAACACGAAGCTCCAGCTGCAGTTCGCCGAGCGCGCGTGGGTGGCGCGGGGAGGCAACGGCGAGACCCGCGTCGAGGGGAGCTACCAGGTGAGCTGGGAAGTCTCGCGCGGGCAGCCCGGTGCCGCCGGCATCCTCAACTTCTACTCGGGCGGCGCGGCGGCCGCGCGCGCCGGCGAGGGCAGCGTCGAGGACCGCGCGCGCGACGCCCTGGCCGACCTCGAGCGCGTCCACCCGGGCATCGGCGCGCGCTGGAACGGCCGCGCGATCCGCAACGCGTGGGACCGGCACCCGTGGTCGCGGGGCTCGTACTCGCTGCTCAAGCCCGGCCAGTACACGGCGTTCCACGGCATCGAGCACCTCCCCGAAGGGCGCGTGCGCTTCGCCGGCGAGCAGTCCTCGCAGGAGTGGTACGGCTACCTCAACGGCGCGGTGGAGAGCGGTGTGCGCGCAGGGGGCGAAGTGCTGCGCGCGGGCGTCGCGCCGGCGCGCAGCGCCGCATAGGGGACGCGCGCGGCCCCGGCGCGACGTCGGGTAACATGCATCGTTTATCGCCGACACCGTCATGCCTGCCAAATCCCGCTCCGCCAAGACCAAGCCCGCGAAGCCTGCGCCCGCCAAGGCGGCGCCCAGGCGCCTCTACGCGGTGCGCAACTCCGCGATCCACGGCCGCGGCGTCTTCGCCGCCGCGCCGATCCCCAAGGGCGCGCGCATCGTCGAGTACCGCGGCGAGCGGGTCGACTGGGACGAGGCGATCAAGCGGCCCGACTCCGACCCCGCCAACCCGTTCCACACTTTCTTCTTCTCGCTCGACGACGGGCGCGTCATCGACGCGAACGTCGGCGGCAGCGCCGCGCGCTGGATCAACCACTCCTGCGCGCCCAACTGCGAGTCCGACGAGACCGACGACGGCCGCGTCTACATCCTCGCGCTGCGCGACATCGCGAAGGGCGAGGAGCTGGCCTACGACTACCGGCTGAAGATCGACGACAAGCTCAGCAAGAGCGAGTTCGCGGCGTTCGCCTGCCGCTGCGGCGCGCCGGAGTGCCGCGGCACGATGCTCGCCGGGAAGAAGCACAAGCGGCGCGCCAGGAAGGCGCGCGCCAAGGCGGAGAGGAAGGCGGAGAAGGCGGCGCGCAAGGCGGAGAAGCTCGCGCGCGAGGCCGAAAAGCTCGCGCAGCACCACGCCCACGCCGCGCGCACGGCGGCGCATTGACCGTCCCGACCCGGCGTCGCCGGGCGCGGGCACCGGGCCGGCGCGGCCGCGGCCGTCTCAGCGGGCGCTGCTCGCCCGCAAAGCGCCCCGCAGCGCGGTCGCCATTTTCTCCGCTTGCGGCGTGGCGTGCGCGAAGAACCGGCGCAGCCCGGGGCACAGGTAGTTGAGCCCGGGCTCGCCGTCCGGCGTGCGCACGAAGCGGTTCTTCGGGCACTCGCCCCAGCAGTCCTTCAGGTACGGGCACTCGCGACAGTACCCGGGCAGCGTGTCGGACTTGTCGTAGCCGAACTTCACCTGGCGCGGCGAGAACACCATGTCGCCGAGCACTTCGCTGCGGACGTTGCCCAGCCGGTACTCGGGGTAGACGTAGTGGTCGCAAGAGTAGACGCTGCCGTCGTGCTCGACGGCCACGCCCTTGCCGCAGGTCTCGGAGTGGACGCAGAGTTGCGACGGCTCGCCCATGCGTTGCACGACCAGCGTCTGGCAGAAGTTCACGAGCGCCTTGCCGACGTCG
>JAOUIA010000110.1 GCA_029884335.1 Betaproteobacteria bacterium
GCCCGGCTTCTACCACCAGCCGCGCAGCGTCGAGGACCTCGTCGACTTCGTCGTCGCGCGCGTCCTCGACCTCTGCGGCGTCGCGCACTCGCTGGGGCCCCGCTGGGGCGGGGAGCGCATCGCGCCACCGCCCGGAACGCGGGCGTGAGCCCGAAGGGCCGCCCCGAGGGCGAACAAGCCCCGAAGCGCGTCGGCGCGGAGGGTAGGCCAGCAAGCGGCGCCCGCCGGGGCGCGGCCCCGATGCGCATACCGCTGTTCCCGCTCAACGCCGTGCTGTTTCCCGGCGGCCTGCTGCCGCTCAAGGTGTTCGAGCAGCGCTACGTCGAGATGACCAAGGCGTGCGTGCGCGACGGCACGCCGTTCGGCGTCTGCATGATCCGGCAGGGCAGCGAGGTCGCGCGCGAGCGCGAGCCGCCGCCGGAGTTCGCGGACGTCGGCACGCTCGCCCGCGTCGCCTCCTGGGACGCGCCGCAACCCGGCATCCTGCACGTCGCCGCGCGCGGCGACGCGCGCTTCCTGGTCGAGCGCCACGAGCGCTCGCCCTCGGGACTCTTGATTGCCGAAGTCGTGGGGATCGCCGCAGAGCCGCGCGTGGCGCTCACTTCCGCGCAGGCGCCGCTGCGCAGCCTCCTCGAGGTCGTCGCCGCGCGGATCGGCCCCGAGCGCTTCCCCGCCGGCGGCGACTTCGACGACGCCTCGTTCGTCGGCTACCGCCTCGCCGAGTTCCTGCCGCTCCCCCTGGCGGTCAAGCAGTCGATGCTCGAGATCAACGACGCCGGCGTGCGCCTCGCCGTCCTGCAGCGCTTCCTGCTCGAGCGCGGGGTCCTCGGCGGCGCACCGTAGCCCGGTCCCGCGAGCGCGGCGTGACCGCGCCGGGCCGCTATAATCCCCGGTTCCCCGGAAGCACGCGAGCAGGATCATGGCCGGCCACAGCAAGTGGGCGAACATCAAGCACAAGAAGGCGGCCGCCGACGCGAAGCGCGGCAAGATCTTCACGCGCCTGATCAAGGAGATCACCGTCGCCGCGCGCCTGGGCGGCGCCGACATCGGCGCGAACCCGCGGCTGCGGCTCGCCGTCGACAAGGCGCGCGAGCAGAACATGCCCAAGGACACGATCGACAACGCGATCAAGCGGGGCTCGGGGCAGCTCGACGGCGTGGCCTACGAGGAAGTCCGCTACGAGGGCTACGGCATCAACGGCGCCGCCGTGATCGTCGACTGCATGACCGACAACCGCACGCGCACCGTCGCCGACGTGCGCCACGCCTTTTCGAAGTACGGCGGCAACCTCGGGACCGACGGGTCGGTGGCGTTCCTTTTCAAGCACTGCGGGCAGATCGTCTTCGCGCCGGGCACGAGCGAGGACCGCGTGATGGAGGCGGCGATCGAGGCCGGCGCCGAGGACGTGGTGGCCAACGAGGACGCCAGCATCGAGGTCGTCACGGGCCCGTACGACTTCGTCGCGGTCCGGGACGCGCTCGTCAAGGCGGGGCTGAAGCCCGAGTTCGCCGAGGTCACGATGAAGCCCGCCACCGAGGTCGAGCTCGCCGGAGAGGACGCGCAGCGCATGCAGAAGCTGCTCGACGCGCTCGAGTCGATCGACGACGTGCAGGAGGTCTACACTTCCGCCGTCATGGAGGACTAGGATGATTGTCTCCACCACGCCGACGCTGGAAGGACGGCGCATCGCGCGCTACCTCGGCATCGCCAGCGGCGAGGCGATCGTCGGCGCCAACATCGTCCGCGACCTCTTCGCCGGCGTGCGCGACATCGTCGGCGGCCGCGCCGGCGCCTACGAGAACGTGCTGCAGAGCGCCCGCGAGACCGCGCTCACCGAGATGCGCGAGAACGCGGAGCGCATGGGCGCGAACGCGGTCGTCGGCGTCGACCTCGACTACGAGACGGTCGGCAGTGCCGGCTCGATGCTGATGGTCTGCGCGAGCGGCACCGCCGTCGTCGTCGAGCCGGACAAGTAGCGGAAAAGCAGGGTCGGGCTCGACCTTCCATTGTCTTCAGGACGGTAGCCGAATTGGCTTCACGGAAAGTCGAGCCTGACCCTGCTTTCCGGCGGATCCTGGGGCTCGACCCCGGCCTGCGCGTCACGGGCTACGGCGTCGTCGACTGCCGCGGCAATCGCCTCGCCTACGTCGCCAGCGGCTGCGTGCGCGCGGGCGCCGGCGCGCTGCCCACGCGGCTCGGCGTGATCGCGCGCGACCTCGGCCACCTGATCGCCGAACTCTCGCCCACCGAGGTCGCCGTCGAGGAGGTGTTCGTCAACGTCAACCCGCGTTCGACGCTGCTGCTCGGCCAGGCGCGCGGCGCGGCGATCGCCGCGGCCGTGCTCGCCGGCCTGCCCGTGTCCGAGTACACGGCGGGCCGGATCAAGCAGGCCGTCGTCGGCGGCGGCAGGGCAGCCAAGACGCAGGTGCAGGCGATGGTGATGCGCCTGCTCGGCCTGCCCGCCGCGCCGCAGCCGGATGCCGCGGATGCGCTTGCCGCCGCGATCTGCCACGCGCACGCGACGACCGGGCTGGGGGCGGTGGCGACGGGCCGCCGCGGCGGAAGGACGCTGCGCCTGGGCGGAAGGTGAAAGGCGAAGGGGGGCGAGAGTGCCGCCACCTTCGGCACAGCGAGTCGCCGGCTGGCCTCCCGTGAGTTGCGCGAAGTACCGCCGACACGCTCCTGCTCCTCGCCCCTCGTCCCCCGCGATCAGACCGTGCTCCCCCTCGCCGTCATCTTCGACATGGACGGGCTCATGCTCGACACCGAGTCGCTCGGCGCGCGCGCGTGGGAAGCGGTGGCAGCGGAGCGCGGCATCGCCTTCGACGCCGCGGTGACGCCACAGCTCATCGGACGCTCGGCCGCGGACTGCCGCGAGCTCATCCGCGCGCGACACGGCGCGGACTACCCCGTGGACGCGCTGATGGACGGCTGGGAGGCCGCCTTCGAGGCGCTGGTCGCGCGTGAAGGGCTGGCGATCAAGCCGGGCGTGACGGAACTGCTCGACTGGCTCGCGGCGCGCGCGATCCCGCGCGCCGTCGCGACCTCGACCCGCCGCGGGAAGGCGATAGCGAAGCTCGAGGCCACCGGCCTGTGGCCGCGCCTCGCGCACCTGGTCGGCGGCGACGAGGTCGCGCGCGGCAAGCCCGCGCCGGACATCTTTCTCGCCGCCGCGCGGCGCCTCGGCGTCGCGCCGACCCGCTGCCTGGTGCTCGAGGACTCGACGCCCGGGCTGCTCGGCGCCGCGGCGGCCGGCATCCCCGCGATCATGGTGCCGGACCTCTGCGAGCCGCCCTCCGAGGTCGCCGGCCGGCCGCCGCGCGTGATGGCCACGCTGCACGAGGTGCGCGACTGGCTTGCTTCCCTGGCGTGACGAACCGAACGATCGTGCGATAATCGTCGCGCCTGCGGGTCCTGTTCCCTGTCACCCGACCTCTGATCCCTGAATGATCGGCCGCCTCACCGGCACCCTCGTCGAGAAGAACCCGCCGCAGATCCTCGTCGACGTGGGCGGCGTCGCCTACGAGGTCGACGTGCCGATGAGCACGTTCTACAACCTGCCCGCCGCGGGCGAGCGGGTCACGCTGCACACGCACCTCGTCGTGCGCGAGGACGCGCACCTGCTGTACGGCTTCGGGAGCGAAGCGGAGCGCACCGCGTTCCGCCAGCTCACGAAGATCAGCGGCGTCGGCGCGCGCACCGCGCTGTCGGTGCTCTCGGGGCTTTCGGTCGCCGACCTCGCGCAGGCGGTCGCGCTGCAGGAGCCCGGTCGCCTGACGAAGGTCCCCGGCATCGGCAAGAAGACGGCCGAGCGGCTGCTGCTCGAGCTCAAGGACAAGCTCGGCGCCGGCGTGACGACGGCCGTGGGCGTCAACCGGCCCCCGCCTGCCGCGGCCGACATCCTCCACGCGCTGCTCGCGCTGGGCTACAGCGACAGGGAAGCGGCCGGCGCGGTGAAGCAGCTGCCAGAGGGCGCGGCGGTCGCCGACGGCATCCGCCAGGCGCTCAAGCTGCTCGCCAAGGCGTGACGATGGCCCCCGGCGCGGCGGGCAAGGCATAGTATCGGCCGATGGCGATCGACAGCGACACGCTCGCGCGCGTGGTGACCGGCAAGCCGATCGGCGCGCAGGAGGAGGTGCTCGAGCGCGCGCTGCGCCCGCGGGGACTGGCCGAGTACGTCGGCCAGGAGAAGATCCGGCACCAGCTCGGCGTGTTCATCGAGGCGGCGAAGCGCCGCGGCGAGGCGCTCGACCACGTGCTGCTGTTCGGCCCGCCCGGGCTGGGCAAGACGACGCTTTCGCACATCGTCGCGCACGAGCTCGGCGTCAACCTCCGCCAGACCTCGGGCCCGGTGCTCGAGCGCCCCGGCGACCTCGCGGCGCTGCTCACCAACCTCGAGCCGCGCGACGTGCTGTTCATCGACGAGATCCACCGGCTCTCGCCGATCGTCGAGGAGATCCTCTATCCGGCGCTCGAGGACTTCCAGATCGACATCATGATCGGCGAGGGACCGGCGGCGCGCAGCGTCAAGCTCGACCTGCCGCCTTTCACGCTGGTGGGCGCGACGACGCGCGCCGGCATGCTCACGAACCCGCTGCGCGACCGCTTCGGCATCGTCGCGCGGCTCGAGTTCTACTCGCCCGCGGAACTCGAGCGCATCGTCGCGCGCTCGGCGAAGCTGCTCGACATCGGCGTCGACGAGGGCGGCGCGCTGGAGATCGCGCGGCGCGCGCGCGGCACGCCGCGCATCGCCAACCGGCTGCTGCGCCGCGTGCGCGACTACGCCGAGGTGAAGGCCGGCGGGCGCGTCACGCGCGAGGTCGCCGACGCGGGGCTCGCGATGCTCGACGTCGACGCCTGCGGGCTCGACGTGATGGACCGCAAGCTGCTGAGCACCGTGCTCGCCAAGTTCGACGGCGGCCCCGTCGGCGTGGACAACCTCGCCGCGGCGATCGGCGAGGAGCGCGACACGATCGAGGACGTTCTCGAGCCGTTCCTGATCCAGCAGGGCTTCCTGCAGCGCACCGCGCGCGGCCGCGTGGCCACGGCGACCGCATACCGCCACTTCGGGCTCGCGCCGCCCTCGCCCGGCGCCGCGGCCGACCTGTTCCCCAGCGAATAGGGACAGGCACCTTGGGCAGCCGCTTCGCCTTTCCCGTCCGCGTCTACTACGAGGACACCGACGCCGCCGGCGTCGTCTACTACGCGAACTACCTGCGCTACCTCGAGCGCGCGCGCACCGAGTGGCTCGCAGCACTCGGCCACCCGCTCGCGCCGCTGGAGCGCGAGCACGGCGTCGTGTTCGTCGTGCGCCGCGCCGAGATCGACTTCCGCCGTCCCGCGCGGCTCGGCGACGCGCTCGACGTCGGGCTCGTCGTCGAGTCGCTCTCCCGAGCGAGCCTCGTCGCGCGGCAGGACGTGCGCCGCGGCGCCGAGGTGCTCGTCGATGCCCGCGTCGAGCTCGCCTGCGTCGACGCCGCGCACTGGAAGCCTACGCGCATCCCCATCCCGCTGCCCGGCGCCCAGGCCCACGCCCCGTGAACGTCCACACCGACCTCTCGTTCCTGACGCTGGTCCTGCAGGCGTCGTTCGTCGTGCAGGCCGTGATGGCGCTGCTCGCCTTCCTCTCGCTGTGGAGCTGGTGGCAGATCTTCCTCAAGATGTTCCAGATCCGCCGCGCGGTGCGCGACACCTCCGCGTTCGAGGACGACTTCTGGAAGGGCGGCGACCTGGCCGAGCTCTACCAGCGCGTCAGCGCCTCGCGCACCGGCGCGGGGCTCGAGCACGTGTTCACCGCGGGCTTCCGCGAGTACGCGAAGCACCGCAAGCAGGGCAGCGCGTCCGCGGTCACCCTCGACGCCGCGCGCCGCGCGATGCGCGCCGCCTACCAGCGCGAGATCGACGCGCTCGACGCGAAGCTGCCCGGGCTCGCCACCGTCGGCTCGGTGTCGCCGTACATCGGGCTGTTCGGAACGGTCTGGGGCATCATGAACTCGTTCCGGGGCCTCGCGAGCGTCGGCCAGGCAACGCTCGCGCAAGTCGCGCCCGGCATCGCCGAGGCGCTGATCGCCACCGCGATCGGCCTCTTCGCCGCGATCCCCGCCGTCGTCGCGTACAACCGCTACACGCACGACGTCGACCGGCTTGCCACGCGTTACGAGACGTTCATCGAGGAGTTCTCGAACATCCTCCAGCGGCAGGGCTAGTGGACCGACTCATCGAATTCGCAGCATGCACTCCATCGCGGCGTCATTCCCGCGAAGGCGGGAATCCAGCGTCGTCAAGAGACACTGGGTCCCCGCCTTCGCGGGGACGACGATGTGTTGTGCCCAAGCCGGCACGTTGCGCCAGTTGCAGGTCGCCGTACTAGGCGGAAGTCGACATGCGTCGCGGGCGAAAGGCAATCAACCAGATGAACGTCGTGCCGTACATCGACGTGATGCTGGTGCTGCTCGTCATCTTCATGATCACCGCCCCGCTCATCACCGGGCAGGTCGAGCTGCCGTCGATGGGCAGCAAGCTCAACGTGCCCGCGCAGCCGCTCGAGGTCACCGTGCGCGGGCAGGCGCTGTGGCTGCGCGACATGGCCACGAGCGCCGCGCAGGTGCGCGTCTCGCAGGAGGAGCTGATCGCCCGCCTGAAGGACGCGCAGTCGCGCCGCCCCGAGCAGCCCGTCGTCATCGCTGCGGACCGCAGCGCGCGCTACCAGGAAGTGCTCGACGTGCTCGACGTCCTGCAGCGCAACGGCGTGAAGAAGGTGGGCCTGCTCGCCCGCCAGCCGTCGTAGCGCGCGCAACGACATGGCGCGCGACCGCACGCGGCCGCCGCAACCGCGGGTGGTGAGGCGGGGGCGCTGGCTCGCGCTCGCGCTCGCGCTCGCCGTCAACCTCGTCTTCGTCGGGGTGCTCGTCTTCTCGGTGACTTGGAAGAACCCTCCGGCGCCTGCCGTGGTGGCGGAACTCTACGCGCCGCCGCCGCGGGTTCCCGAGCCGAAGGCCGAGC
>JAOUIA010000006.1 GCA_029884335.1 Betaproteobacteria bacterium
GGTGCCGCCGTTCAGGTTCTCCTTCGGGCGGCGGCCGAACTCGGCGTAGGTGAGCACGAGCGCCTCGTCCCAGCGGCCCAGCTCCCGCAGGCCGGCCTCCAGCGCGACCAGTCCCTGCGCCAGCTCGCCGAGCAGCCGGGCCTGCGTGCCGGCCTGGTTCGCGTGCGTGTCGAACCCGTCGAGCGTGAGCCGCACGGCGCCGACGCCGGCGGGATTGGCGACGACTTCGCAGGCGGTGCGCACGGCATTGCCGAACGCGCCGGCCGGAAACGCCGTGGCGAAAGTCCGCTGGGCGGTCAGGCGCGCGGCCGCCTCGCGCACGTCGGCCTCGACCTTGCGGATGTGCGCGAGCGCGCGGTTGTCCGTCGCCGGCGCGGGTTTCGCGAGCCGCGCGCGGCGCTGGAACGACTCGGTGTCGGCAAGCGCGATCGCGCGCACCTTCGCCCCGGCGAGCGGCCCGAGCTCGTTGCTGCCGACCGCGACGCCGTCGGCGGCGAACGCCTGCGGGCGCGGCGCGAGCGCGAAGGCGCGCGCGAGCCAGCCCTCCGACAGCACTTCGTCGCTGCGCGAGGCCGTGTCCCAGATCTCGATCGAGCGGAAGTGCGAGAGGTTGGGCGCCGGGTAGCCGACGCCCTGGAGCACGGCCAGCTTGCCGTCGCGCCACGACGGCAGCAGCGGCGCGAGCGACGGGTGCAGCCCGCAGGCATCGGAGAGCTGCGCGACGGCGTCGCGCGCGATCGCGATGCGCGGGCGCAGCGCGGCGTAGGCGTCGTCGGCATACGGCACGAGCGTGTTGAAGCCGTCGTTGCCGCCTTTCAGCTCGACGAGCACCAGCAGGCGGCGTTCGCGCGCCGCCTCGGGCGCGGCCGCGAAGGCCACGCGGGCGCCGCCGAGCGAGGCTGCGGCTGCGAGCGCGGCGCCGCGCGCGAAGAGCTTCCTGCGGACGGAGTTCACCGCGGCGACGTCGTCTCGCATGGAAGCCTCACTTCAACTGGAACGCGGGGTCGAGCAGCGTCGTGCGCACGAGGACGGACGGCGGCGCGTCGTCCGCCGCGGGCGACTGCGCGGGCAGCGGCAGCAGCAGCGCCCGCACCGCGCGCACCCGCTCTTCGACGCTCGCGCCTCGCGCGGCCACCCACGCGGTCGCGTCGAAGGCCACGTCGCGCATGCCGCGCTCGATGGTGCGACCCGTGCGCGATCGCCGCTCGCGGTCGTCGTCGAACGCGGCGGCAATCGCCGGCGCGCCGGTGCCCTCGTCGATGGCGGCCATTCGCCGCATCGGCGCGCCCGTGCCCGCATCGGCACGGGCGAGGCGCTCGAGGAACTGCTTGCGCGCGAGCAGCGTGTTCGCGTTGATCCACACTTCACCGCCCGGCCAGCCCTTGACGTTCGGCGGCGCGAAGACGTTCTGCCCCATGCCCGCGGCGGCGAACGCGAACGGCAATCCGTCGCCGGGCACGATCTCGAGCTGGCGCAGCGCGCCGACGACGAGCTCGACCGGGCTCTTGACCAGCACGCCGCGGTTCTCCGCGGCGTAGAACGCGTCGGCAAGCAGCAGCTCGCGCAGCGCGCCCTTGATCGCGTAGCCGGAACGGCGGAAGTCGGCCGCGATGCGCCGCACCTCGACGGCGTCCGGATCGGGCGACACGAATTCGCGCCAGAGCTTGCCGACGACGTGCACCGCGGTCGCTTCGTGTTCGAGCAGCACGTCCAGCACCGCGTCGCCGTCGAAGCGCCCGCTGCGCCCGAGCACGGTCTTCACGGCGGGATCGTGCATGCCGCGGCGGAACACGTAGCCTCCGGTGTCGCGGTCGACGCTCCACCCCGTGAACGCCCGCGCCGCCTCCTTCACGTCCTGTTCCGTGTAGCGGCCCTCGCCGAGCGTGAACAGCTCCATCACCTCGCGCGCGAAGTTCTCGTTCGGCTGCCCGCGGCGGTTCTGCGCGCCGTCGAGGTAGACGAGCATCGCGGGGTCCTTCGCCGCGGCGCGCAGCAGCGCGGCGAAGCTGCCGAGCGCATGCTCGCGCAACGTCGCGTTCTGCTCGTACATGAGGCGCGCGAAGCGCACCTTCTGCTGGCTCGACACGAAGTGGTTGTGCCAGAACAGCGTCATCCGCTCGGTGAGCGGCGAGGGCGTGCTGGTCATCTCCTGCAGCCACCACGCGCGGAGCTCGAGTCCCTCGCGCACGTTGCGCCGGTTGAACTCGCGGCGCTCCTCGACGCTCGCCGACGGGCCGGGGAAGCGGATCGGCTCCTGGGTCAGCGCGGCCGCAGGCGGAGGCAGGCCGGCCTTCGTGCGCGCGCCGTCGAGCAGGCGGTCGACGGCCTCGCGGCGCGAGAGCGCGGCGAACGCCGCCACCTCCGCGGCGGTCGGACCGAAGCCCGTGCGCGCGAGGAGGTGACGCGCGTCCTCCGTGCCCAGCACGTCGCCGGGCGCGGCGAGGACGCGCGGGCTTGCCGCCAGGACTGCGGCGAGCATCGCTGCGGCGAGCGGGAAGGCCCGCGATGCGGACTTCGCTCCAGGTGCGCGCGGGCTCGCCGTCTTCATGTCAGTGGCGCCGGGCCGTCCCAAGCCACTGACCCGCCCCCCATAGGGGGCAGCGAGCGCAGCGAGCGTGGGGGTCGTTTCATCCTAGCGTCGCCTCTCCGCATCGTGCTTCTCGATCCAGATGCTCCGGCTCGCGCGGTCGAGGTCGCGGTGCAGGTCGACGCGCTCGGCCGGCGTGAGCACGCCGTCGGAGCGGTAGAGCCGCTCCTCGGCGCGGATCGCGCGCTGCTGCCCGGCGAGGAAGCGCGTCTCGCCGCGGGTGAGCGCACCGCTCGCCACGCCGCCGTCGATGCGCAGGTGCTGGTGCGCCTGGCGATGATTGACGCCGGGGCCGTTCGGGTGATGCGCGTGCGCCGTGCCGGCGGCGAGACCGAGGATTGCCAGCACTGCAGGGACGGTGGTCTTCATCGGATCCTCCTTCAGGGGTCGCGCCGCAAAGCTGCTCGGCGTGCCTCCCTCAACGAGGCATTCTGCGCGGCTGTTGACCGCCATGCCGTTGCCGTTTGTAACCGGGCGTTACGCCCGCCGCGCCTCAGGGCGGCAGCGCGATCGTCCCGCGCCCGAGCTCGATCACCCGGCCGCTCACCCGGATCGAGCGGTCGGCGCCCACCGCGAGGCCGAGCCTGCACGGGCGGCCGACCGCTTCGCCCTGGCTCACCGAGAGCCGTTGCGGCAGCGCAGCACCGGTGGCGAGCAACCATCCGCCGAGGTTCGCGCACGCGGACCCGGTGCCCGGATCCTCGACGATCGCGCCCTGCTTGGGGAAGAAGAAGCGGGCGAGGACCGCATCGCCCTCGCGCGCGAACACGTAGGCCATCGCGCGGCTCGCATTGCTCGCGTGGCGCAGCAGGAGTTCGGGCCGCGGCGACGCCCGCCGCACCGCGTCCGCGCTCGCGAGCGGGATCACCAGCTGCTCGGCGCCCGTGTCCACCCACAGCGGCGGACCGGCGATGGCCGCAGCGTCGAGGCCGAGCATGGCCGCGAGGTCCGCGTTCGACGCGCCCGGCGCACGATGCTTCGGCGCGTTCGCCTGCAGCGTCCACGAGTCGCCGTTGGCCTGGACCGGAATCACGCCGGCGAGCATCTCGAGCGTCACGCGCTCACCGGCCCGCGCGAGGTCGCGCACGACGTGCGCGGTGCCGAGCGTGGGGTGGCCGGCGAACGGCATCTCGAAGGACGGCGTGAAGATGCGCACGCGCGCGGTCGCGTGCGACGACGGAAGGACGAACGTGGTCTCGGACAGGTTGAACTGCAGCGCCAGCGCCTGCATCGTGGCGGTGTCGAGCGACGAGCCGTCCTCGAACACGCACAGCGGGTTGCCGCCGAGCGGGGTCTCCGCGAACACGTTGACGATGCGGTACGCCAGCGGCTTCATCGCGATCCCTCCACCTCGGAGACCAGTCGCCGCGCTGCCGCGCGGTAGGCTTCGGGTTCGATGCCCTGTGGCGAGACCGCCACCGCGCGATCGATCGCCGGGAAGTTGCCGCCGATCGAGCGCGTGTACAGCGGGTCGTAGTGGCGGTCGAGCAGCTCGCCGACCAGCGTGTCGAAGTCGCCGGCGCGGGCGAGCGCATCCCAGCGCGCGAGCGTCTCGGCGCCGAGGAGCGGCTTGAGCGGCGCGAGCCGGGCGGCGAGCAGCGCCGGGTCGGCGAGGAAGTGGCGGTACTCGTCCTTCAGCAGCGCGATGCGCGCGTCGCGCGGCAGCTCGACGCGCGCGCACTCGGCGGACCGCATGCGCTCGAGCAGCGCGTCGGGCACCTGCAGGCGGCCGATGCGCTTGCTCTCCGACTCGACGTACACTGGCCGCGCCGGGTCGAAGCGCAACAGGTCGGCGAGCACCAGCGACTCGAAGCGCTTCTGCGACGGCTGCGGGTCGCCGGGGAGGTCGCCGAGCAGCGAGCCGCGGTGCTTCGCGAGCCCTTCGAGGTCAAGCGCCTGTGCGCCCTCTGCGGCGAGCGCGTCGACGAGCCGGCTCTTGCCCGAGCCGGTGAGCCCGCAGATCACGCGGTAGGTGAACCGCTGCGGTACACGCTCCAGTGCCTCGACGACGTGGCGACGGTACGCGCGGTACCCGCCTTCGAGCTGCACGGCACGCCAGCCGATCTCGTTCATCACGTGCGCGAGCGAACGGCTGCGCTGCCCGCCGCGCCAGCAGTAGACGAGCGGCGTCCAGTCGCGCGGCCTGTCGCGGAAGCGCTCGACGATGCCGGCGATGTTGCGCGAGATCAGCGCCGCGCCGAGCTTGCGCGCGTCGAACGGCGAGGTCGCGTGCAGCGTGCCGACCTCGACGCGCTCCGCGTCGCTCAGCACGGGACAGTTGACCGCGCCCGGCACGTGGTCTTCGGCGAACTCGGCGGGCGTGCGCACGTCGATGCGCTCGGGAAAGCGCGGCAGCTCCGCGGGCGGCACGCGCAGCGGGTCGCGGGCGTGCGTCACCGGGCGAGCAGCGGCCGCAGCGCCGGCCACACGGTGGCGAGCATCTTCGGCTGCGCCTCGCGCGTCGGGTGGATGCGGTCGGGCTGGAACCAGGCCATGTCCTCGCCGAAGCCGTCGAACAGGTAGGGCACGAGACCCGCCTTGCGCGCCCTCGCGACCTCGGCGAAGAGGGCATCGAACTCGCGCACGTAGGCAGCGCCGTAGTTCGGCGGCAGCTTCATCCCGACGATCAGCACCCTTGCGCCGGCGCCCTGCGCGGCCTGCACCATCGCGTCGAGGTTGGCGCGCGTGGCCGCGAGCGGCTGGCCGCGCAGCGCGTCGTTGCCGCCGAGCTCTATGACGACCACTGCAGGCCGGTGCTCCTTCAGCAGCGCCGGAAGGCGCGCGCGACCGCCGGCGGTCGTGTCGCCGCTGATCGAGGCGTTCACCACGCGGTGCGGCAGCTTCTCCGCGCGTAGCCTCGCTTCGAGCAGGGACACCCACACCTCGCCCTGCGCGAGGCCGTAGCCGGCGGACACCGAGTCGCCGACGACGAGCACCACCGGCGGGCTTGCCGGCGCAGCGCGCGCCGGAAGGGGAACCAAAAGCGCGAAGGCGAGGACGAAGGCGAAGCGGCGGCGCGGGGACAAGGGCGGCTCCGGGGTGGCACGCCATTGTAGAGGCACGCACGGTATACTCGCCGCCCGTCGCCGCGGTTGCGTCTGCTGCGGCACTTGAAAGCTGCGGCCCGGCGCCGCATCTCCTTCGGGCGCGGCCCGCTCGTCGCCAACGCGCTCCGCCACCGCCCATGTCCCGACCGATCCTCCGCGCCGAAAGGCTTTCCAAGACCGTGCGAAGCGGCGACTCGCCGCTGGTCATCCTCGACGGCGTGACGTTCGCGGTGGAGGCGGGCGAGTCGGTGGCGATCGTGGGAGCCTCGGGTTCCGGCAAGACGACGCTGCTCGGGCTGCTCGCGGGGCTCGACCGCCCCTCGTCGGGCGACGTCTGGCTCGACGGCCACGCGCTTTCTGGCGAGGACGAGGACCGCTGCGCGGCGCTGCGCCAGCGCCTGCTCGGCTTCGTGTTCCAGTCGTTCCAGCTCCTGCCTGCGCTCACCGCGCTGGAGAACGTGATGCTGCCGCTCGAGCTCGCCGGCGCCGACGACGCGTCGCAGCGCGCGCGCGCGTGGCTCGACCGCGTGGGACTCGGCAAGCGCGGCCATCACTACCCTCGCCAGCTCTCCGGCGGCGAGCAGCAGCGCGTGGCCATCGCGCGTGCCTTCTCCGGCGAGCCCAAGCTGCTGATGGCCGACGAGCCCACCGGCAACCTCGACAACGCGACCGGCCGCGAGGTCGCCGACCTCATGTTCCGCCTCAACCGCGAGCACGGGACGACGCTGGTGCTGGTCACGCACGACCTCGATCTCGCGCGGCGCTGCGGCCGCCGCCTGTCGCTTTCGGCGGGGCGGCTCGTCGGCGACGAGAAAGTAGGGTCAGACTCCAATTTCCAACCTCCGGCCGCACCTTCGCCCGAAGGCGAAGGGAAATTGGAGTCTGACCCTACTTTCTCGGAGGGAAATCGGGGTCTGTCCCCGACTGCCGGATGAAGACCTTCGCGCTCGCACTGCGCATGCTGCGCCGCGACTGGCGCGCCGGCGAGCTGCGCGTGCTCGTCGCCGCGCTGGTGCTCGCGGTGGCGAGCGTCGGCACCGTTGGCTTCTTCACCGACCGCGTGAAGGGCGCGCTGGCGCGGCAGGCGAACCTGCTGCTCGGCGGCGACCTCATGATCACCGGCGATCGGCCGTTGCCGCCCGCGTTCGCGGAGCGCGCGCGAGAGCTCGGGCTCGCCACGACGCCGGTGATCCGCTTCAACAGCATGGTGCAGGTCGCGAATGCTCCTGCCGGGGGCGGCGCCGCGTCGGCGATCCTCACCGACGTCAAGGCCGTCGGTGCGGGGTACCCGCTGCGCGGCAGCGTGGTGCTGGCCGACGGCCCGCAGTCCGATGGCCGCGCTGCGCAGGGCACGCCCGCGCGCGGCGAGGCGTGGGCCGACTTCCGCCTTGCGCAGCGACTCGGCATCGCGAAGGGCGCGAAGCTCGACGTCGGCGAGGCCACGCTGACGATGTCGGAGATCTTCAAGTCGGAGCCCGAGGTCGCAGGCGTGGTGTTCTCGCTGGGGCCGAAGCTCCTCGTCAACATCGACGACGTGCCGGCGACGAACCTGCTGCAGCCGGGCAACCGCGCCTCCTACCGGCTGCTCGCCGCGGCGCCCGCGGAGGCGACGCTCGAGAGCTACCGGCAGTGGCTGGGCGGCGAACTCAAGGCCGGACAGCGCATGGAGAACGTGCGGGACCTGAGGCCCGAGGTGCGCCAGACGCTCGAGCGAGCCGAGAAGTTCCTCGGGCTGGCCGCGCTCGTCGCCGTGCTGCTCGCGGCGGTTGCGGTGGCCTTGGCGGCGTCGCGCTACCTGCGCCGGCACCTCGATGCGGCAGCGATGTTGCGCTGCTTTGGCACGACGCGCGCCCGCGCGCTCGCGCTGTTCGTGCTGCAGTTCGTCGTGCTCGGCGTCGTCGCCTGCGCGGTGGGCGTCGCGGCGGCGCTCGCGGGACAGGAGCTGCTGGTGCACACGCTGCGCGCGATGATGGACGCCGGCCTGCCCGCGCCGACCTGGGGGCCTGCCGCGGCCGCGTTCGCCACCGGCCTCTTGCTGCTGCTCGGCTTTGCGCTGCCCCCGCTGGTGGCGCTCTCCAACGTGCCGCCGCTGCGGGTGCTGCGCCGCGACCTCCCGCGGCCCAGGGTCGCCGGCGTGCTCGCCTACGCGCTCGGCATCGCGACTGTCGCGCTGCTCATCGCGTGGCAGGCGCGCGAGGCGCAGGCGGGCGCGATCATGGTCGGCGGCGTGGGCGGGCTGCTGCTCGTCGCCGCGCTGGCGGCTTCGGCGCTGATCGCGCTGCTCAAGCGCCTGCCGCAGCGCGGCGTGTCGTGGCGCTTCGGGCTCGCCAACCTCACGCGGCGGCGCTTCGCGTCGTCGCTGCAGATCGGCGCGCTCGCGCTGGGCCTGATGGCCCTGCTGCTGCTGACGCTGGTGCGCGGCGACCTGCTCGCCTCGTGGCGCGCCAACCTGCCGCCCGACGCGCCGAACCAGTTCCTCGTCAACGTGCTGCCCGACCAGGCCGACGACGCGCGCGCGACGCTGTCGCAGCGCTTCGGCCGCGAGATCGCGTTCTCGCCGATGGTGCGCGGGCGCCTCGTCGAGCTGAACGGGGCGCCGCTCGACACGACGAAGTACAAGGACGCGCGCGCGCGCCGGCTGGCCGAGCGCGAGTTCAACCTGTCGTGGGCGAGCGCTCTGCCGGCGGGCAACCGCGTCGTCGCGGGCCGCTTCTGGGGCGCGGACGACCGCGGCGACGCGCACGGCATGTCCCTCGAGGACGGCATCGCCGAGTCGCTCGGCGTGAAGCTCGGCGACGCGCTCACGTTCGACGTCGCCGGCTCGCGCACGACGGCGAAGGTGACCAGCCTGCGCAAGGTCGACTGGGACAGCTTCCGCGTCAACTTCTTCGCGCTGTTCCCGCCGGGGCCGCTCGACGACAAGCCGGCCAGCTACATCGCCGCGTTCCGCGCGCCGGAGGCCGACCAGGGCTGGCTCGCGCCGCTGGTGCGCAAGCACCCGAACATCCTCGCCATCGACGTGGGCGAGGTGATGCGGCAGGTGCAGGGCATCGTCGAGCGCGTGTCGCGCGCGATCGAGTTCGTGTTCCTGTTCACGCTCGCCGGGGGCCTGCTGGTGCTGCAGGCCGCGGTCGCGGCCACCCAGGACGAGCGGCGCTTCGACGCCGCGGTGCTGCGCACGCTCGGCGCGTCGGCCCGGCAGCTCAAGTCGGCGCAGATCGCCGAGTTCCTGCTGCTCGGCGCGCTCGCCGGGCTGGTCGCGGCAGCCGGCGCGACCGCGATCGGCTGGGCGCTCGCCGACCGCGTGTTCCGCATCCCGTTCGAGGCCAACCCGCTGGTGTGGGTGTACGGCGTCGTCGGCGGCGCGGTCGCGGTGGCCATTGCGGGCTGGCTGGGCACGCGGAGCATCGCGCGCCAGCCGCCGCTCGCGGCGATCCGCCAGCTCGGCTGACCATGACGGCAGGCGGCACGGCGCAAAATGTAACACCCTATGACATTCTCGGCGGCGACGCCGGGGTCCGCGCGCTGGTCGAGCGCTTCTACGACCTGATGGACCTCGACCCCGCCTACGCGGACCTGCGGGCGGCGCACGCCGCGACGCTCGGCCCCGCGCGCGAGAAGCTCCACCTGTTCCTCTCCGGCTGGCTGGGCGGGCCGCAGCTGTACGTCGAGCGCCATGGCCACCCGCGCCTGCGCGCGCGGCACCTGCCGTTCGCCATCGGCGTACGCGAGCGCGACCAGTGGCTCGCCTGCATGGCGCGCGCGCTCGACGACGCCGGCTGCCCCGCGGAACTGCAGCCGCGCCTGATGGAGGCGTTCTTCCGGACCGCCGACTGGATGCGCAACCGCGAGGGGTAGGGCCGCTATTTCCCGGCGAGCACCGACTCGCGCGACCACAGCCGCGCGACGCCGGCCAGCGCCAGCGCCGCCAGGGCGGCCGGCACGGCCCACGACAGGGCGAGCTCGGAGAGCGGGAGCGCTTCGCCGCGCAGCGCGCGGTTGAGCAGCGCGTACTGCCCCGACACCGGCACCAGCGCGATCCAGTCCGGCTCGCGGCGTTGCGCGAAGAGCTGGATCGCCGGGACCAGCGCGACGACGAACAGCAGCACGGACACGTTCGCCTGCGCCTCCTTGAACGTGCGCGCGCGCGCACCGACCCACAGCTGGATCGCCGGCAGCAGAACGATCATCGGCAAGAGGATGACGAGGAAGCGCAGGAGCTCGCGGAACCCGAACAGGAACGGAATGCCGACGGGCGGCAGCGGCGCAAAGGCCAGCGTGGCCCAGAACCCGCAGAGCGTGACCGCGACGACGACCGCGTTGAACAGCACCGTGGCGAGCCACTTGCCGGTCACCAGCTCGACCGTTTCCGCCGGCGTGGTGAGCAGCGGCTCGAGCGACGCGCGCTCGCGCTCGCCGGCGGTGGCGTCGAGCGCGACCGCCATGCCGCCCATGATGGCCGCGAACAGGCCGTAGTAGGCCACGAGGAACAGCACCAGCGCGCCCGACTGCTGCGGCGTGGCGAGGTTGACCGACTGCACCTCGAGCGGGCTGCCGACCTCGGCCGCCACGCCGCGCAGAAGCAGGCGGGTGCGGCCCCACTGCGCGCTGTAGGCGCGCAGCAGCGCCTCGGCCTGGTCGATCGAGGCGCGCGCGCGGTCGCGGGAGCGATCGTGCACGAGCCGGACGACGCCGGCCTTGCCGGCCTTCACGTCCTCGGCGAAGCGCGGGTCGATCGCGAGCACGACGTCGAGCTCGCCGGCGCGGACGCGCGCTTCGTAGTCCTCCGGCGCCGGGACGACCTTCACCTGCTCGCGCTCGAGGAAGGCGACCAGCGCGCTCGCGTGCGCCGCGCCCGCCACGGGCAGCACGAGCTCCCGCGCCCGCTCGGTCTGCCGCGCCATCATGTTGAAGATCAGCACGAGGAAGATCGGCCCGGCCAGCGCGGCGGTCGCGAGCGAGACCAGCAGCGTGCGCCGGTCGCGCAGGGTGTCGACGACCTCCTTGGCGGCGACGGTGAGGATGCGGCTCACGCCGGCGGCCTCTTCGAACGTCCTGTGGACGCCGGTGCTTTCGAGGGTCGGCCGCGGCCGCACTCGCTTTGCCGCCGATCCCCGCGCACCGCGGGCGTCGCGGGGCCCCTCGTCGGGTAGCTCATGCGGCCAGGCCTTCGCCGGAGCCGAGCAGGCCGACGAACGCGTCCTCGAGCGTGGCCGCGCCCGACTGCGCGAGCAGCTCCGCGGCGGTCCCCGTCGCCACCACGCGGCCGCGGCCCAGGATGACGATGCGGTCGCAGAGCGCTGCGACCTCCTGCATCACGTGCGAACTGAACAGCAGGCACTTGCCCTGCGCGCGCAGCGCCTTGAGCTGCTCGCGCAGCGCGCGCACGCTCATGATGTCGAGCCCGTTGGTGGGCTCGTCGAGCAGGATCGTGTGCGGATCGTGCACCAGCGCGCGCGCGATCGCGGTCTTCATCCGCTCGCCCTGCGAGTAGCCCTGCGCGGGGCGGTCCGCGACCGCGTCCAGCCCCAGCGCGTCGACCAGCGCGTCGATGCGGCGCTCCAGCGGCGCGCCGGCAAGGCCGTGCAGCCGGCCGAAGTAGCGCACGTTCTCGCGCCCGGAGAGCCGCGGATACAGCCCGCGCGCGTCGGACAGCACGCCGATGCGCCGTCGCACCTCGCGGCGGTCGGCCACCACGTCGAGCCCGCCGACGCTCGCGCGTCCGGCATCAGGCACCACGAGCGTGGCGAGCATGCGCAGCAGCGTCGTCTTGCCGGCGCCGTTGGGCCCGAGCAGGCCGGTGACCTCGCCGTCGGCGGCGGAGAACGTCACGCCGTCGACCGCCTTCACGTCGCGGCGCTTGCCGAACGACTTCGCCAGCCGGTCGACGGCGATCATGGTTGCGGCGCCAGCCGGTCGGGCCACAGCGGCGGCCGCGTCGACTTCGCGAAGTGCTCGACGCAGGACCCGGGCAGCGTGTCGAATCCCGCGCGATCGACGAACGCCGCGATGAGCCGCGGCCCGCAGGCGTGCGGCGTGACGATGTGACCGTAGCCGGCGGCGACCACGTGGCGGCTGTTGGGCAGCGTCTTCGCGGCCTCCTCGGCGTAGGCGGGCGGCGTGACCGGGTCGAGCCCGCCGGAGACCAGCAGCACGGGGAGATCGGCGGCCACCGGACGCGAGGCATCGTCCGGCGCGCGGCCGCGCGGCCACGCGTCGCACACGGAGAGCACGGCGCGAGCGAGCGCTCCCGAGCGCAGCTGTGCCGTCGCGGAGAGCTCGTCCGGCGCGATGCGCGGCACGTCCTCGGCGCAGGTCACCGAGTAGTGCAGCGCGGCGCTCATCTGCGCCGCGACGTCGCCGGTGACGAACTGCGCGGCGGCGAAGAGCGGGCCGTAGTCGCCGTCGGCCGCGCGGGCGACCAGCGCCGGCAACGCGCCGGCGAGCTCGGGCACGTAGGTGAGCGGCTGGATGCCGGCCAGCACGACGTCGAACGTCAGCGCGAGCTTTTCCTCGGCGCCCGTGCGGGGATTCGTCACCGTCACCTCGCGGCCCGAGGGCCCGAGCGAGCGGCGCACGCGCTCGAGCGACGACGCGAGGTCGCCGTGCGAGCGCGCGCAGGCGTCCGAGGCGCGGCACGCCGCGAAGACGTCGTCGAGCGCGCGCTCGCGCGTGCGCCACACGTCGAGCGAGATGCGGACGGAGGGCGGGGCGACGCCGTCGAGCACGGCGCTGCGCACGCGCTGGGGGTGCTGGCGGACGTACGCGAGCGCGACGCGCGTGCCGTAGCTGCCGCCCCACAGGTTCCACTGCGCGACGCCGAGCGCCTCGCGCACCGCTTCGAGGTCCGCGATCCACGCCGCGGTCGTGTACTGCGCGACGTCGACGCCGCGCGCCGCGAGCTCGGCCGCGCACTCGCGCGCCTTCGGCAACGGATCGATGTCGAGCGCTTCCGCGGTGCCGGCGGCGGGCTTGAACGCCGCGCAGTCGAGCGGCGCGCTGCGGCCGGTGCCGCGCTGGTCGACGAGGATCACGTCGCGCGTGCGGCGCACCTCGACGAGGCGCGACGCGAACGGCGCAAGCGCGCTCGCCGCCTGGCCGGGGCCGCCGGCCAGGATGAGCAACGGGTCGGCCTTCGGCGTCAGCGTGTTCGCCGGCAGCACGGCGACGAAGATGCCGATCCGCCGCCCGTCGGGCTTCGCGCGGTCCTCGGGAACCTCGACGGTGCCGCAGCGCGCCGCGGTCGCAAGCCGCGGCAGGCGGCAGTCGGCGAGTTCGAGCGAGCGCCTTGCCGACTCCTGCGCCGAGCAGCCGGCGAGCGCCAGCGCCAGGGCGGCCGCAAGCGCGACCGTCCCCGGGCGCGTGGGCCGCTCCGGCTCGATCATGCGGCGAATCGTAGCAAACGCGCGCGGTGTAGCATGGCCCGACCCTACTGCACGAGCGCGCCCATGACCGTTCGCGACCTCGAGCCCGGCATCGTCACCGACCTCGCCGACCGCCTGACCTACGGCGGCTACCTCCGCCTCGACTTCGTGCTCGCGGCGCAGCAGCCGCTGTCGCGCGGGGCGGACGGGCGGCCGCGCCACGACGAGATGCTGTTCATCGTGCAGCACCAGGTCTCCGAGCTGTGGATGAAGCTGATGATCCACGAGCTCGCCGCGGCGATCGGCCACGTCCAGCGCGACGCGCTCGGCGAGAACTTCAAGATCCTCGCCCGCGTGAAGCTCATCCAGAAGCAGCTCTTCGAGATGTGGGCGGTGCTGGAGACGCTCACGCCCTCCGAGTACGACGCGTTCCGCCCCGCGCTCGGCTCGTCGTCGGGCTTCCAGTCGGCGCAGTACCGCGCGATCGAGTTCATGCTCGGCAACAAGCAGGGGGCGATGGTCGACGTCTTCCGCCACGACCCCGCCGTGCACGCGGAGCTGATGCGCCTGCTGCGCGCGCGCTCGCTCTACGACGAGTTCCTCCACCACCTCGCGCGCCGCGGGCTTCCGGTGCCGGCCGACGTGCTCGGGCGCGACGTGAGCCTTCCATGGACGCGCCACGCGGGCCTCGTGCCCGTGTTCAAGGCGATCTACGACGACCCGAAGCGCTGGTGGGACGCCTACGACATGTGCGAGAAGCTCGTCGACGTGGAGGAGGGCTTCCAGCTCTGGCGCTTCCGCCACATGAAGACCGTCGAGCGCACGATCGGCCACAAGCGCGGCACCGGCGGCTCGTCGGGCGTGGACTTCCTGAAGAAGGCGCTCGACATCGCCTTCTTCCCCGAGCTGATCGACGTGCGCACCGCGATCGGGCGGCGCTGAGCGGCGCGCCATGCACGGCGGCGCCCCTGCTTCCGACCGCATCGACGCCGCGCTGGCGGCGCTGGGGCCCGGCGCGCTCGACGCGGAGCGCATCCGCGCGCACGTGGCCCCGTTGTTCTCGCGCGCGCTGGCTCGCAACGCATCGCATGCCTACCTCGCCAACCACTCGCTCGGCCGGCCGCTCGACGCGATGGAGGACGACGTGCGCCAGGGGCTGGCCGCGTGGTACGCGCACCTCGGAGGAGCGTGGGAGGCCTGGGGCGGCGAACTGGCGGCCTACCGCGCGCGGCTCGCGCGGCTGCTCGGGGCGCCGCGCCCGGACTGCGTGGTGCCGCGCACGAGCGCCGGGCAGGGACTGCGCGCCGTGCTGAACAGTTTCGGCGCGCCGCCCGCGATCGTCGCCACGCGCGGCGAGTTCGACTCGCTGGACGTCGTCCTGCGCGAGTACGCGCACCGCGGCCGCGCGCGCCTGACGCTCGTCGACGCGAACGCCGACGGCGAGTTCGACGCCGTGGCCATCCGTCGCGCGATCGTGCCGGGAGCCGATCTGGTCGTCCTCTCGCACGTGATGTTCCAGACGGGGCAGGTGCTGCCCGGCCTCGGCGAGCTGGTCGCGCACGCGCACGCAAGCGGCGCGCTGGTGCTGCTCGACGTCTACCACTCGCTGGGCGTGCTGCCGGTGGACGTCGGCGGGCTCGGCGTCGACTTCGCCGTCGGCGGCGCCTACAAGTACCTGCGCGGCGGCCCGGGGGCGTGCTACCTGTACGTCTCGCCGGGCGTGCTGGCGTCGCGCCGCCGCACGCTCGACATCGGCTGGTTCGCGAAGGAGGCGCCGTTCGACTATGCGCGCCCGGACCCGCCGCGGCTCGCCGGCGGCGGCGACGCGTGGATGGAGTCCACGCCCGCCGTGCTCACCTGGTACCAGGCGCGCTCCGGCCAGCGCTTCGTGCTCGGCATGGGCGTGGAACGCCTGCGCGAGCACTCGCTGCGCCTGCAGCGGCGGTTGGTCGAGCTGTTGCGCGAGCGTGGCATCGCAGCAATCGGCGGGACGCCCGATCGCGGCGCGTTCGTCGTCGTGCGACGCGACGATGCGGTGGCGCTCGCCGACCGCATGATTGCGAGCGGCGTGGACGTCGATGCGCGCGGCCGCTTCCTGCGGCTGTGCCCCGACGTGCTCACGACCGACGGCGAACTCGCGCGCGCCGCGGATGCGCTCGCGGCCGCCTGCCGCGGCTGAGGGCTCTCTCGCCCGGCCCCTCCCGCTTGCCGGCCCTCACCCCCGGCCCCTCTCCCACCTGACGGCGGGAGAGGGGAGAGAAGCACGTGCGTCGCGCGATCGAATCCCCTCGCCCCGCGCCGCCGGGGAGAGGGGCCGGGGGTGAGGGCCGGCAAGCGGGAGGGGCCGGGGGTGAGGGGATCACGCGCCCGCGCTGCGCAGCACCAGGCGCACGATCGCGACGAGCGCCAGCACGAAGATCGCGCCGGCTGCGAGGCCGACGATCACGACCTGGTGAGGCCGAATGGTCACGGCGTCGCGCTGCATGTGCCGCCCCTTCCGCACGCCGAAGAAGCTCCAGAAGACGGCGTTGAACACCTCCCGCAGCGTGGCAGCGCGGGGCGGGGGCGTGCCGGGCGGGCCCTGCGGGTCGGACATCGGGTCGGGTCGTGGCGGGTGATCGGGAAGCAGAGGCCGGCGGCGCGAAATCTAGCATGGCGGGGGTGCCCGCCTGCCGGAAAATGCCCTTGAAACGGCAGCGGATTCCCCCATGTCGATGGGGACGATCGCCCCCCGGGGGCGCAAGGGGATCAGATGCGTTTCGACAAGCTCACCACCCGGTTCCAGCAGGCGCTCGCCGACGCCCAGAGCGCGGCGCTGGCCAACGACAACGGCTTCATCGAGCCGCAGCACCTGCTGGCCGCGCTGGTCGCGCAGGAGGACGGCGGCACCTCCTCGCTGCTCGCCCGCGCCGGAGTCGCCGTGCCGCGGCTCGTCTCGGCGCTCAAGCAGTCGATCGCCCGCCTGCCGAAGGTCGAGGGCACCGGCGGCGAGATCACGATTTCCCGGGACCTCAACAACCTGCTCAACCTCACCGACAAGGAAGCGGGCAAGCGCGGCGACCAGTTCATCGCCAGCGAGCTCTTCCTGCTCGCGGCCGCTGCCGACAAGGGCGAAACGGGCCGGCTGCTGCGCGAGGCGGGCGTCGACCGCAAGGCGCTCGAGGCGGCGATCCAGGCGGTGCGCGGAGGCGCGGGGGTCGAGTCCGCCGAAGCCGAAGGGCAGAGGCAGGCGCTCGCCAAGTACACGATCGACCTCACCGAGCGCGCGCGCAGCGGCAAGCTCGACCCGGTCATCGGCCGCGACGACGAGATCCGCCGCGCGATCCAGATCCTGCAGCGGCGCACGAAGAACAACCCCGTGCTGATCGGCGAGCCGGGCGTGGGCAAGACCGCGATCGTCGAGGGGCTCGCGCAGCGCATCGTCGACGGCGAGGTGCCCGAGACGCTGAAGGACAAGCGCGTCCTTTCGCTCGACATGGCGGCGCTGCTCGCCGGCGCAAAGTACCGCGGCGAGTTCGAGGAGCGCCTCAAGGCCGTCCTCAAGGACATCGCGGCCGACGAGGGGCGAACGATCGTCTTCATCGACGAGCTGCACACGATGGTCGGCGCCGGCAAGGCCGAGGGCGCGATCGACGCCGGCAACATGCTGAAGCCCGCGCTCGCGCGCGGCGAGCTGCACTGTGTGGGCGCGACCACGCTCGACGAGTACCGCAAGTACGTCGAGAAGGACGCCGCGCTCGAGCGGCGCTTCCAGAAGGTGCTCGTCGACGAGCCCTCCGTCGAGGCGACGATCGCGATCCTGCGCGGCTTGCAGGAACGCTACGAGATCCACCACGGCGTGGACATCACCGACCCGGCGATCGTCGCCGCGGCGGAACTGTCGCACCGCTACATCACCGACCGCTTCCTGCCGGACAAGGCGATCGACCTGATCGACGAGGCGGCCGCCCGCATCAAGATGGAGATCGACAGCAAGCCCGAGTCGATGGACAGGCTCGACCGGCGCCTCATCCAGCTCAAGATCGAGCGCGAGGCGGTGCGCAAGGAGACCGACGAGGCCTCGAAGAAGCGGCTGGCCGCTCTCGAGGAGGAGATCGCCCGCCTCGAGCGCGAGTACGCCGACCTCGAGGAGGTCTGGAAGGCGGAGAAGGCGAGCGTTGCCGGGACGCAGCACATCAAGGAGGCGATCGACAAGGTCAGGCTGCAGATGGAGGAAGCGCGGCGCAAGGGCGACTGGCAGAAGATGTCCGAGCTGCAGTACGGCCAGCTGCCGCAGCTCGAGGCGCAGCTGAAGAAGGCGGACACCGGCGGGGCCGCGTCGAAGCCCAAGCTCCTGCGCACCGAGGTCGGCGCCGAGGAGATCGCCGAGGTCGTGTCGCGCGCCACGGGCATTCCCGTGTCGAAGATGATGCAGGGGGAGCGCGACAAGCTGGTGCACATGGAGGACGCGCTGCACAAGCGCGTGGTCGGGCAGGACGAGGCGGTGCGGCTCGTCGCCGATGCGATCCGCCGCTCGCGCTCGGGATTGTCCGACCCCAACCGGCCGTACGGCTCCTTCCTCTTCCTCGGGCCCACCGGCGTGGGCAAGACCGAGCTGTGCAAGGCGCTCGCCGAGTTCCTGTTCGACACCGAGCAGGCGCTCATCCGCGTCGACATGTCCGAGTTCATGGAGAAGCACTCGGTCGCGCGGCTGATCGGCGCGCCGCCCGGCTACGTCGGCTACGAGGAAGGCGGCCACCTGACGGAGGCCGTGCGGCGCAAGCCGTACTCGGTGATCCTGCTCGACGAGGTCGAGAAGGCGCACCCGGACGTCTTCAACGTGCTGCTGCAGGTGCTCGACGACGGCCGCATGACCGACGGCCAGGGCCGCACCGTGGACTTCAAGAACACGGTGATCGTGATGACTTCGAACCTCGGCTCGCACAAGATCCAGCAGCTGACCGACGAGGGCTCGGAACAGGCGCTGGTCAAGATCGCGGTGATGGCCGAGGTGAAGGCGAACTTCCGCCCGGAGTTCGTCAACCGCATCGACGAGATCGTGGTCTTCCATCCGCTCTCGGAGAAGCAGATCGCCGCCATCGCGCGCATCCAGCTCAAGGCGCTCGAGTCGCGGCTCGCCAAGCTCGACATCCGGCTGGCGGTCGAGGAGGCGGCGCTGGCTGCGGTGGCGGCCGCCGGGTTCGACCCGGTGTACGGCGCGCGGCCGCTCAAGCGCGCGATCCAGCAGCAGATCGAGAACCCGCTGGCGAAGGAGATCCTCTCCGGCAGGTACGCGCCCGGCGACACCGTGCACGTCACTGCCTCCGGCGGGGCGATCGCGTTCGCGAAGCGCTGACGCGGACGTCGCCGCTCCCCGACAGGTCGCAAGTCGGCGCGGCGCGCGCCGCGGCCGGGGAACTTCCCGCGCGCTCGCCCGGTCCATGGTTCAACGCCGGGCCGACTCCTCCCGGCGCTGCAGGCCGGTCCCTCGCGGGACCCCGCGGCGCGACGATCCGAATGGGGTCGCGCGCCGCGGCAGTGCGTGCCCGGCGTCATGTGGCAGCATGTCCCGCATGACCACGTGCCACGATGCCGCATCCGACCCCTCGCGCTGGATCGCGCGCTTCGCGTCGCTCGTGCGCGAGGGCTCGCGTGTGCTCGACCTCGCGTGCGGGCAGGGGCGCCACGCGCGCTTCTTCGCCGCGCGCGGCTGCGACGTGCTCGCAGTCGATCGCGACGGCGCGGCGCTCGCGACGCTGGCGGGCGTGCCCCGAGTGTCCACGCTGGAGGCGGACCTCGAGGGCGCGCCGTGGCCGCTCGCGGGCTCGGCGTTCGACGCCATCGTGATCGTCAACTACCTGCACCGGCCGCTGTTCGCTCCGCTGCTCGACGCGCTGGCGCCCGACGGCGTGCTGCTCTACGAGACGTTCGCGGCCGGCAACGAGGCGTTCGGACGGCCCTCCAACCCCGCGTTCCTGCTGCGCCCCGGCGAACTCCTCGAGGTCGCGCGCGGCCGCCTCGCAGTCGTCGCCTTCGAGCAGGGGCGCGTGCGCGGCGCCGAGCGCGACGCGGTGGTGCAAAGGCTGGCGGCCGTCGGCGCGGCCCGGGACTGGCCTGCGCCGCTGGCCCCGTGAGGACCTTCCCCGGGGCGGGACACCGGCTTTCGGAGTAGAATCGCGCATTTCCCTCCAGCCGTTCCCATGCTGACTGGAAGCTTCGTCGCCATCGTCACGCCCATGAGCGCGGGCGGGGCGCTCGACCTCGCTGCGCTTCGCGCGCTGATCGACTGGCACGTTGCCGAGGGCACCGCCGGCATCGTGATCGTCGGCACCACCGGCGAGTCGCCGACCGTCGACCACGCGGAGCACCGCGAGCTGATCCGCGTCGCCGTCGACCACGCCGCCGGGCGCGTGCCGGTGATCGCCGGCACCGGCGCCAACTCGACGCAGGAAGCGATCGAGCTCACCGAGTACGCGAAGGGCGTCGGCGCCCACAGCTGCCTGTCCGTGGTGCCGTACTACAACAAGCCGACGCAGGAAGGGCTGTATCGCCACTTCCGCGCCGTCGCCGAGGTCGGGCTGCCGGTGATCCTCTACAACGTGCCGGGCCGCACGGTCGCCGACCTCGCCAACGACACCGTGCTGCGGCTGGCCGACGTGCCGAACGTCGTCGGCCTGAAGGACGCGACCGCCGACCTCGGGCGCGGCAGCGAGCTGATCCGCGCGCTCAACGCGAAAGGCAAGCGCGGCTTCGCCGTCTACAGCGGCGAGGACATCACCGCGCTGCCGCTGATGTTCATGGGCGGCCACGGCGTGATCTCGGTGACCGCGAACGTCGCTCCGCGCCTGATGAGCGACATGTGCCGTGCCGCGCTCGCCGGCGACATCGCCGCCGCGCGGGCGTGCAACGACCGGCTGCTGCCGTTGCACCGCAGGCTGTTCGTCGAGGCCAATCCGATCCCCGTCAAGTGGGCGCTGGCGCAGATGGGTCGCATCGCGCCCGACCTGCGCCTGCCGCTGACGCCGCTGTCCCCGCAACACCACGACGCCGTCCGCAGCGCGATGCGCGAGGCCGGCATCGCGTCGTGACCGCCACGGAACCATCGATGCAAGACGTCCGCTTCCACCTTCGCCGCGGCGCCGCCTGCTGCGTCGCCGGCCTCGTCGTCGCCGCGCTTGCCGGCTGCGAGACGCTCGGGCCGAGCACCAGCATCGGCAAGCGCATCGAGTACAAGACCACCGGCTCCGCGCCCGCGCTCGAGATCCCGCCCGACCTCACGACGCCGCGCTTCGACGACCGCTTCGCGGCGACGACGGCGAGCGCCGCCGCCGCGCAGGGAACGCGTCCCCGCAACGAGATCCTGCCGCAGAATCCCGACGCGCGCGTGGTGCGCGCGGGCACCGAGCGCTGGCTCGTCGTCAAGGCCGGCCCGGACGCGACCTGGAGCACCGTCCGCCAGTTCTGGACCGACCTGGGCTTCGTCCTCGCCGTCGAGCAGCCGCTGATCGGCGTGATGGAGACCGACTGGGCCGAGAACCGCGCCGAGATCCCGCAGGACATCGTGCGCCAGACGGTCGGCAAGTACATCGACATCTTCTACACGACCTACAAGCGCGACAAGTTCCGCACGCGCGTCGAGCGCGGCACCGAGCCGGGCACGATGGAGATCTACATCTCGCATCGCGGCATGGAGCAGATGCCGACGACGGTCCAGCAGGGCCAGGCGATGGCGTTCGCGTGGGCGGTGCTGCCGCCGAATCCCGACCTCGAGTCCGAGATGCTCGCGCGGCTGATGCAGCGCTTCGGCACCCCGGCGCCGGCGGCGAGCGTGGCGGTGGCCGCGTCGGCGCCGCCCGCGCCCGGCCAGCCGGCGCCCGGCGACGCGGCGCGCATCGAGAAGGGCGCCGACGGCGCTTCGCGGCTGGTCGTCAACGACGCGTTCGACCGCGCGTGGCGGCGGGTGGGGCTTGCGCTCGACCGCACCGGCTTCACCGTCGTCGACCGCGACCGCAGCAACGGCCTGTACTTCGTGCGCTACGCCGACCCGGACAGCGACGTCGCCAAGGCTCGCGACTCCGGCTGGCTCGCGAAGCTCATGTTCTGGAAGACCGACGAGAAGGACCGCCCGGAGCAGTACCGCATCAAGGTCGCGGAGGCGCCGCCGGGCTCCCTCGTGACCGTGCAGGACACCAAGGGCGAGGCGGATCGCAGCGCGAACAGCGAGCGGATCCTCGCCCTGATACGCGAGCAGTTGCGCTAGCAGTACGCGCCGATGCGCTTCGCGTCGATCGGCTCCGGCAGCGAGGGCAATGGGCTGGTCGTCGAGGCGGGGCGCACGCGCGTCCTCGTCGATTGCGGCTTCGGCATCCGCGAGACCACGGCGAGGCTCGCGCGGCTGGGCCTCGTCCCCGGCGACATCGACGCGATCCTCGTCACGCACGAGCACTCCGATCACGTCGGAGGCGTCGCCGCGCTCGCCGCGCGCCACGACATCCCGGTCTGGATCACGTTCGGCACGCTCGACGCAGTCATCGAGCGCATGGCGGCGGTGCCGCGCGTGTTCGGCTTCGACGCGCACGACGCGTTCGCGGTGGGCGACGTCGAGGTGCGGCCGTTCCCGGTGCCGCACGATGCGCGCGACCCCGCGCAGTTCGTGCTGGGCGACGGCGCGAAACGGGTCGGCGTGCTCACCGACCTCGGCGTCACCACGCCGCACGTCGAGGCGAGCCTCTCCGACTGCGACGCGCTGGTGCTCGAGTGCAACCACGACGAGGCGATGCTCGCCGGCGGCCGCTACCCGTACCCGCTGAAGCAGCGCATCGCCGGCCGCCTCGGCCACCTCTGCAACGAGGCGGCCGCCGACCTCCTGCGCGCGATCGACACCTCGCGGCTGGTCCACGTGGTCGCCGCGCACCTGTCGAAGGAGAACAACACCCCCGACCTCGCGCGCGCCGCGCTGGCGGGGGCGCTGGGCTGCGCGCCGGACTGGATCGGCATCGCCGACCAGGCGACGGGCTTCGGTTGGCGGGATGTCTGACGAGGGAGACGGACTCATGCAGGACGTGGTCAGGGGCAGCGAGCTGTACAAGGGCAAGGCGAAGACCGTCTACGCGACGAGCGATCCGCGCTACCTCGTCATGCACTATCGCGACGACGTGTCGGCCTTCGACGGCGCGAAGCTCGCCAAGCTCGACCGCAAGGGCGAGACGAACAACCTGATCAACGCGTACGTGATGGGCAGGCTCGCCGAAGCGGGCGTGGCCTCGCACTTCGTGCGGGTGCTGAACGAGCGGGAGTCGCTCGTCAAGGCGATGAAGATGCTGCCCGTCGAGTGCGTCGTGCGCAACGTCGTGGCCGGGTCGATGGCCAAGCGCTACGGCATCGCCGAAGGCACGAAGCTCGCCGAGCCTGTCTTCGAGTTCTTCCTCAAGAGCGACGCGCTGCACGATCCGCTCGTGAACGACGACCACATCCGCATCCTCGGCTGGGCGGGCGCCGGCGAGATCGCCGAGATGAAGGCGCTCACGCACAAGGTCAACGGCGTGCTGAAGCCGATGTTCGCGAAAGCCGGCATCGATCTCGTCGACTACAAGCTCGAGTTCGGTCACCCGGTCGACGACCCCAACGGCCCGATCGTGCTGGGGGACGAGTTCACGCCCGACGGGTGCCGGCTGTGGGACGCGGCGACCGGCGAGAAGATGGACAAGGACCGCTTCCGCCGCGACCTCGGCAGCGTGATCGAGCACTACCGCGAGGTGGGCCGGCGCATCGGCGTGCCAAACATGTAACGCTCAAACCGCCGTCGTCCCCGCCTTAGCTGTCGTCATCCCCGCGTAGGCGGGGATCCAGCGACTTCCATCCTGCGGTAACCGGAACCCACAGAGACACTGGGTCCCCGCCCCCCGACTGCAGTCCTCGGGGGCAGGCTTCGCGGGGACGACGACGATCGCGGCTTGCGAAGCGTCAGCCCAACCCCAGCGTCGAGCCCCCGATCGCCGGCTCCCCGGTCGCCCAGATCTCCTCGAAGCGCTCGGCCAGGGGCCGCACCGCCTGCGGCATCGAGGTGAGCAGCGTCGCGCGCGGCTGATCGACGTGGTAGCGGTGCAGCGCGTGGCGCGCGTCGACGACGAGCAAGGCGTCGTTCGCCGCCCGGGCTTCGGCGCCGGTGCGCCACACCGCCATCGCGTGCCCATAGACGCGCAGCAAGGCGAGGAGGCGCGGGCACGACGCCGCGAGGAAGCGCGTGTCGTGCACGATGATGCGCAACTCGGCGTTGCGCGACCGGCGCAGGAACGCCTTGACGCCTTCCGCGCGCTGCGCGCCGTCCCATCCCGTGTCGGCGAGGTCGCGGTCGAAGACGAGGACGCGCTGCGTGCCGAGCGCCAGCAGCGCGTCGATGGCCTCCCTCTGCTCGGCGAGCGTGGCGAGGCGCCGCTCCTCGGCGGGAGGCGTCGGAGCGTCAGTCGGCGGGGGCGAGGTAACCATCGGCGTACCAGCGGTGGAGGAGGCGCAGCGCGGCCGGCCCGAGGCGGCGGCAGTCCCTTGCCGGCAGCGCGCGCTGGTCGGCAAGGCGGAGGAGCGCGGCATCGCCTGCCGCGCGCTCGACCGGCTCTCCGTTGACGTGGATCGCCGCGTCGTCGTAGAGCATCAGCGTGCGCGCGTCGAGCGCAAGCCCGCGCTGCGCGACGCGTCGCCGGAACTCGGCAGGCGCGAGCGGCGCGCGCGGGGGATCGAAGACGACGATCGGCTTGGGCTCGGACAGCATGCGGCCGAGGAAGCGGCGCACGAGCGCGTCGTCCCAGCGCAGCGCGCGCAGCATCGCGGCGACGCGGCGAACCATCGCGTCGGGGATGCGCGCAGGCTTCGTCGTCGGCCGAAGACCCGGGTCGGCGTAGCGGCCCGCGAGGTCGACCTCGTCGCGCATGAAGTCGAGGAACGCGATCGCCAGCTCCTGCGCCGTGGCTGCGCGAAAGCCGATCGAGTACGTCGTGCAAGGCTCGAGCGCCACGCCGTCGTGCCCCCACTCCGGCGGCAGGTACAGCATGTCGCCCGGGCCGAACACGCGGTCGTGCGACGGAGCGAAGCGGCGCAGGATCCTGAGCGGCAGGCCGGGGCGGAACTTCGCGTCGTCCTGCCGGCCGTAGCGCCAGCGGCGACGGCCGAAGCCTTGCAGCAGGAACACGTCGTAGTTGTCGACGTGCGGGCCGACTCCGCCGCCTGCGACCGCGTAGCTCACCATCACGTCGTCGAGCCGCGCGTAGGGCACGAACGCGAAGTGGCGCAGCAACGCGTCGCACGCGGGCTCGTGACGGTTCACGCCCTGCACGAGCAGCGACCAGCCGGTGGCGGGCAGGCCGCGGAAGTCGGCGGCACGCAGCGGCCCGTGCCGCAGCGTCCACGCGGACCGCTCGCGCACCACGAGGCGCGACTCGACGTCGTCGCGCGCGGCGAGGCGCTTGAGCCGCGGAAGGTCGAGCGGCCCGGTGAAGCCCGGCAGCGCCGCGGCGACGCGCAGCGCTTCCTTCTGCCAGTGGCGCGCCAGGAAACTGGCCGGCGCAAGGCCGCCGAGCAGGCGTCGGCGTGCTTCGGACATGCGGCGGATTATAGGACGCTCGCCCGAGGCGGGCCACGCGCCGCGCGGGCGCTACAATGCCGCTTCCCGCTCGCGCCCCGCCAGGCGCGCTTCCCATCGACCGGACACGCCCGCATGAACGTCTTCGCCAACACCGTCGTCTCGCTCACGTTCAAGCTGTTCGACGCGTCGAGCGCGCTGATCGAGGAGACGCCGGAGCCGATCGCCTACCTGCACGGCGGCTACTCGGGCATCTTCCCGAAGGTCGAGGCCGCGCTCAACTTCAGGAACGTCGGCGACACGGTGTCGGTGACGCTCGAGCCCGCCGACGCGTTCGGCGACTACGACCCCGAGCTGATCCGCCTCGAGCCCGTCGACTCGCTGCCGCCCGACGTCGCCGTCGGCGGCTACCTGGTCGCCGACGAGAACGGCGAAGAGCGCGTCTGGCGGGTGACCAGCGTCGCCGACGGCAAGGCCGTGCTGGACGGCAACCACGAGCTCGCCGGGCAGCGCCTGCGCTTCGACTGCACGATCGTCGACATCCGGCCGGCGACGAAGGAGGAGATCGAGCACGGGCACGTGCACGGGGCACATGGGCATCACCATTAGCGCGGTCGATGCAAATCGCACCTCGCACTGACCGTGGATGACGCAGGGTCGAGTTGCGCGATTTGCATCGAGGCTTGAATCAGGCGGGCGGCTTGGGACGCCGGCCTCCTTGGACCCGATTTCCCGATTCGGAGCGACGGAGTGTCGGCCGTCCAGCGTCGACTCGCAAAGGCCGTCGATCCCCACGCAAACGACGCGAGGGGCCCCTCGCCGGCCGCTCGCGCCGCGGCCCATTGCCGCCCGCCGGCAACGACACGAATCACCGGGCGCCGTGCGCAGGCGCGTGCCGCCTAGGAGTCCGCGAGCTTCTTGAGGTCGTAGAGCGCGGCGAGCGCTTCGCGCGGCGACAGCGCATCAGGGTCGAGGGCCGCGAGGCGGTCGAGCAGCGCCGCATGGGGCACCGCCGTGGGCGCCGCGACCGCCTCGGCAGCGAAGAGGTCGGGCTGGCCCTCGTTGCGCGAGGAGAACTGCTCGAGCCGCGCGAGGTAGGCGCGGGCCTGCCTGACGGTGTCGGCAGGGACGCCGGCGAGCTTCGCCACCTGCAGCCCGTAGCTGCGGTTCGCGGGGCCGTCCTCGACCGCGTGCAGGAACACGATGCCGTCCTTGTGCTCGACGGCGTCGAGGTGCACGTTCGCGCAGCCCTCCATCTCGGCGGCAAGCGCCGTGAGCTCGAAGTAGTGCGTCGCGAACAGCCCGAGGCAGCGGTTGCGCTCGGCGAGGCGGTGCGCGATCGCCCACGCCAGCGCGAGCCCGTCGAACGTCGACGTGCCGCGCCCGATCTCGTCGATCAGCACGAGGCTGCGCGGCGTGGCGCGGTTGAGGATGTAGGCCGCCTCGGTCATCTCGACCATGAACGTCGAACGACCGCCCGCCAGGTCGTCCGAGGCGCCGATGCGTGTGAAGATCGCGTCCAGCGGCCCGATCACCGCCTCGTCGGCGGGCACGAACGAGCCGCAGTGCGCGAGCAGCGCGATCACCGCCGTCTGCCGCATGTAGGTCGACTTGCCGCCCATGTTCGGGCCGGTGACGACGAGCAGCCGGCGCTCGCGCGACAGCGCTGCGTCGTTCGGCACGAAGTCGTCGACCTGCCGCTCGACCACCGGGTGGCGGCCGCGGCGGATCGCGATGCCCGGCTCGGCGGCGAAGCGCGGGCGCACCAGCCGCAGCGCCAGCGCGCGGTCGGCCAGGTTGGCGAGCACGTCGAGCGAGGCCAGCGCCGCCGCCGCGCGCTGCAGCGCGGGAATGGCGGGCGCGAGATCGGCGAGCAACGCCTCGAACAGCAGCCTCTCGCGGGCGAGCGCACGCTCCTGCGCGGAGAGCGCCCTGTCCTCGAACGCCTTGAGCTCCGGCGTGACGTAGCGCTCGGCGTTCTTGAGCGTCTGGCGGCGCCGGTAGTCGTCGGGCACGCGGGCGGCGTTCGCGTGCGTCACCTCGATGTAGAAGCCGTGCACGCGGTTGTACTCGACCTTGAGCGAGGCGATGCCCGTGCGCTCGCGCTCGCGCTTCTCGAGCGCGAGCAGGAACTCGCCGCAGTTCGCGTCGATCGCCCGCAGCTCGTCGAGCTCCGGGTCGAACCCCGCCGCGATCACGCCGCCGTCGCGCAGTTGCGCCGCCGGTTCCGCCTGCAGCGTGCGCGCGAGGCGCTCGTGCCACGCCGGGTCGACGCCCAGCGCGCCGCACACGTCGTCGATGGCGTCGCCGCGCATCGCCGCAAGCGAAGCGACGAGCGCCGGCAGCTCCGCGAGCGTGTCGCGCAGTCCCGCGAGGTCGCGCGGCCGCGCCGATCCGAGCGCCACGCGACCGGCGATGCGCTCCACGTCGGCCGTGCGCTTGAGCGCCACGGCGATCGCGCGGCGCTCCGTCGGGGCGCCGAGCAGCGCCTCCACCGCGTCGTGCCGCGCCGCCGCCCGCAGCGGATCGGCCAGCGGCTGCGTGAGCCAGCGGCGCAGCAGGCGGCTGCCGGCCGCGGTCACGCAGCCGTCGAGCAGCGAGAGCAGCGTCGGCGCGCTCTCGCCGGAGAGCGTCTGCGTGATCTCGAGCGTGCGCCGCGCGGCCGGGTCGAGGCCGAGGAACTCCCCCGACGCTTCGACGCGGATGTCGCGCACGTGCGCGAGCGAGGCCTGCTGCGTCGCTCCGGCGTAGCCGGCGAGCGCGCCCGCCGCCGCCAGCGCGAGCGGCACCTCGGCGACGCCGAACGCGGCGAGGCTGTCGAGGCCGAGCACGCGGATCAGCGAGCGCTCCGCGGCGGCGGCGTCGAACTGCCAGGCGGGCAGGGCGCGGGTGGGCACGCCGCGCTCGCGCGGCGGCGCTTCGCCGTCTTCTGCCACGAGAAGCTCCGCCGCCTCGATGCGCTCCAGCGTGGCGGCAGCTTCGGCAAGCGGCGCCTCGGCGAGCGTCAGCCGTCCGGAGGCCAGGTCGAGCCACGCGACCCCGGCTCGCTTGCCTGAGGCGTGCCAGGCGGCGAGCAGGCACTCGCGCCGCGCATCGAGCAGGCCCGCGTCAGTGACGGTGCCGGGGGTGACGATGCGCGCGACCTTGCGCTCGAGCGGTCCCTTCGTCGTCGCCGGGTCGCCGAACTGCTCGACGATGACCGCCGACTCGCCTGCCTTCATCAGCCGCGCGAGGTGCTGCTCGACCGCGTGGTACGGCACGCCCGCCATCGGGATCGGCGCGCCGGCCGACTGGCCGCGCGCGGTGAGCGTGATGTCGAGCAGGCGCGCCGCGCGCTCGGCGTCGTCGTAGAACAGCTCGTAGAAGTCGCCCATCCGGTAGAGCACGAGCTTGTCCGGATGTTCCGCCTTGACGCGCAGGTACTGCTGCATCATCGGCGTGTGGGCGGCGAGCGTGCGCTGCGGCGCGGTCCCCGCGACGGTCGACGCAGGCGCGGCCTCGCTCATCGGCGCGATTATACGAAGGCCGCGGGGATTCACCGGGCGGCGGCGCTCATGTCCATGAAATGCAAAGGGAATCGCGCGCCGACCCGGGGTCCTGGGCGCGGCGCGGCGCGACGTGGTCGCGGCGAGGCGCTGTCGCGTTTGCGCCAACGCGTCGTAGCCCACAACGGCGGACGTCCCGCCGAAAGCGTCGCTTTCCCCGCCGTGCGCGCTCCGCCCTCGCCTGGCCCGCGTGTAACATCGGACGGCAATGAGCGAGACCTTCCGACTCTTCGTGCCGGCGGCGTCCTGGTGGCCGCATGGGCGCGCCGGGACTTCCCGCGCGGAGGCGCGGTGAACGCGCGAGCGCCGAACGCAGTCATCAACGCGTTGACGGTCGACGTCGAGGACTACTTCCAGGTCTCGGCGTTCGAGCCCCACATGAGCCGCGATGCGTGGGACGCGCAGCCGCGGCGCGTCGAAGCGAACGTGGATCGCATCCTGGGCATGCTGGCCGAGCACGGCGCACGGGCGACGTTCTTCACGCTGGGCTGGCTGGCCGAGCGGCACCCGGCGATGGTCCGCCGCATCGTCGACGGCGGGCACGAGCTCGCCAGCCACGGCCACTCGCACGGACGAGCGACGGATCAGCGGCCCGTGGAGTTCCGCGCCGACATCCGGCGCGCCAAGGCCGTTCTCGAGGAGATCGGCGGCTGCGAGGTGCGCGGCTACCGCGCGCCGAGCTTCTCGATCGGCCCCGCCAATCGCTGGGCCTTCGATTGCATTGCGGAGGCGGGCTACCGCTACTCGTCGAGCGTCTATCCGATCCGCCACGACCACTACGGCGCGCCCGACGCGCCCCGCGTGCCCCACGAGGTCGCCGCCGGGCTCGTCGAGTTGCCCGTCGCCACGGTGCGCCTGTGGAACGCGAACCTGCCGGCCGGCGGCGGCGGCTACTTCCGCCTGCTCCCCTACGTGCTGTCGCGCTGGTCGCTCGCGCGGATCAACGAGGTCGAGGGCCGGCCGGCGATCTTCTACTTCCACCCCTGGGAGCTCGATCCGGAGCAACCGCGCGTCCGCGGGCTCTCCGCGAAAGCCCGCTTCCGCCACTACCTCAATCTCGACCGGACGCAGCCGCGGCTCGCCCGGCTGATGCGCGACTTCGCCTGGGGCCGCGTCGACGACGTCTTCGCGTGCCGCTAGCGAAGCGCTGCGTAACCTCACGGCGCGCGCAGTCTCGCATGCAGGACTAACCACAACCCGCAACTTGCAGTTCGCTCGGCTGCCCTTCGGGACGCGCTTCCCCGGGCGCCGGAGGTGTTGCGGTCTCAGTCTGGTTCCGGGGCGTGGCGCCTGCCACGCCCGGCGGACCGCGCCTGGCCATCGTCCCGGGGAAGCGCGCCGCGCATCCGCGGGTTACGCAGAGCTTCCCCAGGCGGCAATGGCCGCGGCGTCACGGAACTCCGGGGCCGGAACGGCGCCGGCGCTCCAGGGCCAGCGCGATCGGTAGCTGACAACGCGTCGGCGATCTGCCTGTGAACGACAATTGTGCGCGCAATGCGCCGTTTGACGGCAAAACGCGCACGCAGCGTCCGCGGCGGCGATCATTCGCCAACAGGCAACGCTACTATTCGGGTTTGACCGGGGGACGGCCTGCCGTCCGTCGCATTGGCGACGGATCGGAAGCAAGGGCATTCCCCGCGCTTCCCGGCGAACGAAGCTCCGACGCATGTTCCGCGCACTGCGCCAGCACCTGTCACCCGCGACTCTCGCGCAACTCGCCGTCGAAGCGGTGTGGCTGTTCGTCGCGGGCATCATCGTCATGCGGGTCGCCTCGCAACTCGCCGTGCCCGCGCGCGAGTTCGTGGTGCCGGCGTTCATCTTCGCGTTCCTGATCCTCTCGCTCAACGGCGCCTTCGGGATCTATCGCCGCGGCGAGCGCGTGGGCACGAGCTCGTACGTCCTGCGCCTGCTGCTCGCGCCGGCGATCGGCGTGCCGCTCGCCTACTTCGCCGCGAACGTGGTGCCGCACGGCGACGTGTTCCAGGAGAACGTCGGGCTGGTGGTGGTGATCGCGATCGGGGGCCTGCTGCTGCTGCGCCACGTGCTGCTGCTGCCGCTGATCACGACGCTGCTGCCGCACCGCGTCCTGGTGCTGGGCACCGGGCCCGAGGCGCGCCTGGTCGAGGCCTCGCTTGCCGCCGCGCACCCGCCCGGGCTGCGCCTGGTCGGCTTCCGGTCGCTGGAGAAGATCCCGGAGACGTCGGTGTCGCCCGGCAAGGTGATCGCCTCGCGCGGGAGCCTGCTGGACGACGCGCGCGAGCTGCGCGTCAACGAGATCATCGTCGCGGCCCGGCAACAGCGCGGCGGCGTGCTGCCGCTTCGCGAGCTGCTCGACTGCCGGCTCCACGGCGTCGAGATCACCGATCTCGCACGCTACTTCGAGCGCGTGCACAGCAAAGTCCCCATCGAGCTCGTCAAGGTCAGCTGGCTGATCTACGGCGACGGCTACCGCCAGGGGTGGCTGCGCACGCTGGTCAAGCGCACGTTCGACATCGCTGCCGCGCTGTCGCTGCTGTTCCTCACGCTGCCCATCATGCTCGCCGCCGCGGTGGCCATCCTGGTCGAAAGCGGCGCGCCCGTGCTGTACCGGCAGCAGCGCGTCGGCCTGCGCGGGCGCCGCTTCACGGTGTTCAAGTTCCGCAGCATGGCGCAGGACGCCGAGCGCGACGGCGAAGTGCGCTGGGCGACGGCGCGCGACCCGCGCGTGACGCGCGTCGGGCGGGTCATCCGCCGGCTGCGCATCGACGAACTGCCGCAGCTCTTCAACGTGCTGCGCGGCGAGATGAGCTTCGTCGGGCCGCGGCCGGAGCGTCCCGAGTTCGTGGAATTGCTCACCGGGCAGATCCCGTTCTACGCGGTGCGGCACAGCGTGAAGCCGGGCCTCACCGGATGGGCGCAGGTGCGCTACTCGTACGGCGCGAACGTCGAGCAGTCGGTGCGCAAGCTCGAATTCGACCTGTACTACGTCAAGAACCACACGCTCGCCCTCGACGTCCTGATCCTGCTCGAGACGGTACGGGTCGTCCTGCTCGGCGAGGGCGCGCGGTAGGCGGGCGCCGCGCCGTGCTGCCGCGCAGCGCCAGGCGCCTCGCCGGCTCGTCGTCGCGACGCACTGCCGCGCCGGCGGCGACGACTTCCTTCCCTTGCGCCGCCGGCACGCCGTGACCGAAGCAACGTTCGCCTCCATCGGAGTGGCCAGCTATGCGGTCGCGGCCGCCGGCTGGCTGCTGCTCGCCGGCCGCGCGGCGACCGGGTTCGACGCGAGCCCGCGTCGCGCGCTCCTGCTCGGCGCGGCGCTGTCCACCGCAGCGTGGGCCGCGCTCGCCGCGTTCCACGTGCGCAGCGGCGCGTCGTGGGCGCTCGGCGGAGCGAACGCCGCCGACGTGCTGCGTTATGCGTGCTGGTTCGCTTTCGTGGCGACGTTGCTTCAAGGCGACGCCAAGGCCGGTGCGGCGTCCGGCGCCGTGCGCTGGCTCGCCTGGACGGCCGCCTCGCTCGCCGTTGCCGCGCTCGCGATGTTCGACGGCGTGCACCATCCGCGCGGGCTCCTCGAGGGCGACGCGCGCCCCGGCGCGGCCCTGAACGTCGGGCTCGCCGTCGCGGGCCTCGCGTTCGCCGAGCACCTGTATCGCCGCACGCACCCGCAGTCGCGCTGGCGCATCAAGCCGCTCGCAGCCGCGCTGGTGGCGACGTTCGGATTCGACCTCTACGTGTTTGCCGACGCGCTGCTGTTCGCCCGCGTCGATCCCGACGCCTGGGTGGCGCGCGGCGCGGCTCACGCGCTCGTCATTCCGCTGGTCGTCGCCGCGACGTCGCGCAGCGCCGGCTGGACGGCCGAGCTGCACCTGTCGCGCCAGGCGATCCTGCAGTCGTTCGCGCTGCTCTTCGCGGTGGGCCTGCTTCTCGCCATCGCGGCGGCGGGCTACCTCGTGCGCTACGTCGGCGGCGACTGGGGCCGCGTCATGCAGATCGTGGTCCTCTTCGCGGCGGTGGTGTTCGTCGTCGCGGCGGTGTCGTCGGGGAGCTTCCGCTCGTGGTTGCGCGTGTTCGCCGGCAAGCACTTGTTCCCCTATCGCTACGACTACCGCGAGGAGTGGCTGCGGTTCACGCGCACGCTCGCATCCGACAGCGCGGTGGTCGGGATGCAGGAGCGCGCGATCCGCGCGCTCGCCGACCTGGTCGAGAGCACGGGCGGCGCGCTGTGGCTGGCCGACGAGCGCGGCGTCCTTCGCCCGGCGGCCCGGCTCAGCGCACCCACCGTCGACGGAACGCTCGCCCCCGACGCGCCGCTGCCCGCGTTTCTCGCCCGCACCGGCTGGATCGTGTCGCTGCCCGAGCTCGCGGCGCAGCCCGGGCGATACGCGGGGCTCGAAGTGCCCGAGTGGCTGCGCACGCTGCCCGGCGCGTGGCTGGTCGTCCCGCTGCCGGTGGGCAGCGACGTCGTCGGCTTCGTCGTGCTGCTCGACCCGCGCTCGCCGGTGGAGATCGACTGGGAGGTGCGCGACCTCCTGAAGGCGGCGGCGCGCGCGGCCGCGTCGTACCTGCAGCAGCTGCGCGCCACCGAAGCGCTGGTCGAGGCGCGCAAGTTCGACGCGTTCAACCGCATGTCGGCGTTCGTCGTGCACGACCTCAAGCACCTCGTGGCGCAGCTCACGCTCATGCTGCGCAACGCGGAGCGCCACCGCGACAACCCCGAGTTCCAGCGCGACATGCTGCAGACGGTCGCCAACGTCGCCGGGCGCATGAATGCGCTGATGCTGCAGTTGCGCGCCGGGGGGGCGCCGGTGGAGCCGGCGGTCTACGTCGACCTCGCGCAGCTCGCCCGCCGCGTCGCTGCCGCGAAGGCCGGCGCGGGCCGCGTCGAGCTCGCTCTCGAAGCGGGCGCGGCGGCGCTGTGCCACGAGGCGCGGATCGAGCACGTGATCGGCCACCTGCTGCAGAACGCGCTCGACGCGACGCAAGGCGGCGGCGCGGTGCGGCTTGCGGTGCGCCGCGATGGCGCCCACGCCGTCGTCGAGGTCGAGGACGGCGGCGTGGGAATGACCGCGGACTTCGTGCGCGAGCGCCTGTTCAAGCCGTTCGAGACGACCAAGCCTGCGGGGATGGGCATCGGCGTCTACGAGAGCCGGCAGTACGTCGCGTCGCTGGGCGGGAGCGTCGAGGTCGACAGCGTCGAGGGGCGCGGGACGCGCGTCGCCGTCCGACTGCCTGCCGCCGACTCGGCGGCGGCGCAGCCGCGGCGAGTGGAGCAGGTGGCGTGAGCCCGCAGGACCGCCCCGAGGGCGAGCAAGCCCCGCAGCGCGTAGCGCGGAGGGTAGTCCGATGAACCGTCGTCCGCACCGGGAGGCCGCTGCATGGCGGACGCGCGCAAGCCGCTGCTGATCGTCGAGGACGACCCTGCGCTGCGCAAGCAGATGCAGTGGGCGTTCGACGCCTACGAGACCGTCGTCGCCGGCGACCGGCCAGGCGCGATTGCCGCGCTGCGCCGCCACGAGCCGGCGGTGGTGACGATGGACCTCGGCCTGCCGCCGCGGCCCAACGACGCCAGCGAGGGCCTCGCGCTGCTGGAGGAGATGCACGCGCTGGCGCCCGCCACCAAGGTCATCGTGCTGACCGGACAGGAGGATCGCGCGCACGCGCTGCGCGCCATCGCGCTCGACGCCTACGACTTCTGCACCAAGCCGTTCGAGCCGGAGGTGCTCGGCCACGCGATCGCGCGCGCGTACCGGCTCTACGAGCTGCAGGCGGAGAACGCGCGGCTGCAGGCGTCGTTGCCGGCGCGCTCGATGGCGGGCCTCGTCACGCTCGATCCGGGCATGCAGCGCGTGTGCCGCACCGTAGAGAAAGTGGCGCCGACGTCGGCGACCGTGCTGGTGATCGGCGAGTCCGGCACCGGCAAGGAGCTGCTCGCGCGCGCGCTGCACGAGCAGTCGCAGCGTGCGGGCGCCGGCTTCGTGGCGATCAACTGCGCGGCGATGCCGGAGAGCGTGCTGGAGGCCGAACTGTTCGGCTACGAGAAGGGCGCGGTCGCCGGCGCCGTGCAGCCGGCGCCGGGCAGGATCGAACTCGCGCACGGCGGCACGCTGTTCCTCGACGAGGTCGGCGACCTGCCGCCCGCGCTGCAGGCGAAGCTGCTGCGCGTGCTGCAGGACCGCGCGCTCGAGCGCCTCGGGTCGCGCAAGGAGACCGCCGTCGACGTGCGCGTCGTGTGCGCCACCCGGCAGGGCCTCAAGGAGCGCATCGCCGCCGGAGGGTTCCGCGAGGACCTCTACTATCGGCTCGCCGAGATCGTGGTCGAGGTGCCGCCGCTGCGGACTCGGCACGGCGACGCCGCGCTGCTGGCGCACGCGCTGCTGCGGCGCTTTGCCGCGGAGCACCGCCGCGGCACGATGACGCTGATGCCGGACGCGATCGCGGCGATCGAGGGCCACGCGTGGCCGGGCAACGTCCGCGAACTGGAGAACGCAATCAAGCGCGCGGTCATCATCGCGGACGGGCCGACGGTCTCGGGCGCCGACCTCGGCCTCGTTCACGCGCCGAGCGAGGCGCTCAACCTGCGCGAAGTGCGCGAGGCGGCGGAACGCGAGGCTGTACCGCGCGCCCTCGGCCGCGCCAACGGCAACCTGACCCGCGCCGCCGAGATGCTCGGCGTTTCGCGCCCGACGCTGTACGATCTCATCCACCGCTTCGGACTGAAGTGACCGCGCGCCCGGCCGGCGCGCCAGCCTTGAAATGCCACCCATGAACGACGTTGCTTCGAGCAAGAACCTCCACCGGGCCATCCCCGACGACATCGCGCGGCAGGTCGTGGCCGTCGTCGGCCTGGGCTACGTAGGCTTGCCGCTGGCCGTCGAGTTCGGCAAGCGCTTTGCTACGATCGGCTTCGATCTCTCGCAGGCCAAGGTCGACGCCTACCGCCGCCACGTCGATCCGACCGGCGAGGTCGCGAGCGACGACCTGCGCGCCGCGCACCGTCTGGCCGTGACGACCGATCCTGCGGAACTGGCCGGGGCCGACTTCGTCATCGTCGCGGTCCCCACGCCCGTCGACGACGCGCACCAGCCTGACTTCGGCCCGCTGATCGGTGCGAGCGAAGCGGTCGGGCGCCACATGAAGCGCGGCGCGACCGTCGTCTACGAGTCCACCGTGTACCCCGGCGCGACCGAGGAGATCTGCGTGCCGGTGCTCGAGCGCTGCTCGGGCATGAGGTGGGGCAGCGACTTCTTCGTCGGCTACTCGCCCGAGCGCATCAACCCCGGGGACAAGGAGCACACGCTGACCCGCATCACCAAGGTCGTCTCGGGCGACACGCCGGAAACGCTCGCCCGCGTGGCGGCGTTCTACGGGGCCGTGGTCGCGGCCGGCGTGCACCCGGCCAGCAGCATCAAGGTCGCCGAGGCGGCGAAGGTGATCGAGAACACGCAGCGCGACCTCAACATCGCGCTGATGAACGAGCTGGCGCTGATCTTCCACAAGATCGGCATCGACACGCTGGAGGTCCTCGAGGCGGCCGGCACCAAGTGGAACTTCATCCCGTTCCGCCCGGGGCTGGTGGGCGGCCACTGCATCGGCGTCGACCCCTACTACCTCACGCACAAGGCCGACAAGCTGGGCTACCACCCGCAGGTGATCCTCGCCGGCCGGCGCATCAACGACGGCATGGGCAAGTACGTCGCCGAGCAGACGGTCAAGCACCTCATCCAGGCCGGCTTCGCGGTCAAGGGCGCCGACGTCGGCGTGCTCGGGCTCACGTTCAAGGAGAACTGCCCGGACCTGCGCAACTCGCGCGTGATCGACGTGATCCGCGAGCTGCAGTCGTACGGGTGCCGCGTGCACGTGCACGACCCTGTCGCGGACGCCGTAGAGGCGCGCCACGAGTACGGCGTGGACCTCGTGCCGTGGGACGCGCTGCCGCGCTGCTCGGCGCTGGTCGCCGCGGTCGCGCATCGCGAGTTCCGCGCGCGCCCGGTCGACGACTTCGTCCGGCGTCTGCAGCCCGGCGGGCTCTACGTCGACGTCAAGGCGCAGGCCGATGCGGGGGCGCTGCGCGCGCGCGGCGTGGCGGTGTGGCGGCTGTGACGGTGGCGCGCATCGACGTCCCCGCGGCGCTCGCGGCGGCGCGGCGCGAGCTTGCCGCGAACCCGCGGCGCTGGCTCGTCACCGGGTCGGCGGGCTTCATCGGCTCCCACCTCGTCGAGAACCTCCTGAAGCTGGGCCAGACCGTGGTCGGCCTCGACAACTTCGCCACCGGCCACCGCCGCAACCTCGACGAGGTGCGGCGCAACGTCGGCGAGGCCGCGTGGCGACGCCACGCGTTCATCGAGGGCGACATCGTCGATCGCGTCACGTGCGCCCGCGCGTGCCACGGCGTGGACGTCGTGCTGCACCAGGCGGCGCTGGGCTCCGTGCCGCGGTCGATCGCCGATCCGATCGCCACGCACGCCGCCAACGTCACCGGTTTCCTCAACGTGCTGGTCGCCGCGCGGGATGCCGGCGTGGCCCGCTTCGTCTACGCCGCGTCGAGCTCGACCTACGGCGACCACCCGGGGCTGCCGAAGGTCGAGGACGCGATCGGCCGCCCGCTGTCGCCCTACGCGGTCACCAAGTACGTCGACGAGCTCTACGCCGAGGTGTTCGGCCGCTGCTACGGGCTGGCGACTATCGGGCTGCGCTACTTCAACGTGTTCGGCCCGCGCCAGGACCCGGACGGCGCCTACGCGGCGGTGATCCCGCGCTGGGCGGCGCGGCTGCTCGCGGGCCGCGCGGTCAGCATCAACGGCGATGGCGAGACGACGCGCGACTTCTGCTACGTCGACAACGTCGTGCAGGCCAACCTGCTCGCCGCGACGACGGAGCGACCCGAGGCGCAGGGTGAGGTGTTCAACGTCGCCGTCGGCGGTCGGCTGTCGCTCAACGCGCTGCACGCCACGCTCTCCGGCCTCGTGCAAGGACTGCGGCCCGGCAGCGTCATGCCGCCGCCGCACTACCGCGCGTTCCGCGAGGGCGACGTGCGCCACTCGCAGGCCGACATCGGCAAGATCGCGCGCGTGCTGGGCTACGCGCCCACGCACGACCTGCGCGCCGGGCTCGCCGCGTCGCTGCCGTGGTACGACGCGAACGCGGAGCGCGAGGTCGAGAGGGCGGCGGACGACTGAGCGGCCGTCGCAGCGCGGCAGCGGGCATCATCGCCAACGAAAACGCCCCGGCCAGCGGGGCGTTCGCGTGCATCGATTGGTCGGGGTGAGAGGATTTGAACCTCCGGCCTCTACGTCCCGAACGTAGCGCTCTACCAGGCTAAGCTACACCCCGCGGGACTGCTTTCGCGCTGCGCGTGCCTCGGATGCGACTCTAGAAGGCCCGGTCGGCGGCGAAAGACGCCAATTCTAGCAGCTTTTCCGCGTGCGTCGTCGGCTCGACGCCGGCGAGGCACTCGCGGGCGAGGCGGCCCTGCTCGACGGCGCGCTCGCGGGCGTAGGCAAGTGCCCCCGTGCGCTGCAGGATCTCCACGACCGGGCGGAAGTCGGTGAGGCGGCCGCCGCCTTCGACTGCGTGCCGGATCGTCGCCGCGTCGTCGGCGCTGCCGCTGGCGACGGCGCGAATCAGGGGAAGCGTCATCTTGCCCTCGGCGAGGTCGTCGCCGAGGTTCTTGCCGATCGCGGCGGCGTCGCCCGAGTAGTCGAGCACGTCGTCCATGATCTGAAATGCGGTCCCGAGGTGCATGCCGTAGCGGGCGAACGCAGCCACGCGCTCGGGCGTCGCGTTGCCGAGGACCGCGCCGAGCTGCGCCGCGGCCTCGAACAGCTTGGCGGTCTTGCGCTGGATCACTTCGAGATACGCCGACTCGTCGACGCCCGCGCGCCCCGAGTTCATGAGCTGCAGCACCTCGCCCTCGGCGATCACGTTGGTCGCGTCGGAAACGATCTTGAGCACGGCGGGCCTGCCCACGCCGACGAGCAGCTGGAAGGCGCGCGAGTGCAGGAAGTCGCCGACCAGCACCGATGGTGCGTTGCCGAACGTCGCGTTGGCGGTCGCGCGCCCGCGCCGCAGCGACGACTCGTCGACGACGTCGTCGTGCAGCAGCGTGGCCGTGTGGATCATCTCCAGCACGGCGGCGAGCAGGTAGTGCTCGCGCCCGCTGTAGCCGGTCGCCCCGGCCGTCAGCAGCAGCAGCGCCGGCCGCAGCCGCTTCCCGCCGCCGCCGATGATGTAGTCGGCGACCTGGCGGACGAGGGCGACGTCGGAGTCGAGCGAGGCGCGCAGCTCGCGGTCGACCTCGGCCATGCCGGGGCCGATCACGGGCTTGAGGAAGTCGAGCGTCACGGGGGCGGCGTCCGGTCGGGGCCGGGCGGCAGCGGAGGCGCGGGAAAGCGCCAGCCGCCCTCGCGGGCCTGCGTCCGCGGGGGATTCTAGCGGAAGGGGGTCGGTGGTCTTGTCCATGCCGCTAGCGGGATCGGAGGCCGGGTTTTGACAGCCTGGCCGGAAATGCGTTATTATTCAAAACTTTTCCGGGCTCGCGCGAGCCTGCCGGCGGATCGGGCGGGCGTTGGGCGCGAGGCGAAGTCTGACACATTGCAAACGAAGCGGAGTCTTCCATGTACGCGGTCGTGAAAACCGGAGGCAAGCAGTACAGGGTCGCCCCCGGCGAGAAGCTCAAGGTCGAGACGCTGCCGGCTGACGTGGGCGCGGAAGTCGTCCTCGACAAGGTGCTGATGGTCGGCGACGGCGACAGCGTGCGCCTCGGCAAGCCCGTGGTGTCCGGTGCGGCGGTCAAGGCGACCGTCGTCGCGCACGGTCGCCACGACAAGGTCCGGATCTTCAAGATGCGCCGGCGCAAGCACTACCAGAAGCACCAGGGGCACCGGCAGAACTACACCGAGCTGCGCATCGACAGCATCGTCGGCTGACGCGGCGGGACTTCACACCATGGCACACAAGAAAGCAGGCGGCAGCTCACGCAACGGCCGCGACTCGCAGGCGAAGCGGCTCGGCGTCAAGGTCTACGGTGGCGAGACGATCCGCGCGGGCGGCATCATCGTGCGCCAGCGCGGCACGCGGCTGCACGCCGGCGTGAACGTCGGTACCGGCAAGGACCACACGCTGTTCGCGCTCTGCGACGGCAACGTGAAGTTCGTCACGCGCGGGCCCAAGGGCGACAAGTTCGCCGACGTCGTGCCCGCTGCGACCGCGACGACGGCGTAGCCGCCCGAAGCGAAGCTATCCCGCGCCCCGCGGCGCCTCACGGCCCGCGGGGCGTTTCCATTGCGTCACGCGGCCGCCTCCTCCTTGGACGGCCAGCAGGGTGCAAGGCGTCGGCGTGTCGGCGTCCAGCCGCGATGAGCCTTGCCGTCGATCCCCACGCTGCGCGTGGGGCGATCGTCGAGGCGGAGCAGGGGCCCCGCTTGCGGGGATGCGACCCGAGACGATTGCTTGGGGCCGCGAAACAGCCTCGTGGACCTCCGGAACAGTCCATCGCGGCCCCTCGCCAGAGGGCTCACGCGGCCGCCTCCTTGGACCGCCTGCGCGGTTCGCGGCGTCGGCGTGTCGGCGTCCAGCCGCGATGAGCCTTGCCGTCGATCCCCACGCTGCGCGTGGGGCCCCTCGCCGGAGGGCTCACGCGGCTACAGCCGGCAGCCCCGCGAGCGCCATGGCCAGCTCGCCCTCGTCGTAGTCGAGGTCCTTGAGCTTGCCGCCGAAGTAGTCGATGTAGGCCTGCATGTCGAAGTGGCCGTGGCCGCAGAGGTTGAACAGGATCGCCTGCGAGCGGCCCTCCTCGCGGCAGCGGATCGCCTCGTCGATCGCGCCCTTCACCGCGTGGTTCGCCTCCGGCGCGGGCACGATGCCCTCGGCGCGCGCGAACGTCACGCCGGCCTCGAACACCTTCGTCTGGTGGTAGGCGCGCGCCTCGATGAGCCCAAGTTCCTTGAGGTGCGACACCATCGGCGCCATGCCGTGGTAGCGCAGGCCCCCGGCGTGGAAGCCGGGCGGCGTGAACGTGGAACCCAGCGTGTGCATCTTGGTGAGCGGGGTCAGGTGGCCCGTGTCGCCGAAGTCGTACGCGTACGTCCCGCGCGTGAGGCTCGGGCAGGCCGCAGGCTCGATGGCGACGATGCGCATCTTCTTTCCGCCCCGCAGTTGCTGGCCGAGGAACGGGAACACGATGCCGGCGAAGTTCGAGCCGCCGCCGGTGCAGCCGACGATGACGTCGGGCGAGTCGTCCGCCAGCGCCATCTGCTCGATCGCCTCGAGGCCGATCACCGTCTGGTGCAGCAGCACGTGGTTGAGCACCGAGCCCAGCGCGTACTTCGTGTCGTCGCGCTGCGCTGCGACTTCCACCGCCTCGGAGATCGCGATGCCGAGGCTGCCCGGGTGGTCGGCGCGCTGCGCGAGGATCGCGCGGCCCGAGGCGGTCTCCTTGGACGGCGAGGGCGTGCAGCGCGCGCCGTAGGTCTCCATCAGCGCGCGACGGTACGGCTTCTGGTCGTAGGAGACGCGCACCATGAACACCTGCACCTCGAGGCCGAAGAGGGCGCCTGCGAACGCGAGCGAGCTGCCCCACTGGCCGGCGCCGGTCTCGGTGGAAAGGCGCTTCACGCCCGCTTCCTTGTTGTAGAACGCCTGCGCGACCGCGGTGTTCGGCTTGTGGCTGCCGGCCGGCGAGACGCCCTCGTACTTGTAGTAGATGCGCGCCGGCGTCTGCAGCGCCTTCTCCAGCCGCCGCGCGCGGAACAGCGGGGTCACGCGCCACTGCCGGTAGACGTCGCGCACCGGGCCGGGGATCTCGACCTCGCGCTCCGTCGTCACTTCCTGCTGGATGAGCGCCATCGGGAACAGCGGCGCAAGGTCGTCCGGCCCCACGGGCTTGTGCGTGCCCGGGTGCAGCACCGGTGGCAGCGGCTTCGGCAGGTCGGCCTGCAGGTTGTACCAGGCCTTCGGGATGCGGGATTCGTCGAGCAGGTACTTCACCGAGTCGGTCATCGTGGGCTCCGGGCGTTGCGCGCGGACGCGCTGGAATTCGGGGACGAGTGTAGCGTGCGGCTCAACCGGCGGCGTCGAAGTCGGAGAGCGCGGCGTCGCACCACGAGCGCAGGTCGGCAGGCACCTCGGCCATCAGAGCGACCATCCTCGCCCGCTGCGCGGCAGCCGATGCGGCGTCGCCGCCGGCGCGGTGCGCCCACGCCAGCGCCTCGTGCGCGTAGAAGCGCTCGAACGCGTCGGCCTCGGGCTCGCCGGCGTGCGCGTCGATCGTCGCCAGGCAAGCTTGCGCGTGGGCCAGCGCCAGCGCCGCATCGCCCGCGATGGCGTGGCAGCGTGCGAGCTGGTGGTCGGCGCGCTCGGCGTTCACCCACGTTCCCGCCGACACCCAGAGGTCGCGCGAAGCGGACGCGGCGGCCAGCATCAGGGCATCGCGGGCGGCATCGCCGCGCGGGCCTTCGCGCAGGTCGGCGGCGAGGTTGTTGCAAGTGGCGGCGAGCCCGCGGCGCGCGGACGCGTCCGGATGCGACAGGGCGGCGGGCGCCTCCGCGCGCAGCATGGCGAGCGCGTCGCCTGCGCGGCCGCGCGCGATCCAGGCGCTCCACAGGCTCTGCAGCGCGCGCCAGCGGACTCCTTCGGGGGGGGCCGGCACCGCGCGGCCGGAGAGCGTGTCGATCACCCAGCGCGCTCGCTGCAGCGCCGCCTGCGTTTCCGCCGCTGCGAGCGTGGCGGCGGGCAGGGAAGCGAGGAAGCGCTCCAGGCCTTCGGCGTCGGCGAGGTGCGCAATCCACACGTGCTCGGCGAGGACGATCGCGCCGGCGCTGTCGGCGTCGGCACGCAGCGCGGCGGCGCGCCCGGCGAGCGCGGCGGCGACCTCGCGCGGGCGCTGCGCGTGCGCGTCCCACGCGAGCGACACGAACGTGGCGAGGTCGGCGGCGGAGGCGAGGCTTGCGGACTCGGGAGCAGTCATGGTGCGGTCTCCATGGCGATCCATTGTCTCCCGTCGCCTGCGTCGCTGGGAGCGGGTCGGGGTGCCGGCATCAGCGCCGCTCTATCCACCACAGCAGCGCGACGCCGATGCCGACGAACACGGCGATCGGGAACGCGGCGGCGAACAGCGGCGGCCAGTCGTTGAGCACGGCGAGGTTCGAGAACAGCCGGCCGAGCAGGAAGAACGCGAGGCCGAGCATCGTGCCGGTGAAGATGCGCACGCCCACGCCACCGGTGCGGCCCTGGAAGTGCGCGAACGGCAGGGCGAGCACCATCATCACCAGCACGGCCAGCGGGTAGAAGATCTTGTGCCAGAACGCGATCTCGAATCGCGAGGTCTTCTGCGCGTTGCCCGACAGCACGCGGATGTTGTCCCACAGCGTGCCGAGCTCGAGTCGCTCGGGCGCGACCTGGTAGACGGTGAGGATCGACGGGCGCAGCACGGTCTCCCAGACTTCCTCGGGCACCGTGACCTGGCGCGCCGAGTCGCCCGCGATCTCGGTCACATTGACGTTCTTCAGCTGCCAGCGGCCCGCCTGCAAAAAGCGCCCGGACTCGGCCCGGCGCACGCGCGCCAGCCTGAGGTCCGAGTCGAATTCGTAGATGCGCACGCCGACGATCGACAGGTCGGCCAGCACCGAGCGCACGTTGACGAACGTGAGGTCCTGCTTGAACCAGAAGCCGGAGTCGAACTGCTGCGCCACCACCGACGACACGTCGCCGCGGGCGCTTGCGCGCAGCGTCTGCGCGAGGCGCTCGGAAGGCGGGGCGATGAACTCGCCGGCGAGGAACGTGGCGATCGCCAGCGGAATGCCGACGCGCAGCACGGCCCAGCCGACCTGCCACAGCGACGCGCCCGAGACGCGCATCACCGTGTACTCGGAATTGCTGACCAGCTGCGAGATCGCGAACAGCGTTCCGATCAGCGCGGAGACGGGGAACAGCTCGTAGGCTCGCGCGGGAAGGTGCAGCGCGACGTAGGTGAGCGCCTTGCCGATGCCGTAGGTGCCGGTGCCGACGTCGCGCAGCTCGTAGATGACGTCGAAGAACGCGAACAGCATGAGCAGGCCGCCGAACACGACCAGCGTCGAGACCAGGACCTCGCGCCCGAGGTAGCGGGTGAGGGTCGGCATCGCCACGGTGTCAGGCTGCCGAAGGAGCGGGCCGGCGCAGGCGCCAGCCGGCGACCGCCATGCGGTGGCGGAACAGCAGGAAGACGACCAGCGCCGCCGCGGCGTGGGGAACCAGGAGGCCGGTCCAGAAGCCGACCTTGCCCTGCGCGATCAGGCTCTGCACAACGTTGAGGCTGTTGCTGTACACCATGTAGATGAACGCCGCGGCGAGCAGGTTGAACGAGCGGCCCATCCGCGGGTTCACCTGCCCCAGCGGCACGGCGGCGAGCGTCAGCAGCAGGGCCATGAGCGGCACGGACAGCCGCCAGAAGAGTTCGCTGCGCTCGAAGTTGCCGTCGCGAGCGAAGAGGTCGGCGGTGGGTATCGCCTTGCGCGACGCGGGCAGCGCGCGCGCCTCCGCGGGCTCGATGCGCCGTCCGAGCCGCTCGAACTCGATCATGCGGTACTCGAGCGTGCCCGGCTTCGCCTCGTAGCGCCGCCCGTCCTCGAGGACGAGGAAGCGGTCGCCGTTGGCGGCTTCCTCGAGCCGCGCGATGCGCGCGACGGTCGTCTCGTCCTTCGCCTCGTCGGTCGAGCGCAGGAAGACGTTGCGGATCGTGCCGTCGAACGTGTTCACGCTCTCGACGAACACGACGAGCTTGGCGCGCTTGAACTCGCGGAACAATCCCGGTGCGAGCAGCGCGATCTCCTCGCGCGACTCGAGCTGGCGCTCGAACTCGAGCTTGCGCCGTTCCGCCCACGGCGAGAGGAAGAGCGAGAGCGCCACGATGGCGGCGAGGAAGGGCGCCGCGAACAGCAGGATCGGCTTCAGCCAGTCGGCCAGCGAGCGGCCCGCCGTGAACCAGACGATCATCTCGCTGTCCCGGTACCAGCGGGTCATCACCAGCAGCACCGTCAGGAACAGCGCGACGGTCAGCAGGACGTTGAGGTAGAAGACGGCGTTGAAGCCGAGCAGGGCGAGGATGCCCTCGGAAGCCACGGTCCCCCCGGCCGCCCGGGCCAGCAGGCGCAGCACGAGGTTGGTGAACAGGATGGCGGTCAGGACCACGAACAGCCCGACCGCGGTCAGCGTCAGCTCGCGCACCAGGCTGCGGCGAAAAATCATGACGGCGGGAAAACTTTTGACTTTTTCGCCGAAACCCGGAAATAATTGCCCGGAACTCCCGTTAGCGCAAGGAATTGCGCGGGACGCCGACAGGTGACGCGATGGAATTTACCATAAAAAGCGGTAGCCCCGAGAAGCAGCGCAGCGCCTGCGTCGTCGTCGGCGTGTTCGACAACCGCAAGCTGTCGCTGTCGGCCGAATTGATCGACCGCGCCAGCAACGGCTACATCGGCGAGATCATCCGCCGCGGCGACATGGAGGGCAAGCTCGGGGCCACGCTGCTGCTGCACAACGTGCGCGGCACGCTGGCCGACCGCGTGCTGCTCGTCGGCCTGGGCAAGGAGCGCGACTTCCGCGACAAGGAGTTCCGCGCGGCGGTGCGCGCGGCGGTCAAGCTGCTCAACGAGACCGGCTCCTACGAGGCGGTGATCTACCTGACCGAGGAGAAGGTCAAGCGCCGCGAGGTTGGCTGGCGCGTCGAGCACGCGGTGGTCGTGGCGATGGAGGCGGTCTACCGCTTCGACCAGATGAAGAGCCAGCCGACCGAGGTCCGCCGTCCCCTGCGCAAGCTCACGCTCTCCGTGCCGCAGCGATCCGACCTCGCGGCCGGCGAGAAGGCGGCGGCGCGCGGGCTCGCCATCGCGCACGGCGCCGACCTCGCGCGCGATCTCGGCAACCTGCCGGCCAACGTGTGCACGCCCGGGCTCCTGGGCGAGCGCGCTCTGGAACTCGCGCAGCAGTTTCCCGCGCTCAAGGTGCAGGTCCTCGAGCGCGCCGAGATCGAGGCGCTGGGCATGGGCTCGTTCCTCTCCGTGTCGGCCGGCACCGAGGAGCCGCCGCGCTTCATCGTCATGGAGTACATGAACTCGCCGCGGAAGGCGCGCCCGTTCGTGCTGGTCGGCAAGGGCATCACGTTCGACAGCGGCGGCATCTCGATCAAGCCCGCGCCGGACATGGACCACATGAAGTTCGACATGTGCGGCGCGGCGGCGGTGTTCGGGACGCTGCGCGCCATCCTCGAGCTCGCGCCGCCGCTGTCGGTGGTGGGGCTCGTGCCCGCGTGCGAGAACCTCCCCTCGGGCAAGGCGACGAAGCCGGGCGACATCGTGAAGAGCATGTCGGGCCAGACCATCGAGGTGCTCAACACCGACGCCGAGGGCCGGCTCATCCTGGCCGACGCGCTCACCTACGCCGAGCGCTACGAGCCGGAGGCGGTCGTCGACGTCGCCACGCTGACCGGCGCGATGGTGATCGCGCTGGGTCACGTCGCCTGCGGCGTGTTCAGCAACAGCGACGCACTGGCGCGCGAGCTGGTCGCGGCCGGCGAGGAGGCCTGCGACCGCGGCTGGCAGCTGCCGCTGTGGGACGACTACCACGAGGGGCTGGCGAGCAACTTCGCCGACTTCGCCAACGTCGGCGGGCGCGCGGGCGGCAGCATCGTCGCTGCGTGCTTCCTGTCGAAGTTCGCGCGGAAGTACGACTGGGCGCACCTCGACATCGCCGGCATCTCGCACCGCGACGGCAAGGAGAAGGGCGCGACCGGCCGGCCGGTGCCGCTGCTGACCACGTGGCTGCTGGCGCAGGACAACGCCCCGGCATGAAACATCCCCTCGCACGGGCTGCGCTTGCTGCCCCCCGGCGGCCGGCCGGTGGCTTCGGACGGGCCTGCGCCACTGACGTGCGCACGCGATGACCGTCATCGATTTCTACACGCACGTCGACGACCCGATCGCCGTGGCCGCGCGCCTGGTGGCGAAGGCCTGGCCCGCGCACCCGGCCGTGCGCATAGTGACGCCCGACGCGGATGCGACCGAGCGCCTCGACCGGCTGCTGTGGACGGCGCCGGCGACCGGTTTCCTGCCGCACTGCCGCCTGTCGAGCGCGCACGCGGACGCGACGCCGATCATCGTCGACCACGTGGCGGAGCACGACGGGCCGGCGTGCGTGCTGATCAACCTGGCGCCAGCGCCGCCGCCGTTCTTCAGCCGCTTCGAGCGGCTCGCCGAGGTCGTCGGCTCCGACGACGAAGCGGTGGCGGCCGGCCGCGAACGCTACCGCTACTACCGCGAGCGCGGCTACGAATTGCGCGCGCACAACGTCGCTGCCCTTCGACGCTGATCCCATGCCCACCGCGCGCGAACTGCTCGAGCAGGCCGATGCGCTGATGCGGCGCAAGCAGGACGCCGCCGTGCCCCGCATCGAAGGCGGGGAGTCGCTGCAGGGGCCGACGACCGACTCGGCATTCGTGCCGACCCACGCGCCGGCGCCCGCAACGCCGTCGGCGCCCCCGTCCCCGACGGCACGCGGCGATGCGCCGCCGCCGGGTACGGCAGCGGCCGCGGTGTATTCGGCCATGCGCTGGAGCGCGCCCGCCGCGCCTGCGGGCGTGACGACGACGTCGCCGGCATTTGCGCCGCCGCCGCTCGTCTCGCCGCGCACGATTCAGCGCGAGCCGATCGCTCCGTCGGTGGCGCGCACCGCGCTGCCGGTCGATCCCACCGAGCCCCCGGCGTTCCCCGCTCCCGCGCCGGCGCTTGCGCCGGCGAGCGTGATCGAGCAGGACTTCCCGACGCTCGTCGATGCCGTCGATGAGGAAGCGATCGGCGAGCACCCGGACGACGTTCCGCTGCTTACGGACGCCGTCGATCCGCTGTCCGACGAGCCGGTTCTCGAGGATCTCGATGAGCCGTCGGTGTGGACGCCCACGCTCGGAGGCGCGACGACGGTGCGCGTCGGCGCTCCGTCGCAGTCGCCCGCGGTGCCCGTCGCGCCCCCGTCGCCGCCGAGCGGCCGCGATCCGCTTGGCCTCGACCGCCCGCCGCCGGGATTCGTTCCCGCGCCGGCGGCGCAGTGGACCGACCGCGAGCCGCCGGCGGACGGCGTACCGTCGCCCGAGCGCGTTGCGGAAACGCCTTCGGCGCCCGGCACCGCTGAAGTTCCTGTCCCGCCGGCCCCCGTCGAGGTTCCACGTCCGGTCGTCGCCGAAGCCCCGGCCGCTGTCGTCGTCGAGGTTTCTCCTGCGGTCGTCATCGACGTTCCGCCGCCGGTCGTCGTCGAGGCTCCGCCTCCGGTCGGCGAATCGCCGCAGTCCGCGGTTGTCGAGGCGGAGGCCGTCGAGGCGGAGGTTGTCGAGGCGGAGGTCGTCGAGGCGGAGGTCGTCGAGGCGGAGGTCGTCGAGGCGATGCCGGTGGCCGAAGCGGCGCCGGCGCACGCCGCGCTGGCGCCGCTCGACGACGCTCGCGTGCGCGAGATCGCCGAGGAGATCGGCATGCAGGTGCTGCAGCGGATCGACATCTTCACCGACACCGAGCTGCGCGCGAGGCTCGGCGAGCGGCTGAAGCCGGTCGTCGACCGTGTGAGCGTCGACCTCGTCACGGCGATCAATCAGCACGTCGGCGAGTTGCTGCGCGCCTACGTCGCCGAGGCGATCGAGCGCGAGATCGACGGCTGGCGCAACCGCCAGTAGGATGTAGCGCGCCTCCGGGAGGGGCCGTCGGGCCGGCGCGTATCATTTGCGCGTGCCCGCCTTTGCCCAGCCGTCGCTCCGTGCCGTGCGCCCCGATCCGGGGCGCGCGCACGCGTTGCTGTCCGGCCGCGGCGCCCGCGCGACGCGTGCGCGGATCGACGTGCTGGCGGTGCTGCTGGCGACCGGCGACGCGCTATCGCACCACGACGTGGAACGCTGCCTGCCGCGCGGCCACGGCATCGACCGCGTGACGCTCTACCGGGTGCTCGACTGGCTGACCGCGCAAGGGCTCGCGCACAAGGTCGCAGGCGACGACCGCGTGTGGCGCTACTCGGCCGCGGGGCACGCGGCCGGCGCGCACGCGCACTTCCAGTGCAGGGACTGCGGCCGCGTGGTCTGCCTCGACGGGGCGCGCGTGCCGGCCATCCCGCTGCCGGCGGGCTTCCGTCGCAACGAGGTCGAAGTCACCGTGAAGGGCACTTGCGCTGCCTGCCGCGCGTGACCGCGGGCCGCAGTCGCGCCGTCTGCGAGTGGACTTGCAGCCATGTTCGAGCTGACCGATGTCGAGCACCGGTACGGGACCGTGCGCGCCCTCGCGGTGCCGTCGTGGCGTGCACAGGCCGGCGAGCAGTGGCTGCTCGCGGGAGCGTCGGGCAGCGGCAAGTCGACGCTGCTCCACATACTCGCGGGACTGACGACGCCGAGCGCCGGCCGCGTCGTGGTCGCAGGTCAGGATCTCGCTGCCCTTGCGGGCGGCGCGCGCGACCGCTGGCGCGGCCGCCACGTCGGCGTGGTGCCGCAGAAGCTGCATCTGATCGGCGCGGTGAGCGTGTTCGACAACCTGCGGCTGGCGTGCACGATGGCGGGGCTGCGTGTCGAAGAGGCGCGCATCCGCGCGCTGCTCGCGGCCGTGCAGGTCGCCGACCTCGCGCAGCGGCGGCCGGGGGAGCTCTCGCAGGGGCAGGCGCAGCGCGTGGCGATCGCGCGCGCGGTCGTCAACCGGCCCGCGCTGCTGCTCGCCGACGAACCCACGGCGAGCCTCGACGACGCGAGCGCAGCGGCGGCATTGGAACTGCTGCGAACGCAGGCGCGCGAGGCGGGTGCGACGCTCGTCGTCGCCTCGCACGACGCGCGCGTCAGGCCGCTGTTGCCGCGCACCTACCAGCTGTCCGAAGTCGCGGCGGCGGCATGATGCGTGCCCTCACCCCCAGCCCCTCTCCCGGCGTACGCCGGGAGAGGGGAGTTTTTCACGCCCCTCTCCTGCGCCAGTGGGAGAGGGGCCAGGGGTGAGGGAAGACGCGATGGGCCCCACCCGCCTCGCGCTCGCCTACGCGCGGCGCCGCCCGCTCGCGACGCTGCTCGTCGTCGCGCTCGCCGCCATCGGCACGGCGGTCGTCGTGCTGACACTCGCCGTCGGGCGCGAGCTCGCGACGCGGCTCGACCGCGACGCGCAAGGCATCGACCTCGTCGTCGGCGCGAAGGGCAGCCCGCTGCAGCTCGTGCTCGCGGGCGTCTACCACGTCGACGTGCCGCCGGGGAACATCCCGCTCGCGGCGCTCTCCGAGCTGCGCGCGAACCCGATGGTCGCCGGCGCGATCCCTCTGGCGCTCGGCGACAGCGTGCGCGGCTTTCGCATCGTCGGCACCGAGCACGCGCTGGTCGCGCACTACGGCGCGCAGCTGGCGCAGGGCCGGCAGTGGGCGAAGCCGATGGAGGCGGTGCTCGGCAGCGAAGTCGCGCGCGCGACGGGCCTCGGTGTCGGCGCGAAGTTCACCGGCTCGCACGGCCTCTCCGAAGGCGGCGGCGGCCACGACGAGGCGTCCTACGCAGTCGTGGGCGTGCTGGCGCCGACCGGGCGCGTCGTCGACCGCATGGCGCTGACGTCCGTCGCCAGCGTGTGGGCAGTGCACGACGCGCACCACCCGCCAGAGGCTGCCGAGGAGCACGACCACGACAAGGCGGAGGGCGGGCCGGCGCGCGAGGTGACGATGGTGCTGGTGCGCTACGCGGGGCCGCTCGCGGCCGCGAGCCTCCCGCGCGCGATCAACAGCGGCAGCAACTACATGGCCGCCTCGCCGGCGTACGAGATGGCGCGCCTGCTCACCGTGTTCGGCGTGGGACTCGACCTCGTGCGCGCGTTCGCGGCGCTGCTGATCGTCGCGTCGGCGGCGATGCTGTTCGTCGCGCTCGCGCAGGCGCTCGACGAGCGCCGCTACGACCTCGCGATCCTGCGCGCACTGGGCGCGAGCCGCGGCCAGGTCGCGTGGGTTCTGCTCGCCGAGTCGATGACGCTCGCGCTCGCCGGCGCGGCGCTCGGCTGGGTGATCGCGCAGGTCACGCTCGCGCTGGCAGGAACGTGGCTCCCCGCCGCGGCGCCGCTCGCCGCGACGGCGTGGACGCTGCGCGGCAACGAGGGCTGGATCGTGGCAGGGGCGGCGCTGGCCGGCGCGCTTGCTGCGGCGTGGCCGGCGTGGCAGGCGTACCGTCTCGACGTCGCGGCCACGCTCGCCGACGGCTGATCGCCATGGTCCGCGCCGCCGCCTGCCTGCTGCCGCTAGCGTGGTGTTGCGCCGTGGCCCCGCTGGCGGCGGAGGTCGGTCGATCGGCGGCGGTGCTGTGGCCTGGAGGAGCGCGCGATGTCGCCCTCGCGCAGGCGTGGCAGCGGGCCGGCGCCGGCGACGCCGCGGGCGCGCGGTCGCTGCTGGCGGGCGTCGCCGAGTCGGAGGAGAAGGGCCTGCTCGCGCGGCTGCTGGCCGGCGACGACACGCTTCCCGCCGCCGAGCTGCGCTTCGCGCCGCGGGCGGCGCGCACTTTGCTGCGCACGGCACGCAATGGCGTGCCGATCGTCGACGCGACCATCAACGGCGTCGCTGTTGAGTTGGGTGTCGACACCGGCGCCGGCCTGTCGGTGATCACGGAGTCGACCGCGCGTCGCGTGGCCGCGCGCAGCCTGGACGGCCCGCGGCCGAAGGTGCTCGACAGCCTCGGCGAGGGCGTGGAGGCACGCCTCGCGATCGTCGATCTCGCGCTGCCCGGCGTTGAGTTCCGCGGGCTGCCCGTGCTGGTGATGCGCGACGAGAATCTCTCGGCACGCGTGCTCGGCGTGACGCTGTTCGCGTTCGACGGCCTGCTGGGCTGGAACGCGCTCGGCCTCGCCCGCGTCGAACTCGACTTCGATCGCGGCGAGATGACGCTTCGGCCGACGCGCGCGCCCTGCGACGGCCGCAACCTGTGGAGCGTGGGCTCGAAGCCGCTGGTGGAAGCGGCGGTCGACGGAGTCCCCACGCTCGCGCTGGTCGACACCGGGGCGAGGCGCAGTTGGCTCGTTGCAGCTGGAGGGGCCGGCGCGGAGGCTGCGCCGGAGAACTCGCGCCTGGTCGCAGGCGCGAGCGGTGCCCGGGTCGTCGGCGTGCGCACGCGCGAGGACGTCCGCGTCGCCGCGGCCGGGCGCATCCTGGCGATGCGCACGCTGGATGAGCGGCCGGCCCGGGATCGCGTGCCGCTGCAGAGGGCGACGCTCGGCATGGACTTCGTGGGCCGGGGCGCTGCAGTGCTCGATCGCGGCTGCGGCGAGTTCGCCCTGTCTCCCGCGCAGCCCTGAGCCCTCGGCGTGACCGGCGCGGGTATACTGGCCCCTTCGTGGCCGGGAAGGTCGCGACGTTGTGCCCGCTTGCCGCCGCACGGAGACGCCCGCATGAGCTCCCGACTCTCCCTCTCGCCGCTTCCCCGCCTCGCGGCTGCCGTCGCGCTCGCCGTCGCGACCGCCGCGGGCGCCGTCACGACCGTGCCCCCCGGCGGGCTGCCGTCGGCAACCGAGTTCTCCGCGCAGATCCTCCCGGAGCGCGCGGGCGTGGTGTCGTGGCGCACGCTCGCGCAGGTCCAGCCGGTGAAGCAGGGCAACAAGATGGTTCCCGAGTTCAGCAAGGACATCCTCGCGCTCGACGCCAAGCAGACGCGGGTGCAGGGATTCATGATCCCGCTCGACGCCGGCGAGAAGCAGAAGCGCTTCCTGCTGACCGCGGTGCCGCCGCACTGCTCGTTCTGCCTGCCTGCGGGCCCGGACTCCGTCGTCGAGATCGTGGCGAAATCGCCGGTGCGCTACACGTTCGATCCCATCGTGGTGTCGGGCAAGTTCGCCGTGCTGCGCGACGACAGCGCGGGCCTCCTCTACCGCCTCTCCGACGCGACGCAGGTCGAGGTCGCGCAACTCGCGCCCGACGCGCCGAAGGGACTCGTTCCCGCGCCGGCGAAGTAGGCGCGAGGGCCGTCGCCGAGCGATCATGACGGGCCGGCACCCTCCGCTGCTGCTGCTTCCGGGGCTCGTCAACGACGCGCGCGTCTACGCGGGCGTTCGCGGGCGCCTTGCGGGAGAGGCGGAATGCGTCGACGCCGACCTCACGACGCACGACACGACGGCCGGGCTGGCCGACGACGTCCTCGCGAAGGCGCCGCAGCGCTTCGCCCTCGCCGGGCTGTCGATGGGGGGCTACTGTGCACTCGAGATCGCGCATCGAGCGCCGGATCGCGTCGTGGCGCTGGCCCTGATCGACACTTCCGCGCGGCCTGACGGCGACGAGGCCAAGGCGAACCGCGAGAGGCAGATCGCGCGGGTTCGCGCCGGCGAGCTCGACGCCGTCGTCGACGAGCTGTTGCGCAAGTGGGTGCACCCGTCGCGGCTCGCCGACGCCGCGGTCGCCGACGTCGTGCGCGCGATGGCGCGCTCGCACGGGCCGGCGGTCTTCGAGCGGCAGCAGCGGGCGATCATGAGCCGTGCCGACAGCCGCCCGCGACTCGCGGCGATCCGTTGCCCGACCGTCGTGCTCTGCGGCGCCGACGATGCGATCATGCCGCGCGAGATCCACGCGGAGCTCGCCGCCGGCATCCCCGGCGCGACGCTCGTGGCGGTGCCCGAGTGCGGCCACCTGGCGCCCCTCGAGCGTCCCGAAGCGGTCGCGGCCGCGCTCGCCGAACTTCTGGCGAAGGCGCGCTGACGCCGCAACGCCCGGGCACGCAGCCCGGGCCGCTATAATTTCGAGCTTTGCACGCACAGTCGCGCGCTCGCGCGGCTCGCCAGGTCATGGAACTCGCCAAGAGCTTCGAGCCGCACGCGATCGAGGAGAAGTGGTACCCGCGCTGGGAGTCGGCCGGGTACTTCAGGCCGTCGATGCGCGCGGGCGCCGAGGCCTACTGCATCCAGTTGCCGCCGCCGAACGTCACCGGCACGCTGCACATGGGCCACGCGTTCCAGCAGACGCTGATGGACGTGCTGATCCGCTACCACCGCATGCGCGGCGACGACACGCTCTGGCAGCTCGGCACCGACCACGCGGGCATCGCCACCCAGATCGTCGTCGAGCAGCAACTGAAGGCGGAAGGGAAGTCCCGCCACGACCTCGGCCGCGCGAAGTTCAACGAGCGCGTCTGGGCGTGGAAGGAGGAGTCGGGCGGCGCGATCACGCGCCAGATGCGCCGGCTCGGCACCTCGGGCGACTGGTCGCGCGAGCGCTTCACGATGGACGCGGGGCTCTCCGCCGCCGTGGTCGAGACGTTCGTGCGCCTCTTCGAGGACGGACTCATCTACCGCGGCAAGCGGCTGGTCAACTGGGACCCCAAGCTCGGCACCGCGGTGTCGGACCTCGAGGTGGACAGCGAGGAGGAGCAGGGGAAGCTGTGGGAGATCCGCTATCCGCTCGCCGACGGATCGTCGTCGCTGGTCGTCGCGACGACGCGGCCCGAGACGATGCTCGGCGACACCGCGGTCGCGGTGAACCCGCAGGACGAGCGTTACGCGCATCTCGTGGGCAAGGCGGTACGCCTGCCGCTCGCCGATCGCGACATCCCGATCGTGGCCGACGACTACGTCGACCGGGAGTTCGGCACCGGCTGCGTGAAGATCACGCCGGCGCACGACTTCAACGACTGGGCGATCGCGCAGCGCCACGCTCTGCCGGCGCTGCCGATCCTCGACCTGGAGGCGAAGGTCAACGACAACGCGCCGGCGCGCTACCGCGGCATGGATCGCTACGTCGCGCGCAAGGCGGTGCTGGAGGACCTGCGGGCTGCGGGACTCCTCGTGTCCGAGAAGCCGCACAGGATGGTCGTTCCGCGCTGCGGGCGCACCGGCGAGGTGGTCGAGCCGATGCTCACCGACCAGTGGTTCGTCGCCACGGCGAAGCCCGCGCCTGCCACGCACCCGTACTTCCCCGGCAAGTCGATCCAGGACCTCTGCCTCTCTGTGGTCGGCGAGGGCCTGCCGCCGGGCGCGCCGGGCAGCGGCGAGAAGGTGCGCTTCGTGCCCGAGGAGTGGCTGGCGACGTACCTGCACTGGATCCGCAACCTGCAGGACTGGTGCATCTCGCGGCAGCTGTGGTGGGGCCACCAGATCCCGGCGTGGTACGACGACGAAGGCAACGTCCACGTCGCCCGCGACGAGGCTACGGCGCGCGCGAAGGCGCGCGCGAAGCTGGGCCGCGAGAGCGCCACGCTGCGCCGCGACGAGGACGTGCTCGACACCTGGTTCTCCTCGGCGCTGTGGTGCCACTCCACGCTCGGCTGGCCGGCCGACACCGCGGAGCTGCGCACGTTCCTGCCGTCGTCGGTGCTGATCACCGGCTTCGACATCATCTTCTTCTGGGTCGCGCGCATGATCATGACGACGACCTACTTCACCGGCCGCGTCCCGTTCCGCGACGTCTACATCAACTCGATCGTGCGCGACGAGGAGGGCCAGAAGATGTCGAAGTCGAAGGGGAACGTGCTCGATCCCCTCGACCTCATCGACGGCGTGGACCTCGAGACGCTGGTGGCCAAGCGCACGGCGAACATGATGGACCCGCGGCAGGCGGAGGGCATCGCGAAGCGCACGCGCAAGCAGTTCCCCGACGGCATCCCGTCCTTCGGCGCCGATGCTCTGCGCTTCACGTTCGCGAGCCTCGCCACGTTCGGCCGCACGCTCAACTTCGACCTCTCCCGCTGCGAGGGCTACCGCAACTTCTGCAACAAGCTGTGGAACGCGACGCGCTTCGTGCTGATGAACGTCGAGGGGAAGGACGTCGGCCTCGACGCGGGAGCGCCGGCGACGCTGTCGCTGGCCGACCGCTGGATCGTCGCGGAGCTGCAGGATGCCGAGAGAGAGATCCGCGCGCAGCTCGACGCCTACCGCTTCGACCTCGCCGCGAAGGCGCTCTACGAGTTCGTGTGGAACGCCTACTGCGACTGGTACGTCGAGCTCGCCAAGGTCGACCTCGCGCGCGGCGACGAGGCGGCGCAGCGCGGCACCCGGCGCACGCTGGTGCGCGTGCTGGAGGCGATCCTGCGGCTCGCGCACCCGTTCATCCCGTTCATCACCGAGGAGCTGTGGCAGTCCGTCGCGCCGCTTTCCGGGAAGACCGGCGCGACGATCTCGCTGCAGCCGTTCCCCTCGCCGGATGCCGGCAAGCGCGACCCGGTTGCGACAGCGCAGGTCGCGATGTTGCAGGCTCTGGTCGACTCCGTGCGCTCGCTGCGCAGCGAGATGGGGCTCGCGCCCGGGCAGAAGGTCGGTGCGTTCGTGGCCGGCGACACGCGCGGCGTCGGCGAGCTCGCCGACTACGCGAAGGCGCTCGCGCGGCTGTCCGACGTCGAACTCGTCGCCGAGCTGCCCTCGCGCCACGCGCCGGTGCAGGTCGTCGGCAGCTCGCGCGTGATGCTCGACGTGGCCGTCGACCTGGCCGCGGAACGCGAGCGCGTCGGCAAGGAAATCGCGCGCGTCGAGGGCGAGATCGCGAAGGCGCAAGCCAAGCTCGCCAACGAGGGCTTCGTGGCGCGCGCGCCGGCGGCGGTCGTCGAGCAGGAGCGCGGGCGCCTCGCTTCCTTCCGCGCCACGCTCGTCGAGCTACGGGAGCAGCGCCAGCGCCTGGGCTAGCTCGGCATCGAGCCCGTCGATCGGCGCAGGAACAGCCACGCGATGCCGGCGACGGTTTCGACCACGAGCGCCAGCACCGAGGCGACGTAGAACAGAGCGGCGAACGCGCGGGCGCCGATCGCGGCCTCGACGCACATCGCCGTCGCGAAGCTCACGGCCACCAGCGCCAGCCAGCGGCACATGTAGACGGGCAGATGGATGCGCTGCGTTACGTTGTGCCGCCACGCGGCCGCGCGCCGCAGGACGTCGCCCCGGCTCGCGTCGTGGAAGAGCCAGCCCCAGAACCAGTAGCGGTAGAAGAGCTGCCAGAGCGGCTCGGCGGAGGAGCCGGCGAGCGAGAGGTCGAGGGCGCGCATCGTCGGGTCGGCAGGGGTGGCGGTACGGATTGTCGCGGCAACCGCAAGTTCCGCGCCACCCCGGCGTGCCGCGTGCCCGGGGTTACCATCGACCGATGACCGCCGCCCCGGGCCGGACGTTCCGCGCGCTGCGCCACCGCAACTACCGGCTGTTCTTCATCGGGCAAGGGGTGTCGCTGGTCGGCACGTGGCTGCAGCAGGTGGCCGTCGGCTGGCTCGCCTACCGGCTGACGGGTTCGGTGTTGCTGCTCGGCGTGATCGCGTTTTGCGCGAACGCCGGCATCCTGTTCCTCGGCTCGTTCGCCGGGGTGGTGGCCGACCGCGTCGACGGGCGCCGCGCGATGTACGTCACGCAGGCGGCGATGGCGGCGCAGGCGGTCCTGCTCGCGACGCTGACCGCGCTCGACGTCGTGCAGCCGTGGCACCTCGTCGCGCTGGCGTTGTGGATGGGGATCGTCAACGCGTTCGACATCCCGCTGCGCCAGTCGCTCTACGTGCGCTTCGTCGACAACCGCGCCGACCTGCCCAACGCCATCGCGCTCAATTCGTTCCTGGTCAACGCCGCGCGGGTCGTCGGGCCGGCGATCGCCGGCGTGCTGCTCGCGGCGACCACGGAGGCGGTCTGCTTCGCGCTCAACGCGCTGTCGTTCCTCGCGGTGTTCGTGGCCTTCGCGCGCATGCGCATCCCGCCTCGCGCGGCGGTCGCGGGGCGGCGCGGCTTGCGCGAGAGCTGGGTCGAGGGCTTCCGTTTCGTGGCGCACTTCGCGCCGGCGCGCGCGCTGCTGGCCGTCGCCGCGACCGTGTCGTTCACGATCCTGCCCTACGCTTCGCTGATGCCGGTGGTCGCCAAGGACGTGCTGCGCGGCGGGCCGCAGGCGCTCGGCGCGCTGCTGTCCGCCGCCGGCGCAGGCGCGCTCGCGTGCACGCTCTACCTCGCGCGGCGCGAGAGCGTCGTCGGACTGGGACGGGTCATCGCCGGCGCGGCGCTGGCGGCCGGCATCGCGCTCGCGGCGTTCGGGCAGGCGCGCCACATGGCGCTCGCGCTGCCGCTCGTGTTCGTCGCCGGCGGCGGCGTCATCCTCGCGGCGGCCGCGTCGAACACGATCCTGCAGACGATCGTGAGCGACGAACTGCGCGGCCGCGTGGCGGGGTTCTTCACGCTCGCGTTCCTTGGCGTCGCGCCGCTCGGAAACCTCGCCGCCGGCGCGCTCGCGGAGCGCTTCGGCGTGGCGGCGACGTTCGCGATCAACGGCGCCGCGTGCGCGCTGGTCGCGTTGTGGTTCTTGCGCCGGCTGCCGCAGCTGCGCAGGGCGATGCGGCCCGTCTACGAGAAGCTCGGCCTGCTCCCGCCGGCCGTCGACTAGCGCCCCGCCGTGGTCACTTCCAGATGTAGGCGACGCCCACGCCGCCGATCCACTGGTTGGCGTCGCCGCGGTCCTTGACGATCGGCGAGTCGCCGGCGTCGCCGGTCACGCGCGAGTACATGCCGCCGACCGCCCCGAGCCAGTTCGGGTGGAAGCGCCAGACCAGCGCGGGCCAGACGTAGACGTTGGAGACGCCGCCGCTGGGCGAGAAGCGCGGCAGGCCGCTCGCCAGCGCGTCGGCGGCCGACACGCCGAAGTAGGTCTGGTTGTAGCTGGAGCTGCCGCCGCCCAGCCCGCCACCCAGGCCGACGAAGAGGTCCTCGCGCAGCGGGAAGAAGAACTGCCCCGATGCCCACCAGTAGGGGTCGTCGTACTCGTTGCCCAGGTTCCACTGCACGCCGGCGCTGACGCGGGCGATCCACGGGATGCCCTGCGTGTTGATGTGCTGGTAGCCGACGAAGAGGCCGGCCTCCCACGAGTTGTCGATCTCGCTCATCCGCTTCACGACGGCGTCGTCGACGTCCTTGCGGCCGGGGCGGAACTGCAAGGTCGGCCCGGCGCTCCAGGTCGGCGAATCGATCAGGTTGACGCTGCCGAAGATGCCCCACCAGTCGACGTAGCGGTTGGAGTTGCCGAACTTGTAGTAGAAGGCCGGCGCCGCCGCCCACGTGTAGTCGTCCGATCCGACGTAGTCGGGCACGGCGCCCACGCCGATGCCGGCGAGGTTCGGCACCATCTCGGCGATCTTCTGCGGCGTGAGGCCGGCAGGAATCGAGACCTGCGCGGAGACGGCGCTCGCGTGGGCAAGCGCGGCCGCGCACGCGGCGGCGATCAGCGGGGCGATGCCGGAACGGATGCGGGACATGCGGGGTCTCCTCGACGTGTGCGGGGTGCGAATGCCGCGGCTGCCGCCATGTTACACAAACCGGGACGGCTGCGCGCAGCGCCGTTCCCTCGACAGGAATCCGGTCACTTCCTCGCGGTCGTGGTAGAGCTGCCGCAGCGCCAGCGCGAACGGCGTGCCGGTCGCGCGCATCCGCCTGGCGACGAGCGCCTCGCAGGCGCGCACCTCGTCGTAGCGCTTCTTCATCGGCAGCTTGAGGTTGAAGATCGCGTGGCGTGCCGCACCCTCCGCGATCCAGTCCGCCACCAGCGCGGCGATGCGCGCCGGGCGCTCAACCATGTCGCAGACGAGCCAGTCGACCGGGCGGCGCGGCCGGTAGGAGAGGCCGTCGGCGCGCACGTGCGCGATCAGCGGATCGGCCGCGGCGGCGCCCTTGAGCGGGCCGTTGTCGACCGCGGTCACCCGCAGGCCCTTGCTCGCGAGCAGCCACGACCAGCCGCCGGGCGCCGCGCCCAGGTCGACCGCGCGCATGCCCGGCCGCAGGAGCTCGCCGGCGGACTCCCCCAGGAAGACGACCAGCGCCTCGGCGAGCTTCGCCGCGGAACGCGACGGGGCGCCCGCGGGCACGCGGATGCGCGGAATGCCGAGCGGCCAGGGCGTCGACGCGGCGTCGCTGGTGCCGACCCAGGCGGTGCCGCCGTCGCGAAGGAACACGTGCAGGCGGCGCGGCGCATCGTCGCGCAGGCGTCCCTTCGCAGCCAGCGCTGCGGCGATCCGCGCGGCGAGCGCGCGGGCGAGCGGCGAGAGCGCCTTGCCGTCGTTGGTATCGGGGTGCTCGACGTACGGCGCGCGCCATGCGGCCGAGTGCGCTTCGGGATCGAGCGCGTCGATCGCCGCGAGCAGCGGTGCGACGCGGTCGGGACGTTGCGCGTCGCCGCGGAGGAGCGCGACCGGCCCCGCGCCGACGAACAGGTTGCGCGCGGCCACCGGCCGCGCGTCGGCGAGCCGGGCTACGGCGCGCGAGGTCGCCGGTGGCAGGAGCCGGCCGACGACCATCCCTTCGCCTTCCGGCGCATCGACGTCGATCGAGGCGTCGAGGAGGGCCGCCGCGCGCGCGAGGTCGGCGGCGGCTTCGCGCTCGAAGCCGGCGCGGCAGCCGGCGACGAGGCAGTCGGGCGAAGCGTGCGGCGTTACGATGCGACCGGTTCGGCCGGGTCGGTCAGGCGCTGCGGCGTCGGAGTGCTCTCCAGCAAGGCGGGCAAGGCCGGGCGCTTGCGCAGCAGCATCGGCACCTCGGGCGCCTTGCCGAACGCGCGCGCGACCGGGCGCTGCAGCGGCTGGTCGGGATTGCGCGCGTAGGCTTCCTCGCGCTCGCGCATGCGGTCGTCGTGCGTCGTCCGCGGAGACTCGTCAGGCGTGACCGCCGGCGCGCGCGGGGCGCGTGGCGCGCGCGGCGCGCGAGCGGCGTCGGAGCGCTCCGGCCGCGGCGCGCGCGTCGTGCGGGCGCCGCGCTCGCGGCGCTCGGCGGGCGCCAGCGTGGCCTTCTCCAGCGAGTAATCCTCGGGCTGGTGCACGAGGACCTTCTTCTTCAGCATCCGCTCGATCTCGGCGAGGTGCTTCTCCTCGGCGGGATCGACGAACGAGATCGCCACGCCGGAGGCGCCCGCGCGGCCGGTGCGCCCGATGCGGTGGATGTAGTCCTCGGGAACGTGCGGCAGCTCGTAGTTCATCACCACGGGCAGGTTGTCGATGTCGAGGCCGCGCGCGGCGACGTCGGTCGCCACGAGCACCTGCAGCTTGCCTTCCTTGAACGCGGTCAGCGCCTCGAGCCGCGCGACCTGCGTCTTGTCGCCGTGGATCGCCGACGTGATGAGGCCGTCCTTCTCCAGCTGGCGGGCGAGCCTCGATGCGCCGTGCTTGGTGCGGACGAAGCACAGCACCTGCCAGTAGTTGCGCGAGCGCACCAGGTGCACGAGCAGCGCGCGCTTGTCCTCCTGCGGCACACGGTACGCGCTCTGGTCGACGGTCTCGGCGGCCGTGTTGCGGCGCGCGACCTCGATCAGCTGCGGCGCGTTGAGCAGCTCGTCGGCGAGCTTCTTGATCTCGCCGGAGAACGTCGCCGAGAACAGCAGGTTCTGGCGCTTCGCCGCCGGGGGCAGCAGCGCCATGATCCGCTTGATGTCGGGGATGAACCCCATGTCGAGCATGCGGTCGGCCTCGTCGAGCACGAAGATCTCGACTTGCCCCAGGTAGACGCTCTTGTGCTCGATGTGGTCGAGCAGGCGGCCCGGCGTGGCCACCAGGATCTCGACGCCGCCGCGCACGATCGGCAGCTGCTGCTTGATGTCCACGCCGCCGTAGACGACCGTGGAGCGCAGGCCCGTGTACTTGCCGTACTCGCGGATCGACTCCTCGACCTGGATCGCGAGCTCGCGCGTCGGCGTGAGGATCAGCGCGCGCACCGGGTGGCGGGCGGGCGAGGGGCTGGTGTTGGCCTGCGGCGCGAGGCGGTGCAGGATCGGCAGGCCGAAGCCGGCGGTCTTGCCGGTGCCCGTCTGGGCGCCGCCCATGACGTCGCGGCCTGCCATGACGACGGGGATCGCCTGCTGCTGGATCGGGGTGGGGGTGGTGTACCCGGCCTCGGCCACCGCCCGGAGGATCTCCGGACGCAGGCCGAGCTCTGTGAAGCTCGGTTCACTGCTCATCAGCACTCCTGAAAGCGGCCCACTCGCGTTGCGAGTTCCGGTCCAGGCAGCGTGGTCAACAGTGGAAGGATGCGACCGGAAACAAAGCTGTTGAATTATAGCAGCTTTTTCCGGCCGTGGGGCGCTTTCGGCGCGGTGGCCCGACTCGGGGGCGGCGGCGGGTCGCCGCAGAGGGCAGGGACGGGCTAAAATAGCGGGTTTTCTTCCCGCCAGGGACGCCCATGCCGGGCCTGCGCAACATCGCCATCATCGCCCACGTCGACCACGGCAAGACCACGCTGGTCGACAAGCTGCTCACGCAGTCGGGTACGTTCGCCGCGCACCAGCAGGTGGGCGAGCGGATGATGGACAGCAACGACCTCGAGCGCGAGCGCGGGATCACCATCCTCGCCAAGAACTGCTCGATCCTGTACGCGAACGACCAGGGCGCGACCCGGATCAACATCGTCGACACGCCGGGCCACGCCGACTTCGGCGGCGAGGTCGAGCGCGTGCTGGGCATGGTCGACGGCGTGCTGCTGCTGGTCGACGCGGTGGAAGGGCCGATGCCGCAGACGCGCTTCGTGACGATGAAGGCGCTGGCGCAGGGGCTCTCGCCGATCGTCGTCGTGAACAAGGTCGACCGGCCGGGCGCGCGGCCCGAGTGGGTCGTCAACCAGACCTTCGAGCTGTTCGACCGGCTGGGGGCGAACGAGCACCAGCTCGACTTCCCCGTCGTCTACGCCTCCGCGCTGAACGGCTGGGCGACGCTCGACGTCGCGCTCGCCAAGGCGGCGAGCGGGTCCGTCGCCGCGCGGGGCGAACGCGACATGCGGCCGCTGTTCGAGACGATCCTCGCGCGCGTGCCGGCGCCGGTGGGCGATCCGGACGCGCCGCTGCAGTTCCAGGTGTCCGCGCTCGACTACTCGAGCTACCTCGGGCGGCTGGGCATCGGCCGCATCCGCCGCGGCCGCCTCCGCGTCGGGCAGGAGGTCGCGGTGCTGCACGGGCCGCTGGCCGAAGGCATGACGCCGCGCAAGGGCAAGGTCGGGCAGGTGTTCACGTTCAAGGGCCTCGAGCGCACGCCGGCCGACGAGGCGCAGGCCGGCGACATCGTGATGGTCACGGGCATCGAGGACCTGACCATCGGGACCACGCTCGCGCCGATGGACGCGCCGGACGCGTTGCCGCCGATCCGCGTGGACGAGCCCACGCTGTCGATGTACTTCCAGGTCAACACGTCGCCTCTGGCGGGGCGCGAGGGCAAGTACGTCACGTCGCGCAACGTGCGCGACCGCCTGCAGAAGGAGCTGCTGGTCAACATGGCGCTGCGCGTCGAAGATACGCAGGACACCGACGTGTTCCTCGTCTCCGGCCGCGGCGAGCTGCACCTCACGATCCTGATCGAGAACATGCGCCGCGAGGGCTACGAGCTCGCCGTGTCGCGGCCGCGCGTCGTGCTGCGCACGATCGACGGCGAGGTGCAGGAGCCGTGGGAGTTCCTCACCGTCGACGTCGAGGACGCGCACCAGGGCGCGGTCATGCAGGAGCTGGGCGCGCGGCGCGGCGAACTGGCGCACATGGAGTCCGACGGCCGGGGGCGCACGCGCCTCGAGTACCGGATGCCGGCGCGGGGGCTGATCGGCTTTCAGGGCGAGTTCATGAACCTCACGCGCGGCACGGGGCTGATGAGCCACGTGTTCGACGGCTACGCGCCGGTGCGCGGCGAGGTCCCCGAGCGGCGCAACGGCGTGCTGATCTCGCAGGAGGACGGCGACGCGGTGGCCTACGCGCTGTGGAAGCTGCAGGAGCGCGGCCGGATGTTCGTCTCGCCGGGCGACAAGCTCTACGAGGGCATGGTGATCGGCATCCACAGCCGCGACAACGACCTCGTCGTCAACCCGATCAAGGGCAAGCAGCTCACGAACGTGCGCGCCTCGGGCAAGGACGACGCCATCCTGCTCACGCCGCCGATCCAGCTCACGCTGGAGTACGCGGTCGAGTTCATCGCCGACGACGAGCTCGTCGAGGTGACGCCGAAGTCGATCCGCATCCGCAAGCGGCACCTGAAGGAGCACGAGCGCAAGCGCGCCTCGCGCGAGGGCGGCGCGGGGCCGGACGAGAAGCGCGCGGCGAACGGGTAGCGGCGCTCGCCAGGGCCCGCCCGGCCCGGAAACAGCGCGGGGCCCGGTGCGGGCCCCGAGTGCTCCGGAAAGCTGCGGGGACTCTGAGGTCGTCTCGCGACGGCCTGCGCGCGTCTCCCGTCAGTCGTCGTCGTCGTGCGAATCGTCGCTGCGACCGACCTCGTGCACCCTGCGCACGTCCTTGTCCTTCCCGGGGCCGTGGCAGGACGCGCACCGCTCGCGGACCGTGACGCCGATGGCCGCCTGCGTCGTCGCGAACGAAGCGCCGCCGCGCCTCGACATGTGCGTCTTCACTTCGGCCTTGTCGTGGCACGACGAGCAGACGGCGGCCGTCGGGCTGATCTTCGAGTCGTTCGAGGGGTCGACGTCGATCGTGCGCGGCGTCGCGAGGTAGGCGCTCTGCGTCCTCGTCGTCGTCCCGAGCACCTCGGCGCGCAGCGGCAGTTCGAACGTTCCCTTCCCGTTCGCGTCTTTGTGGCAGAGCGCGCAGTTGCGCAGCGCGTTGGGGAAGCGCACGGTGCTGAAGTCGTTGACCGAGCTGTTGCGGCCGATCACGACGAACGGCTGCGTCCGGAAGCCGCCGGCGTGGATCGAGTGGATCATGGTCTTGAAGTCTATCGGGACCTCGGGACCGGCGATGCGCGGGTCCTCCCCGGCGGCCACCGGGCGCCGGTAGGCGACGTCGGTCTGGTTCGGGTTGTGGCACACGACGCACGCGGCGAGGTTCTCGTTGCGGTTCGCGCCGTGCAGGCTGAGGCGGATCTCGTCGTGTCCGTTATGGCAGCCCTTGCACTTCGCGATGTCGACGATCGGCCTGCGCGGGTCCTGCGCGGCCGGCAGCATCGCCGCCAGCGGTGCCGACGGCGCGAACGTGAAGTTCGCGGCCGCGGTCGTCGCCGGGATGTTGTAGTCGGGCGGGACGGTCTGGTCGTCGCAATTGACTCCGGGAACGCCCACGCACACGGGCCGGCCTTCGAGCACGACGCGGCCGTACCCGGGCAGCCCGGGAAAGGCGAGCGGCGTGACCCTCGCCAGCGCGTAGAAGCGGTTCGCGCCGGTCGGGCCGCACTCGGAGGGCGTGCACGCGAATGCCGTGACCGGGCTCGCCGCCTTGTTGACCAGGTTGCGGACCTGCACCGGCGCGGCCGCCGCCGCGCCGGGCGCCGTCGCGGCGATCGGCAGGAGCGAGCCCGTCGCGCCGCCGACGTTCGTGAAGTCGGCGCCCGGGTCCCAGCCGATGTCCAGCGTCAACTGGCCGGAGGGCGCAGGCGACGGGCGGAACGGCTGCGCGTTCTGGATGTCCCAGACCGTGCCCATCACCGGATCGGTCACCGAGAACACGACCTTGATCGTGTACGACTGGGGCGTTGCGGCCGGGCCGGGCGTGACGCCGACCTTCTCGATGTTGAACTGGAAGTGCTTCGCCGCCTCCCAGAGATCGACTGCGGCGTGCGCGGCCGTGGCCGCGAACGCGACGGCGATGGCGAGTGCCCGCGCGATTGACGTCGTCCTCATCGGATCGTCCTCCTGGTTGGTCGGACGGGCGCGGCTGCTGCGCCGCGCGTGCGTCCCGCCGCGGTCGCCGGTGCATCGGTTCCACGTCGGCGTGGGGACAACGTAGCGGCGCAAGCTGAACGGAAGCTGAACGCGTCGCGTCCCGGCGCCGTTGTCTGATCTCGATCAAGGTCGCGGTCGGGCGGCGCGCGGGGCTGCGAGTGCGCACCGTTCGGCCGCGCGTCCGGTGGAACGGCTTGGCGCGCGCACTTTGCTGGCGTAGGCTCCGCGCATGCGCGTGCTGCTCGTCGAAGACGATCCCGTGCTCGCGTCGGCGGTACGCGACTACCTGACCCGCGACGGCTGGGCGGTGGACGTCGCGCCCACGCTCGCCGTGGCCAGGGGGTGCATGCCCGCGCCGTACGTGACGGTCGTCCTCGACCTCGGGCTGCCCGACGGCAGCGGGCTCTCGCTGCTGCCGCTGTTCGCGCGCCAGCCGGAGCCGCCGGCCGTGCTCGTCCTGACGGCGCAGGACCGGCTCTCGGACCGCGTGAGAGGTCTCGACGCCGGTGCCGACGACTACCTCGTCAAGCCGTTCGACCTGCCGGAGCTGTCGGCGCGACTGCGGGCGATCGTCCGCCGGCGCGCGGGCCGCCGGACGCCGACGATCGAGCGGGGAGCGGTGACGATCGATCCCGCCGCGCGCGAGGTGAGCGTCAACGGGCGGCCGGTCGAGCTCACGGCGCGCGAGTACGCGCTCGTCGTCGCGCTCGCGGAGGCGCCCGAGCGGGTGTTCTCGCGTTCGCAGCTCGAGGACACCCTCTACACGTTCGACGGCGGCGTCGAGAGCAACATCGTCGAGGTGTACGTGTCGCGGCTGCGGCGGAAGTTCGGGCGCGCGGCGATACGCACCGTGCGCGGCATCGGCTATCGCTGGGACGCGGCGGGCGCGACCGGCGCGGAGGCCGACGCGTGACGCGTCGCGTCCGGACCGGCTCGACGACGAACGCGCTGGCGCGCAGCCTGCTCGTCGGCCTGTCCCTGCTGTGGCTGCTCGGCGTCGTCGGCAGCGGCGTGGTCCTCAAGCGCCTGATCGACAGGTACTCCGACGACGAGCTCCACGAAAGCGCGACGATCCTCCTCTCGCTGGTCGCCTACACCGACGACCTCCTCGTCACCGCAGCGGTGCTCGGTGAGCGGGCGCCGCTCGTGGAAGGGAGGCACGAGCACGAGCGCTACGTCTTCCTGGTGCGCGACGCATCGGGTCGCGTGCTGCTGCACGGACGCGGTTCCGAGGCGGTGCCGGTCGACGCGCCGCTGCGGGAAGGCTTCGCGACGGCCGGCGACTGGCGCGTGGTCACGCTGGCCGACCCTGCGCGCCGGCGATTCGTTCAACTCGCCGATCCGCTGGCCGAGCGCCGCGAAGCGCTGGTCTCCGCGCTCGTCTGGCTCACGCTGCCGCTCGGGGCGCTGCTCGCGTTCGCCGCGTACATCGTCTACCGCGCCTCGCGCACGCTCGTCCGCCAAGTCGAGGCGACGGCGGGTGCCGTCGCGCGGCAGGACCCGAAGGCGCTCGGCGCGCTGCCGCTCGACGGCGTCGTCACCGAGATGCGGCCCGCGGTCGAGGCGACGAACGCGCTGCTCGCCCGCCTCGCGGCCGCCCTCGAAGCGGAGCGCAGCTTCACCTACAACAGCGCGCACGAGCTGCGCACGCCGATCGCCGGCGCGTTGGCGCAGGGGCAGCTCCTCGCTGCCGGCACGGCGGGGACGCCCCATCAGGCGCAGGCGGAAGCGCTGGTGGCGGCGCTGTCGCGACTCGCCCGGCTCGCCGAGCGCCTGCTCGCGCTCGCGCGCGCCGAGGGTGCGCAGGCGCTCGCCGCCGAGCCGGTCGACCTGCAGACCGTAGTGGGCCTGACGGTCGACGAGTTCGCGCGCGACTCGCGCCTCGCGGGACGCTCGCTCGTCGCCGACTGCGCGCCTGCGCGCATCCGCGGCGACCTCGACGCCGCCGGGCTCGCGCTGCGCAACCTCGTCGAGAACGCGCTGGTCCACGGCGTACCGGGCACGCGAGTTCGCGTCGGCTGCGGGACGAGCGAGGGTCGCGCGTGGCTCGCGGTCACGGACGACGGACCGGGCAGCGACCGCGACGTCGCGTCGCTGACGAGACGGTTCGTGCGCGGCGGGCACGGCGAAGGCGCCGGCCTCGGCCTTTCCATCGTCGAGACGCTCGCGCGGCGCATGGGCGCGCGGCTCACTCTCGCGAGTCCGCCCGAAGGCGCGGCACGCGGCTTCGAGGCGAAGCTGCAGTGGAGCCGGGAGGACACCGGCGATCCGGTGCGGCGGGCGCGGACGGAGCGAAGGTCCGCATGATCCGACCTGCCGCCCCCGCGCTCGGCGCCGCGCTCGCGCAGCGTTTCGCGATCATCGCCCTCGACAACGTCGTGCGCGAGTTCCCTCACAAGCTCGACCACACGATGGGCGGCGCGGAAGACGTCCTGCGCCCGCGCGCGCTGCACCCCGCGTTCCACGGCAGCTTCGACTGGCACTCGTGCGTGCACATGCACTGGCTGCTCGCGCGCGTGCTGCGCCGCCATCCGCAGCTGGCTTGCGCCGGCGACATCGGGCGCGTGTTCGATCGGCACTTGTCGCGCGATGCGATCGCCTCAGAGGTCGCCTATCTCCACCGGCCGGGCACGGCGTCCTTCGAACGCACGTATGGCTGGGCGTGGCTGCTCAAGCTCGCGCAGGAGGTCGGCGCAGGCGCCGGCGACGCATTCCGCCGCTGGCAGGGCGATCTCGCGCCGCTGGCCGACGCGTTCGTCGCGCGCTACCTCGACTACCTGCCGAAGGCGAACCACCCGCTGCGTACCGGCATGCACCCGAACAGCGCGTTCGGGCTCGCCTTTGCGCTCGACTACGGTCGTTCGCGGGGCGAACAGGCGCTCGTCGCGCTGTGCGAAGCGAAGGCGCGCGAGTGGTTCGGCGCCGACCGCGACTATCCCGCCGCATGGGAGCCGTCCGGGTCCGACTTCCTCTCGCCGGCCCTGATGGAGGCCGACACGATGCGCCGGGTGCTCGGCCGCGACGAGTTCGCGTCCTGGCTCACGTCGTTCCTGCCGGGGCTCGCCGATGGCGACCCGGCGACGTTGTTCACGCCGGCCGTGCCGAGCGACCGTGCCGACCCGCAGATCGTGCACCTCGACGGGCTCAACCTCTCCCGTGCCATGTGCTTCGCGGGGATGGCAGGCGCGCTTCCCAAGGGCGACGCGCGCGCGAGCCTGCTGGGCGGGGCCGCCGCCACGCATCTCGCCGCCGGCATGCAGGGGCTCGACAGCGGCGACTACATGGGCGGGCACTGGCTGGCGACGTTTGCCGTGCTGGCCCTCGACGGGCCGTAGCGTTTCGCACCGCGCGCGGCCGACGCCGCGGCCGCCGGCGCGTCAGGCCATCGCCAAGTGCACCGGGATGCGCCGGTTGCCGAAGCTGCCGCGGTAGCGCGCGAAGCGTCCCGGGATCGGCGTGCCGCAGTGCCGGCACGCGCCGCGCTCGTCGAGCGCGTAGTCGAGGATGCGGTAGCCGTCGCGCACGATCAGCTCCGCCGAGCAGCCCGGGCAGCGCGTCGTCGCGCCGTCGATGTCGCGCACGTTGCCCGTGTAGACGTAGCGCAGACCGTTGGAGAGACCGATCGCGCGCGCGCGGGAGAGCGTCGCCGCGGGCGTGGCGCGCACGTCGGTCATCTTCCAGTCCGGATGGAACGCGGAGAAGTGCAGCGGGACGTCGGCCCCGAGCTCGTCGGCGACCCAGCGCGTGAGCGCGTCGAGCTCGTCGTCGCCGTCGTTCTTCCCGGGGATCAGCAGCGTGGTGATCTCGAGCCAGCAGCCCGTCTCGTGCTTCACGTAGCGCAGCGTGTCGAGCACGGGGCCCAGCTTCGCGCCGGTGAGCCGCACGTAGAAGTCGTCGGTGAATGCCTTGAGGTCGACGTTGGCGGCGTCCATTTTCGCAAAGAACTCGCGCCGCGGCTCGGGAGAGATGTACCCGGCGGTCACCGCCACCGTCCGCACGCCGCGGGCGCGACAAGCGTCCGCGACGTCCATCGCGTACTCGGCGAAGATCACCGGGTCGTTGTACGTGAACGCTACCGACTCGGCGCCAGCCGCGACGGCCGCCTCCGCGATCGCCTCGGGCCCGGCCGCGTCCATCAGCGTGTCCATCTCGCGCGACTTGCTGATGTCCCAGTTCTGGCAGAACTTGCAGGCGAGATTGCAGCCGGCGGTGCCGAACGAGAGCACCGAGCTGCCCGGCAGGAAGTGGTTGAGCGGCTTCTTCTCGATCGGGTCCACGCAGAACCCGGACGAGCGGCCGTAGGTCGTGAGCAGCATCCGCTCGCCTTCGCGCATGCGCACGAAGCACAGCCCGCGCTGGCCGTCGTGCAGCCGGCACTCGCGCGGGCAGAGGTCGCACTGCATGCGGCCGTCGGGCAGCATCGACCACCAGCGGCCGGGGTGGCGGGACTCGGGGACCGCGCTCATGGCAGGCCGCTCTCGGACCACTTGCGCACGCGATAGCGCTGCGCGCGGCAGCACACGTCGATGCGCGCGATGCCGGCCTTGCGCGCGAGCTCGTCGAGGAACTCGCCGGGATCGGGCAGCGCGTCCCACACCTGCGGCAGGAACGTCGCGCGGCGCGTGCCGCACTCGAGGATCACGCCGTCGTCGCCGGGGCGAAGCTGCGCGGCGAGGTCGCTGCGATCGCGGAACGCGATCGGCTCCGAAGGCCCGAGCAGCGAAACTTCGACCGTGAGGGCGTCGAGCTCGTGGCGGCGCACCGGCGGAAAGCGCGGGTCGCGCAGTGCCGCGGCGACGGCGTTTGCTGCGACGTCGTCGCCGAGCGCGCGGTACGGCTCGAGCGAGCCGATGCAGCCGCGCAGGGCGGCGCCGGCGTGCAGCGTGACGAACGTCGCGCCATGCTCGCGCAGCCACGCTTCCGCGGCCACGCCGCCCCGCGAACTGCCGAGCGCCTCCTCGATCGCGCCGCGGGCCAGCGCGAGCAGCGTGCGTCCGCGCGCGGCGTCGCCATCGTCACCGCCGCTCGCGGCCGGCGGGCAGAAAGCGATGGCCGCATAGCCGACCACGCGCGCGCGGTCGCCGGCGGTGTCGCCGGAATTGCGCAGGTCGAGGAGCTGCGGCACGAGGCCGCGGCGGCGCGCGACTTCGAGCAGCCCGGCGATCGGCGTCGCGCCGCAGGCCTGCTCGTGGTCGAGGCCGGAGTCGCCGGCGAGGATCGCGCGCACCGTTGCCGCGTCGATCGAGCGTGCATCGTCGTAGCGATGGTAGTGCGAGAGGTCGGACGAGACGACGACCAGCGTCTCGTCGCCGCCCCAGAGGCGCTCGATGACCTCGGCGACCTCGGCGGCGCTCGCGTCGCCGACGGCGAGCGGCACCAGCGCGAACTCCCCGAGACGGGTCTGCAGGAACGGCAACTGCACCTCGAGCGAGTGCTCGTGCGCGTGCGCGGCATCCGACAAGACGACCTGCGGCAGGCCGGCCAGCGCCCGCATCGCGCCCTGGTCGAGCGGCACCGTGCCGAGTGGCGTCTCGAAGGCCTCCGCGCGGGGCAGCGCCAGCCCGCGCACCGCCACCCGGTGGCAGGGGCCGAGCAGGACGACTCGGCGCACGTGCCCGCGAACGGCGTCGAGGCAAGCGTAGGCGGTCGCGGCGATCGGGCCCGAGTAGACGTAGCCGGCGTGCGGCACGATCAGCGCCTTGGGCGGCGCCGGGAGGCTCGCCGGGCGAGCCTGGGCGAGCGCGTCGTCGAGTTCGCGGCGCAGCGCGCGCGGCGTCCCGGCGTAGAACAGCCCCGCGACCGCCGGGGGGCGGATGCTCGTGAGGGCGGGCGTGGGGCTCATCGTCGGTCGGAGCGTTGTCTCCCAAGATGCGTCCGCGGGCGCCGCAGCGCAAGAGGAGCGTCGTACCAAAGCGGTAAACTGCGCCCACCCATGCCGGAAACGCCCATCCTGATCGCCATTGCGGTGCTCGCGGCCACCCTGGTCGCCATCGTCCTCCTCGTCGTCGTGCTCGTCCGCCTGGGCGCGCTCGGCGCGGACCGCGAGGCGCTGCGGCGCGATTCCGGGGAGCTGCGCACGGCGCTCGAGCTGCTTAAGGCGCAGGGGCAGGACCTCGAGCGCGACCTGAGGCAGGACCTCGCGATCGCGCGCGGCGAGCAGGCGAGCGGCGCGACGACGCTGCGCAACGAGGTCGCGGACCGCCTGGCCCGGTTCACGCAGGAGACGCGCGCGCAGCTCGCCGACGCCGCGGGCGCGCAGCTCAGGCAGGCGCAGCTCGCGGACGGGCGCATCGCCGAGCTGACCAAGGTCTCGGAGGCGAAGCTCGAGGCGGTGCGCGCGAGCGTCGAGCAGCGCCTCGACGCGCTGCGCGGCGAGAACGCGAAGAAGCTCGACGAGATGCGCGCCACCGTCGACGAGAAGCTGCAGGCAACACTCGACACGCGGCTGGGCGAGTCGTTCCGGCAGGTCTCCGAGCGCCTCGAGCAGGTGCACAAGGGCCTGGGCGAGATGCAGAGCCTGGCAAGCGGCGTGGGCGACCTCAAGCGCGTGCTGACGAACGTCAAGACGCGCGGCACCTGGGGCGAGGTGCAACTGGGCGCGCTGCTCGCCGACCTGCTGCGCCCCGAGCAGTACGCGCAGAACGTGGCCACGCGCCCGGGCAGCGACAAGCGCGTCGAGTACGCGGTGCGCATGCCGGGCCGCGCCGACGACGGCACGCCGTGCTGGCTGCCGATCGACTGCAAGTTCCCGCTGGAGGCGTGGCAGCGGCTGCAGGACGCGATCGAGCGCGCCGACCCCGACACCGTCGAGGCGAGCCGGCGCACGCTCGAGCAATTCTTCAAGGCGCAGGGCCGGGAGATCCACGACAAGTACGTCGCCCCGCCGCACACGACGGACTTCGCGATCCTGTTCGTGCCCACCGAGAGCCTGTTCGCCGAGGCCGTGGCCCGGCCGGGGCTCGCGGACGCGCTGCAGCGCGATTGCCGCGTGACGATCGCCGGGCCGACGACATTGGCAGCGTTGCTGAACAGCCTGCAGATGGGCTTTCGCACGCTGGCCATCGAGCAGCGCTCCACCGAGGCCTGGCGCGTGCTTGGCGCGGTCAAGGCCGAGTTCGGCAAGTTCGGCGACCTCCTCGCGAAGACGCAGAAGAAGCTGCTGGAGGCGAGCAACACGATCGACGAGGCGCGCGGCAAGAGCACGACCATCGTGCGCAAGTTGCGCGACGTCGAGGCGCTGCCGCTGTCCGACGCCGCGCGGCTGTTGGAGGACGCCGGCGCGGCGGTGGTCGAAGGCGAGGCGACCGAGGAGCCGCCGCTGCTGGAGTTGCCCGCCGCGGACGCGGCGCCGGACGTCAAGTAGGGATGTTCGACGCGCTGCGCAACTGGCGCCGGCGGCGCGTGCTGGCGGCATCGGCGATCCCCGATGCGCTGTGGCGCGACGCGCTGGAGACGCTGCCGTTCCTTGCCATCTGCACCGAGGACGAGCTGGCGCGCCTGCGCGACCTCTGCGTGCTGTTCCTGAACGCCAAGGGCATCGTCGGCGCGCGCGGGCACGTCGTCACGCCGCGGCAGCGCGTGCTGATCGCCCAGCAGGCCTGCGTGCTCATCCTCAACCTCGACCTTGCGCTGTACGACGGCTTCGAGAACATCGTCGTCTATCCGGACGAGTTCATCCCGGGCTGGGAGTGGGAGGACGAGGCGGGCGTGGTGCACAGGAACGACGAGCCTCTGGCGGGCGAGGCGATGCCCCGCGGCCCGGTCATCCTCTCCTGGCCCGATGTCGAGGCGGCCTCGGACTGGCACGCGTCGGGCATGAACCTCGTCGTCCACGAGTTCGCCCACAAGATCGACATGGCCACGGGCGACGCGAACGGCTGCCCGCCCCTGCCGCCGGACATGCCCGCAGCCGAGTGGACGGCCACGCTGGCCGCGGCGTTCGATCACTTCGCGGCCCGGGTCCATCGCGGCGAGCACACGGCGATCGACCCGTACGCGGCCGAGAGCCCGGGCGAGTTCTTCGCCGTGCTCTCGGAGGTGTTCTTCTCCGACCCTTCGCTGCTGGTCGTCGATTACCCGCGCGTCTACGCCCAGTTCGCCCGGTTCTACCGCCAGGACCCGGCGGCCCGCGCGGCCCTGCTCCTCGACCCCATCTGAGGGCGAGCCTCCCGGGGGGCTTGCGGAGTGCCGGAAAACCGGTGTTGAATGGCGGCCGCCGGACTTTCGGCGCCAATCCCCAGGAACCCCCATGCGCAAGATCGCACTCCTCGCCACCGCCGCCTTCTTCGTGGCCGGCTCGGCTTTCGCCTTCCACTGCCCTGCCGACATGAAGAAGATCGACGAGGCGCTCGCGAAGAAGCCGCAGCTCTCGGCGTCGCAGATGGACGAGGTGAAGAAATACCGTAGCGAAGGCGAGGCGCTGCACAAGGCCGGCAAGCACCAGGAGTCGGTCGACACGCTCGCCAAGGCGATGAAGATCCTGAACGTCAAGTAGCTTCGCGTTTCCGCGTTCCGCAACGCCATCCGGCCGCGAGGTCGGGTGGCGTTGGTGTTTCTGGTGTCCATGGAACCCCGATCGCGTGGCATGCTCCAAGGCGCAGCCGGTGGCCTCCGACAGGATGTCCCTGGCGACAACAAGGACAAGTGCCGGGGAGTGCCGTGCTATCGACCGTTGGAACACCTTCACTGTGGGCGGCGTTCGGCGCGCTCGTCGTCGTCGCGCTCATCGTCGACCTCGTCGTCCTGAATGCCAAGGGGGCGCAGAAGGTCGGATTCCGCGAGGCGCTCACGTGGTCGCTAGCCTGGGTCGCCCTGGCCCTGGTCTTCAACGCCTGGCTCTGGTGGCACGTCGACGGCACGGCAGGGCGCGCGGAGGCCAACCGCATCGCCGCGGAGTTCTTCACCGGCTACCTGATCGAGAAGAGCCTCGCCGTCGACAACGTGTTCGTCTTCCTGATGCTGTTCTCCGCGTTCGGCGTTCCCGCGGCCTACCAGCGGCGCGTGCTGGTGCTCGGCATCGTGGGCGCCATCGTGCTGCGCGCGATCATGATCCTGGTGGGCGCGTGGCTGCTCGCGCGCTTCCACTGGCTGCTCTACGTGTTCGGGGCTTTCCTGCTGATCACCGGGGTGAAGATGCTGTTCGCCGCCGAAGCCGAGTCGGACCTCGAGCGCAATCCCGTGCTGAAGTGGCTGCGGCGCCACGTTCGCATCACCACCGAGTTCCACGGCGAGCGCTTCACGGTGATGAAGGACGGCGTGCGCTGGTTCACGCCGCTGTTCGTCGTCATGGTGATGATCGCGATCACCGACGTGATCTTCGCGGTGGACAGCATCCCCGCGATCTTCGCGGTGACGCTCGACCCGTTCATCGTCCTCACGTCGAACGTCTTCGCGATCCTGGGCCTGCGCGCCATGTACTTCATGCTCGCCGACCTCGCCGACCGCTTCCACCTGCTCAAGTACGGGCTCGCGTTCATCCTCGTCTTCATCGGGATCAAGATGATCCTGCTCGACATCTACAAGATCCCGATCGGCTTCGCGCTCGCCGTGGTGTTCACGGTGCTCGCGATCTCGATGGTCGGGAGCCTGTACGTGACCCGGCCCGGCGCGAAGCGGCCGCCGGAGTCCTAGCTGTGAAGCTTCAAAACGTTGTTGCGCCGATCCATGACTTCAGTTCATGCGTCGTCCCCGCGAAGGCGAGGACCCAGGGTCTCGTCGATTCGACAGGCTGGCTGGCACGAAAGACACTGGGTCCCCGCCTTCGCGGGGACGACGACTCATGGATGCGAGCAGCGCATGCCTTGCAGCAACAACGTCGTGACAGATGACGCCTAGCGCGGCGACCGCGCGAGCAGCAGCACCGCGCCGAGGATCAGCGCGCCGCCCGCCAGCTGCACGGCGGCGATGCGCTCGCCGAGCACGAGCGCCGCGAGCGCGATGGTGACGACCGGCTCGATGGTCGACAGCGTCGCCGCGCGCGTCGCCCCCACGCGGGCGAGCCCGGCGAAGAACAGCGAGATCGCGAGCACCGTCGAGACGATCGCGATGGCGACAACGGCTGCCCAGCCGGCGCCCGTCGCCGGCCACTGCGGCCCGCGCAGCGTCGCGACGCCGACGAACACGAGCGCTGCGCTCGCCGCGATCACCGCGGAGAGCGCCAGCGGCGCGACGCGGGTGGTGAGGCGCGTGCCGGCGACGATGTAGACCGCATAGACGACGGCGGCGGCCACGCCGAAGGCGATGCCGAGAGGCAGGCGCGGGAACTCGCTCGCGCTCCCGGACAGCGCGGGAAGCACGGTGAGCGCCAGCCCTGCGAGTGCGAGGAGGAGCGCGATCACCTTCGTCCGCGTCATCCGTTCGTGGAGGAACAGCGCCGCGAGCACGGCGACGAGCGCCGGGTGCAGGTAGAGCAGGAGCGCGACGATGCCGGCGGGCGCGAGACCGAGCGCGGTGAAGAACGTCGCCGCCTGTCCGGCATATCCGACCCCGCCCATCAGGGCCGCGCCCGCGAGGTCGCGCCCGCGCGGCAGCGCGTTGCCGGCGAGCTTCGCCAGCGCGCCGAGGCAGGCGGCGGCGATCGCGAAGCGCAATGCGAGCAGCGTCCAAGTGTCGACGCCGTCGGCGTAGGCGAAGCGCGCGAAGATCGCCATGGCGCCGAACGCCGCGGCCGAGGCCGCGATGCACGCGATGCCGGCGCGCGAGGTCACGCGGCCCTCACCCCCGGCCCCTCTCCCGCCTGACGGCGGGCGAGGGGAGAGATGTACCGGGTTAGCCGCGCTTTCCTCCCCTCGCCCCGCGGCAGCGGGGAGAGGGGCCGGGGGTGGGGGGAGGTCACTTCGCCGGCCGCACCGCCGACTTGGGCCGGAACGCCTTGCACACCGCCTCGTGCGTCTGGACGTACGGCCCGCCGATCAGGTCGATGCAATAGGGCACGGCGGCAAACACACCGTGCACGAGCACGTTGCCGTCGGCGTCCCTGACGCCTTCCAGCGTCTCGCGGATCGCCTTCGGCTGGCCCGGAAGGTTGAGGATCAGCGCCTTGCCGCGGATCGCGCCGACCTGGCGCGAGAGGATCGCGGTGGGCACGAAGCGCAGCGAGACCTGGCGCATCTGCTCGCCGAAGCCCGGCATCACCTTGTGCGCCACGGCGAGCGTGGCCTCGGGCGTCACGTCGCGCGGCGCGGGTCCGGTGCCCCCCGTCGTGAGCACGAGGTCGCAGCGTTCGACGTCGACCAGTTCGACCAGCGTGCGCTCGATGACCGCCTGCTCGTCGGGAATGAGGCGCTTCACGGTGCGCCACGGCGAGGCGAGCGCGAGCGCGAACCACTCCTCGAGGCTCGGCAGCCCCTTGTCCTCGTAGACGCCCGCGGACGCGCGGTCGGAGATCGAGACGAGCCCTATGGTCAGCGTGTCGTCGGTCATGGGATGGCGGGATTCGCTACGTCTCGATCGCCCCGGCGATCACGCGGAACAGCGCACGGAAGCGGTGCGGCGGGCGATGCGCCGCGCGCTCTGCCCGTGCGTCGACGACGAGCGCCGCAAGTTCCGCGCGGTCGACCCCCGGGTGCTGCGCGAGGAAGGCGTCGAGCGCGCCGGCTTCCGCGAGCAGCCGGTCGCGCCAGCGCTCCGCGGCGGCGAAGTGCGTGCGCTCGGCCTGGCCGAGCCCTTCGAGGCGCTCGAGCGCTGCGCGAATCGGCGCGGGGTCGACGTCGCGCATCAGCCGCCCCACGTACTGCAGCTGCCGCCGCCGCGCTTCGTGCCTGGTGATCCCGCGCGCCTGCGCGACCGCATCGGCCAGCCGCTCGGGGAGGTCCAGCTTCGCCAGCGCCTTCGGATCGAGCGCGACCAGCGCCTCGCCGAGGTCCTGCAGGTCGTGCATCGCCTGCTTGCGGCGGGTCTTCGACAACGGCGGGGCATCCGTCGTCGCGGGGGCTGGAGCGGCAGGGCGTCGCATCGTTGAGGGTCGGCGCGCAGTTGCGCGCATAACGCTTTGTTATCATAGCCCACGCGCTTCCCGACCGCGGGGAGGCGCCCCACACGAGAGTCCGTCGATGACCGAGCTGCACGCCCCGGCCCACCAGTCGTCTCCCGCTGCCGACGCGCACGCTCACGCCTCCGACGGGTACTTCCCGCTGCCCACCGCCGATCTCGAGCGCGTCGCGATGCGGCTCATCGACGCGGCGACCGCCGCCGGTGCGACCGCGGCGGAGGCCGACGTGTCGCAGGCGGTCGGCGAGAGCGTCACCGTGCGCCAGGGCGAGGTCGAGACGATCTCCTACAACCGCGACAAGGGCGTGAGCCTCACCGTGTACGTCGGCCGTCGCCGCGGGCAGGCGAGCACGGCGGACTTCGGCGACGCGTCGATCCGCGCGACCGTGGAGAAGGCCGTGGCGATCGCGCGCTACACGGCGGAGGATCCGTGCGCGGGGCTCGCCGATCCCGAGCGGCTGGCCCGTCGCTGGCCCGACCTCGACCTCTTCCATCCCTGGGAGCTGTCCGTCGAGCAGGCCATCGAGCTCGGCCGCGAGGCGGAGCGCGCCGCGCTCGCGGTCGACAAGCGGATCACGAACAGCGACGGCGCGACGGTCGGCCGCGGCGACACCGAGTTCGTCTACGCGAACACGCTCGGCTTCCTCGGCGGCTATCGCGGCTCGCGCCACCACGTCGACTGCTCGGTGATCGGCGAGGACGCCTCCGGCATGCAGCGCGACTACTGGTACACGTCGTCGCGCGTCCCGGGCGAGCTGCTGCCGGCGGCGGAAGTCGGCCGCATCGCCGGCGAGCGCACCGCGCGGCGGCTGTCGGCGCGCAAGCTCGGGACCGTGAGCTGCCCGGTGCTGTTCGAGGCGCCGGAAGCCGCCGACCTGATCGGCGCTTTCGTTTCGGCGGCCTCGGGCGGAAGCCTGTACCGCCGGACGTCGTTCCTGCTGGACGCGCTCGGCACCGAGGTCTTCGCGCCCGGCGTGTCGATCCGGGAAGAGCCGCACCTCCCGCGCGCGAAGGGCAGCGCGCCTTTCGACGCGGAAGGCGTGACGACCGCGCCGCGCGACGTCGTGCGCGACGGCGTGCTGCAGGGCTGGTTCCTCGGTAGCTACTCGGCGCGCAAGCTCGGCCTGCAGACGACCGGCAATGCCGGCGGTGCGCACAACCTCGTCGTCTCGCACGGCGGCGACGACCTCGCCGCGCTGATGCGGCGCATGGGGCGCGGCCTGCTGGTGACGGAACAGCTCGGCCAGGGCATCAACCTCGTGACCGGCGATTACTCGCGCGGCGTGGCCGGCTACTGGATCGAGGACGGCGCGATCGCCTATCCGGTCGAGGAGATCACCGTCGCGGGCAACCTGAAGGCGATGTTCCGCGACATCGTGGCCGTCGGCTGCGACGTCGACCGCCGCGGCTCGCGGCACGTGGGGTCGGTGCTGATCGGCGGCATGACCGTCGCCGGGCAGTGACCCGATGGCCGCCGTGACGCGCGACGGCCGGGACGGAGGCGCTTGATCGAACCCATCATGTCGTGGGTGCGGGGGCTGTCCGACCCGCTGCGCAGCGCGTCGCTCGCCGATCGCTGGATCGCCGCGCTGCCCACCGGCAACGCATTGGCGGTGCAGAAGGAGGTGCTGGACCTCGTCGCCGACTTTCCCGGCGCGCGCCGCGAGATCGTGCCGGGACAGGCGGAGGCGCTGCTGCGCATCGACGCGCGGCTCGAGCCGGTGCTCGCCGAGCTGACGCGCAAGTACACGGCGACCTACCAGAAGAGCACCGCCGTCGAGTCGCGCCTGTGGCACTCGGTGTTCGACGTCGTCAAGGCCTTCGTCGCGGCGTACCACGCGACGCTGAAGGCCGGCTATCCGCGCGCGGAGAACAAGCGCTGGCGCGCGGTGCTGCCCTGGGTGCTGGTGCGGCTCGCGCACTACAAGGGCATCGACGGCAAGTTCCGGCTGTTCCGCTACGGGCACTGGGTCCCCGCGCAGTGGCGGGAGTTCCACGAGCTCTACGAGTTCGCGCGCATGCGCGGTTGGCAGCGCGAGCAGCTGGTCTACGGCGCGGCTGCGTTCGCGCGCCCCGGCGTGTCGTTCGAGCAGGAGTACCTGAAGGCGCTGATGCTGATGCGCCTCGACTCCGGGAGCTTCACGCCCGACCAGGTCGAGTGGGTCGCGCGCCAGCTCGACGACTGGGTGCCGTCGCTCGCGCTGCAGCCGCCGCCGGGCGAGGGGGCGCAGTTCTACGTCGACCTGACCGGGACGCAGGGCCTGCGCCGGCGCGACCGGCCGAACGTCGCCGGGCGCGTGCAGATGCTCGACGCCGGGCCGGCGTATGCCCGCGTCGTCGAGCAGCTGCGCTGGCTGCCCGAGCAGGACGACGAGGTGACCAAGCCGGGCGAGCTGCCGGCGCGCGAGCAGCGGCTGCTGCTGATGCGGCTCGCTTCGCTGTTCGGCCCGGACGCGATCGCGCACGCGCCGCGCGCCGAGCGCGTCCGCACCGAGGGCGAGGTGCGCGTCGTGGTCGGCCTGCAGGCGCTCACCCGCGCGATCGCCGAGATCGAGAAGCTGCCGGAAGGCGAGCGGCCGCCCGGCGTCGCCGCGAGCTTCGACGAGGTCACGCAGATCGCGAACCCAACGGCGGCGAACCCGGAGTCGGTCGCGCGGCGCATCCGCGGGTCGACGTGGCGGATGGTCGACCGCAGCGACACCGGTTGCCGTCTTTCCGCGCCCGGCAAGGATGCCCCGGCGCGGCTGGGCGAGCTGATCGCCATCCAGGAGGCCGACGCATGGGTGCTGGGTGTCGTGCGCCGCATGCAGCGGCTGGAGGTCGACCGGGTCACCGTCGGCGTCGAGATCGTCGCCCGCAGGCTGGTCCGCGTGCTGATGCGAACGTGGAGCAATCCGAACGACGGCGAGTTGCACGACGGCGGCGACCGGCCCTTCTTCGGCGTCTACCTCCCCGCGCACAGCGACAACCGCGCCTCCGCCCAGCGCAGCCTGATCGGCCCCGACGAGCGCTTCCTGACCGGCGGCATGGTCGAGCTCGACACCGGCAACGCCCGCTACCTGATCCGCTTCACGCAGATCCTCGAGCGCCAGGCGGGATGGGCCTGGGCGCTGTTCAACGCGGTGCGCAAGCTCTCGTCCTAGGACACGACCGACCGGCCCGCCGGACTGGCGACCGGCTCCTTGGGGGCGCTTCGTCGCCGAAACCCGTTGTCGCGGCAGCCCCCAGCCCCTAGAATCCCGGGCTGTCTCTCGTCAGGCATCCTGGCGGTCAACCACGCTGAACAAGGGGGAGTCATGGAGCGTCGCTCGTTCATCAAGCACACCGGCCTTGCCGGCATCCTCGCGGCGGGATCGGCGCCGGCATTCGCGCAGGCGGCGCCCGCCGTCAAGTGGCGCTGCGCGTCGAGCTTCCCGAAGAGCCTCGACACGATCTACGGCGCGGGCGAGGTCATGGCAAAGACCGTCAGCGACGTGACGGGCGGCAAGTTCCAGATCCAGGTCTTCGCGGCAGGTGAGATCGTGCCCGGCCTTCAGGTAGCCGACGCCGTGCAGAACGGCACGGTCGAGTGCGGCCACACCGCTCCCTACTATTACGTGGGCAAGGACCCGACGTTCGCGTTCGGCACCGCGATCCCGTTCGGCCTCAACCAGCGCCAGTACGACGCGTGGTGGTTCTACGGCGGCGGCGAGCAGCTCTTCAACGACTTCCTCAAGAGCTACGGCATCACGTCGATGCTCTGCGGGAACACGGGCGCGCAGATGGGCGGCTGGTTCCGCAAGGAGCTCAAGACGGTCGCCGACCTCAAGGGCCTCAAGTACCGCATCGGCGGCTTCGCCGGCCAGGTGCTGGCCAAGCTCGGCGTCGTGCCGCAGCAGATCGCCGGCGGCGAGATCTACCCGGCGCTGGAGAAGGGGACGATCGACGCGGCCGAGTGGGTCGGGCCGTACGACGACGAGAAGCTCGGCTTCAACAAGGTCGCGAAGTTCTACTACTACCCCGGCTGGTGGGAGGGCGGCCCCGCGCTGCACGTGTTCGCCAACACGGCGAAGTACAACGAGTTGCCCGCGGACTACAAGGCCGCGCTGCTCGCTGGCTGCCACGCCGGCAACACGCACATGATGGCCAAGTACGACGCGCTCAATCCCGCCGCGCTTCGCCGGCTGGTTGCCGGCGGCACGCAGCTGCGCCCGTTCCCGCGCGCCATGATGGACGCGTGCTACAAGGCCGCGCTGGAGCTGTACGCGGAAACGTCCGCCAAGAACGCGAACTTCAAGAAGATCTACGACAACATGCTCGCGTTCCAGAAGGAGCAGCTGCTGTGGTTCCGCGTGACCGAAGGCACGTTCGACCAGTACATGGCCTCCACGAGCCAGCAGCAGGCGCCGGCGAAGGCCGCGCCCGCCCCGGCGAAGGCTGCGCCCGCCCCGGCGAAGAAGTAGCGATACCTGCCGCGCTACGGGAAAGGGCCCCTCGCGGGGCCCTTTTTCGTTGCTGCCGACGGACGGGACGCGCGGCCGCCGGCTACTTCGCCTTGAGCTGGTTCATCAGGTCCTCGTTGCCCTTGTCGGCGTCCTTCTGCTGCTCGTCCAGCATGTCCTTCAGCGGGTCGCCGGACTTTTCCGCCGGCGCCTGCTGCGCGTCCGGCTCGCTTCCGAACGCCGGCACCTCGATGCGGACGTCGTCGAGGTCGAGGTCGCGCTGCTTGTCGAGGAACATCGTGACCTGGTGCGGGAACGCGACGACCAGCGCGACGAGCACGAGCTGCAGGACGACCCAGGGGATCGCCCCCCAATAGATGTCCGAGCTCTTCACCTCCTTCGGCGCGACGCCGCGCAGGTAGAACAGCGCGAAGCCGAACGGCGGGTGCATGAACGAGGTCTGCAGGTTCACGCACAGCATCACGCCGAACCAGATCAGCGCCGCGTCCTCGCCCACGACCGGCGTGAGCAGCGTCTTCGCGATCGGCGCGAGCAGCGGCACGATGATGAAGACGATCTCGAAGAAGTCGAGGAAGAACGCGATGAAGAAGACGAACAGGTTGACGACCAGCAGGAAGCCCCACACGCCGCCGGGCAGGTCCGTGAGCAGGTGCTCGAGCCAGCGCCCGCCGTCCACGCCCTGGAAGACGATCGAGAAGCAGGTCGACCCGATGAGGATGAAGATCACCATCGCCGTGAGGCGCATCGTCGCCTCGAGCGCGCGGAGCAGCAGCGCGCGCAGCTCCGGGATGAACAGGCCCTCGGCGCACAGCCAGAGAACCGCCGCGTAGAGGACGGCAACCGCAAGCTGGAACGGCGGCGACTTGAACGCGTACGAACCGATCGCGCCGGCGACGGCGGCGGCGATGAGCCCGACGATCGCGACGGTGCGGCCGGCGCGGGAGAGCTTGGGGTGGCGAATCACCGCGAGCACGGTGGCGCCGATCGTGCCCATCGCGCCCCCCTCGGTCGGGGTGGCGAGTCCCATCAGCAGCGTGCCGAGGACGAGGAAGATGAGGACGCCGGCCGGGAGGATGCCCATCAGCGCCTTCTTCCACAGCGCCCAGCCGCGCAGCGTCAGGTCTTCCCGCGGGATCGCCGGCACCCACTCGGGCCTGAACACGCTGACCAGGAACGTGAACAAGATGAACAGCAGCACCTGCAGGAGCGACGGTCCCCAGGCGCCGAGGTACATGTCGCCGACCGACCGGCCGAGCTGGTCGGCGAGCACCACGAGCACCAGCGACGGCGGGACGAGCTGCGTGATCGTCCCCGACGCCGCCAGCACGCCCGTCGCGTAGCGCATGTTGTACTTGTAGCGCATCATCACCGGCAGCGAGATGAGCGCCATCGCGATGACCTGCGCGGCGACGGTGCCGGTGATCGCGCCGAGGATGAAGCCGACGATGATGACGGAGTAGCCGAGCCCGCCGCGCAGCGATCCGAACAGCTGGCCCATCGAGTCGAGCATGTCCTCGGCGAGGCCGCACTTCTCGAGTATCGCGCCCATCATCGTGAAGAACGGAATCGCCAGCAGCAGCTCGTTGGCGATGACGCTGCCGAAGATGCGCCCGGGGATCGCCTGCAGGAACGAGGGCTCGAAGAATCCGTGTGCGATCGACACGAAGCCGAACGCCAGCCCGAGCGCCGCGAGCGAGAACGCCACCGGGAACCCGATCAGCATGATCAGGACGAGACCGGCGAACATGAGCGGCGGCATCCACTCGAGCGGTATCACTGCAGCGGCCTCTCGTAGCGGGTGTCGAGGTGGACGTATCCGCGCAGCGCGGCGACGCGCTTGATCAGTTCGGAGACGCCCTGCAGAGCGACCAGCACGAACCCGGCGACCAGCAGGAACTTGACCGGCCACCGGATCAGCCCACCGGCGTTCATCGACACTTCCTGGATCGTCCACGACTCGCGGAAGAACGGCCACGCGAACCAGGCGATCAGCAGCATCGACGGTATCAGGAACACGATCGTGCCGAGGACGTCGACCCACTCGCGGCCGCGGTCGGAGAGCTGCGTGTAGACGAGGTCCACGCGGACGTGCTCGTTGACGCGCAGCGTGTGCGACGCGCCGAGCAGCACCATCGCGGCGAACAGGTACCACTGGATCTCGAGCCAGGCGTTGCTCGAGAGGTCGAACGCGTAGCGCATCATCGCGTTGCCCGCGCTGATCACCACCGCGAGGAAGACGCAGGCGTCGGCGACGCGGCCGAGGGCGCGGTTGAAGCGGTCGATGCCGCGCGACAGGGCGAGCAGCGCCTTCAGGGGTTCCTCCTGGCTCGAACGCGGCGGCCGTCTTCCCGCGGCCCTGCGCCGCCCGCAAGGCGGGCGTCCCGATTATACGAGCGCTTCGGTCGGCGGGTGCCCGGGGCTGCGGCCGCAGTGGCGATTCGCAAGCCCGGAGCTTGCGCACCACGGCGGTGCGCCGTCCCGGTGCTAGAATTTCGAATTGCTTTCGCCCATGGCGCCGTCCCGCGCGGCTGCCACTCCTGCGCCCATGTTCGCCCGCTCGCTCCCGCTCGCGCAGTCCGATCCCGACGTCTGGGCCGCCATCGCCGCGGAGAACCGGCGCCAGGAGGAGCACGTCGAGCTCATCGCGTCGGAGAACTACGCGAGCCCCGCGGTGCTGGCGGCGCAGGGCTCGCAGCTCACCAACAAGTACGCCGAGGGCTACCCGGGCAAGCGCTACTACGGCGGCTGCGAGCACGTCGACGTCGCCGAGCAGCTGGCCATCGACCGCGCGAAGAAGCTGTTCGGCGCGCCGTTCGCCAATGTGCAGCCGCACTCGGGCGCGCAGGCGAACCAGGCGGTCTACTTCGCCGCGCTCAAGCCCGGCGACACGATCCTCGGCATGAGCCTGCCCGAGGGCGGGCACCTGACGCACGGCTCGCCCGTCAACGTCTCGGGAAAGTGGTTCAACGTGGTGCCCTATGGCCTCGCCGCGGACACCGAGCTGATCGACTACGAAGCCGCGGAGGCGCTCGCGCACCGGCACAAGCCGAAGCTCGTGCTCGCCGGCGCGTCGGCGTACTCGCGCGTCATCGACTGGAAGCGCTTCCGCGCCATCGCCGACTCGGTCGGCGCGAAGCTGATGGTCGACATGGCGCACTACGCGGGGCTGGTCGCGGCCGGCCTGTACCCGAGCCCCGTCGGCATCGCCGACTTCGTCACCTCGACCACGCACAAGACGCTGCGCGGCCCGCGCGGCGGGCTGATCCTGGCCGCGGCCGGGTACGAGAAGGCGATCAACTCCGCGGTCTTCCCCGGCTGGCAGGGGGGGCCGCTGATGCACGTCATCGCCGCGAAGGCGGTCGCGTTCGGCGAGGCGCTGAAGCACGACTTCAAGGTCTACCAGGAGCGCGTGCTGGAGAACGCCCGCGTGCTCGCGCGCGTGCTCGCCGACCGCGGCCTGCGCATCGTCTCCGGCGGCACCGACTCGCACATGTTCCTCGTCGACCTGCGGCCGAAGGGCATCACGGGCAAGGACGCCGAGGCGGCGCTCGCGCAGGCGCACATCACCGTCAACAAGAACGCCATTCCCAACGACCCCGAGAAGCCGTTCGTCACTTCGGGCATCCGCATCGGCAGCCCGGCGATGACCACGCGCGGCTTCGGCGAGATCGAGAGCGAGGAGCTCGCGCACCTGATCGCCGACGTTCTCGAGCATCCGCGCGACGGGTCCGCCATCGCGAAGGTGCGGGGGAAGGTGGCGCAGATGACGGCGAAGTTTCCGGTGTACGGCTGATCAGGGAACAGGGAACAGGGAACAGGGAACAGGGAACAGGGAACAG
>JAOUIA010000111.1 GCA_029884335.1 Betaproteobacteria bacterium
GTGTTCCACCTGGTCGATGTCGCCGTGCCTCCGGGCGTGCCTGCAGGCTCGCCCTTGACGCTCGCCGCGCGCGCCGACTGGCTCGTCTGCGAGGACACCTGCATCCCCGAGGGCGCGGATCTCGTGTTGACGCTGCCCGTGGCGACGGGCGCGGAGCGCGACGCGAAGTGGGGCGCGAAGATCGCCGCGACGCGCGATGCGCTGCCGAAGCCGCTCGCGGGGTGGACCGCGGCCGCGACCGGCGAGGGCGACAAGGTGCGGCTCGTGCTCGCGCCTTCCGCAGCGGCCGCCGATCCCGGCGCGCTGCGCTTCTTCCCGTTCCGCGAGGGCGCAGTCGAGCCCTCGCGCGCGCAGGCGCTCTCGCGCGACGGCGAGCGCTACGTGCTGTCGCTGCCGGTCGCGTTCCAGCTGCAGCCGTTCGACCGCGTGGCGGGCGTGATCACGGCAGCCAACGGCATCGGCGGCGCGAAGGCCGCCACGCTGGACGTCCCGCTCGCGGGCAGCGTCGTCGCGGGGCCGAAGCCGCTCGACGCGCCCGCGCCGAAGCTGAACCTCGGCGCGGCGTCGACGTCCACGCTTTCGTTCGCGGCGGCGCTAGCGCTCGCGTTCGGCGGCGGGCTGCTGCTCAATCTGATGCCCTGCGTGTTCCCGGTGCTGTCGCTCAAGCTGCTGAGCTTCGTTTCGCACGGCGACGCGAAAGCGACGATGCACAAGGAGGCGTTCGCCTACGCGGCGGGCGTGGTGCTCTCGTTCCTGCTTCTGGCGCTCGCGCTGGTGGCGCTGCGCGCGGCGGGCGAGCAGCTCGGCTGGGGCTTCCAGCTGCAGTCGCCCGCGGTCGTCGCCGCGCTCGCGGTGCTGTTCTTCGCGCTGGCGCTCAACCTCTCCGGCGTGTTCGAGTTCGGCATGTTCGCGCCGCAGGCCGCCGCGGGGTGGACCGCGAAGAACCGCACGCTCGACGCGTTCGGCTCCGGCGTGCTCGCCGTGGTCGTCGCCTCGCCGTGCACCGCGCCGTTCATGGGCGCGGCACTCGGCTACGCGATCGCGCAGCCGCTGCCCGCCACGCTCGCGGTGTTCGCTGCGCTCGGTCTCGGGATGGCGTTGCCCTACGTGCTGCTGGCGTGGTATCCGGGATGGCGGCGCAGGCTGCCGAAGCCCGGCGCGTGGATGGAGCGCGTGAAGCAGTTCCTCGCGTTTCCGCTCTACGCGACGGTGGCGTGGCTCGCGTGGGTGCTCGGCGCGCAGTTGGACAACGACGCGGTGCTGCGCCTCGCCATGGTGCTTGTGGCCGTCGCATTCGCCGCGTGGGCGTGGCGCGCCTACCGTGCGGCGAGCTCGCGGCCGTGGGCGATCGCCGCCGCCGCGGGCGTGGCGGCCGCAATCGTGCTGATCGCGCCGCTGTTTTCCTCGCCCGTCGCCCCGGCGCAGGCGCGCCAGGCGAAGGCCGGCGACGCCGCGTGGCGCCCGTTCACGCCGACGGCCGTCGCCGAGTTGACGGCGGGCGGCCGGCCCGTGTTCGTCGACTTCACTGCAGCCTGGTGCGTCACCTGCCAGGTGAACAAGCGCCTGGTGCTCAACGACCGCGACGTCCTCGCCGCGTTCGAGCGGCGCAACGTCGCGCTGGTGCGCGCCGACTGGACGCGCCGCGACCCCGACATCACGCGCGCGCTGGCCGCCCTCGGCCGCAACGGCGTGCCCGTCTACGTGCTGTACCGTCCCGGCCGGGAGCCTGTCGTGCTGCCCGAGGTGCTGCAGCCGGCGACCGTTCACGACGCACTCGCCACCCTCTGACGATCCGCCCAGGAGCCCTCATGCGCCCACGCTTCCGCCTCGCCGCGCTCGCCGCCGCACTCGCCTTTGCCGCCTCCGTCCACGCCGCGGCGCCCGGCCAGAGCGCGCCCGACTTCACGATCGACGACGCCGCCGGCAAGCCGGTGAAGCTGTCCGACTACCGGGGCAAGCACGTCGTGCTCGAGTGGACGAACCCGGAGTGCCCGTTCGTGCGCAAGCACTACGACAGCGCCAACATGCAGGGGCTGCAGAAGCAGTACGGCGCGAAGGACGTCGTGTGGCTGTCGGTCAATTCGACGAACCGCAACCACTCCGAGTTCAAGACCGGCGCGCAGATGGCGGACTGGATGAAGCAGCAGGGCGGCGCGCCGAAGGCGGTGCTGATCGACGACTCCAGCGCGGCCGGCCGCGCCTACTCGGCGCGCACCACGCCGCAGATGTTCGTGATCGACCCCGCCGGGAAGATCGTCTACGCCGGCGCGATCGACGACAGGCGCTCGGCCAATCCCGCGGACGTGAAGACCGCGAAGAACTTCGTGCGCGCCGCGCTCGACGAGACGCTCGCCGGGAGGCCGGTGAGCGTGGCGAGCACGACGCCGTACGGCTGCAGCGTCAAGTACTGAGCGCGACCGCGGACGGGGGCGCGATGACGCTCGAGACCTGGCTCGCGTTCTTCGCCGCCTCCTGGCTCATCAGCCTGTCGCCGGGGCCGGGCGCGATCTCGTGCATGGCCGCGGGGCTGCGCCACGGCTTCCGCACGGCGTTCTGGAACATCGTCGGACTGATCCTCGGCATCATGTTCGTGCTGGCGATCGTCGCCGTGGGGCTGGGCGCGATCCTGGCCGCGTCGTCGACCGCTTTCGCGGTCGTGAAGTGGCTGGGGGTCGCCTACCTCGTCTGGCTCGGCGTCGAGCAGTGGCGCGCGCCGGCGTTCGCCGTCGACGCGAAGGCGGCCGAGGCGGCGCTGCCGGTCTCCCCGCGCGAGCTGCTGCTGAAGGGCTTCCTGGTCAACGCCACGAATCCCAAGGGCATCGTGTTCATGCTCGCGGTGCTGCCGCAGTTCATCGACCCGTCGCGGCCGCTCGGATTGCAGTACGCGATCTGCGGCGCGACGCTGGTGGTCACCGACCTCGTGGTGATGAGCGGCTACACCGGCTTCGCCTCGCGCGTGCTCCGCCTGCTGCGCGAGCCGCACCACATCAAGGCGCTCAATCGCACGTTCGGCGGGCTGTTCGTCGCCGCGGGGGCGGCGCTCGCGACCTTCAAGCGCGGGTCGCCCTGACCCGCGCGCGCTGGTCACGCGCGCGCCTGCTCCGGGTCCGTGCGCTCGGGGAGCCCGGCCACGCGCAGTCCCTTCTCGAGAAAGGCCAGCCGTTCCGGATCGCGGATCGGAACCATCTCGCGGTATCGGGCGATCGACGCACCGGGGATCAGCGCGACGAGCCTCGCGATGCTGGCGCGCGCCTCGTCGAGGCGGCCGAGGTGCCCCTGGGCCGCGGCCAGCACGTAGTACGTCGCGTCCCACTCGTCATAGAGTGCGGCGGCGTCCGTGGCCAGGCGGGCGCCCTCCTCGCAGCGGCCGGCGAGCAGGTGCGCCATGCCCAGGCCCGTGAGCACGTAGAACGCCGTGGGGTCGTTCGGGCTGAGCGCGCGCGCGCGTTCCAGGTGCGCAAGCGCCTCGCCGAGATCGCCCGCGAAGCAATGCGCCCATCCGGCGTTCATCGCGACGAAGGCATTGTTCGGATTGAGGGCGACGGCCCTGCGCAGCGCCGGAAACGCCGCGTCGAAGTCGCGCCCGACCATCAATGCCACGAACGCCGCGATCGCGATCGCGTTGGCGTCGTCCATGTCGGCGGCGAGCGCGGCGCGGGCGAGACGCAGGCACGTCGCCGCGTCGTCGTCGCGCGCGGCCGGCCAGCGGCGCACGACCCGCTGCTCCAGGCACCACGCGCGGAAGGCGAGCGGCGGCGCGTAGGTGGGGTCGAGTCGCGACGCGGCCTCCAGCAGATCGAGGGCGATCCGGTTGTCGTCCGGGCGCATCGCGTAGACGTGCGGCAGCGCGCGCAGGAAGAGGTCGTAGGCGTCGAGGTTCTCCGGCCGCTTGCGCCTGGCCCGCTCGATCTCCGCCTTGCGCAGCTGCGGCTCCATCGTGCCGACCACGCTCTCGGTGATGCTGTCCTGCAGGTCGAAGATGTCCTCGAACGCACCGTTGAAGTTGTCGGCCCAGACGTGGTCGCCGGTGGTCGCGTCGATCAGCTGCCCGGTGATGCGAACGCGCCGGCCCGACTTGCGGACGCTGCCCTCGAGGACGTACCGCACCCCGAGATCCCGGGCGATCTGCCGGACGTCCACCGCGCGGCCCTTGTAGGCGAACGTCGAGTTGCGCGCGATCACGCGCAGCCACTTGAACCGCGACAGCGCAGTGATGATGTCGTCGACCACGCCGTCCGCGAAGTAGTCCTGGTCGGCGTCGCCCGACAGGTTGCTGAAGGGGAGGACCGCGATCGACGCGCGCTCGCTCCTGGCGGCGGGCTGCGCCGCGGCGCCCGGGTCGCCGTGGGCGGCCGGCGGCGCCGTCGGACGCACGTTGAAGCAGTGAACCGGATTGGCGAGGTTCTTGACCGCGCGCGGTCCCATGTCCTCGAATTCCAGGCCGGCGACGCCGCGCAGCTGGTCGCGCACCGCGGACGAGATGACGATGCCGCCGGGATCGGCCAGCGATTCCAGGCGCGCGGCGACGTTGACCCCGGTCCCGTAGATGTCGTCGCTCTCTACGACGACCTCGCCGAGGTTGATGCCGATGCGGAACTCGAACCGCCGTCCTTCGGCCGCCAGGGCGTTGCGCCGCGCCATCGCCGCCTGGATCTCGACGCTGCTGCGCACGGCGTCGGTCACGCTTCGGAACTGCGCGAGCCAGCCGTCGCCCGTGCCCTTGACGATCGCGCCGCGGTGCCTGGCGGTGACCGGGTCCACGACGTCGGCGCGGGCCGCGCGGAGCAGCGACAGCGTCCCCGCCTCGTCGGCCTCCATCATGCGGGTGTAGCCGACGACGTCCGCCACGACGATCGCCGCGAGCCGGTGCTTCGGTTCGTGCGCGGACATGTCAGTCGGGATGGGCTGCCCCGGCCGACCGACCAGCCCCGCGGGCAGCGAGCGTGGGGGGAAGCTTCATCCTATGCAAACTCCGGCCTGCCGCGAGACATGGGCGTCGAGAATACGCCATCTTCGCGGCCGCGGCGACGCCTTGGAGCGGTCAGCGCGTGTTGCGGCGCAACGCTGCCATGCAACTGCGGGCGGCCGGTACGCGCATCGCCCACCAGAGCGCGCGCGAAGCCATGCCCGCGCTGCCCGACAGGCGCTCGATCTCGCGCAGCTGCTCGCGCGCTTCCGCGAGGTCGCCCTCGTAGCACGTCTGCTTGAACAGCGTCTTCCACTCGGCGGCCTCGACGCGGTCGACCTCGGCCGCGAACCGGGCCATGAAGTCGGCGTCGGCGCGCCAGGTGCGCCGGATCGACGCGATGCGCTGGCGCGTGCGGTCGGCGAGCGGGCGGCGCATCAGCCGCACGGCGTCGTCGTGGCTGCGGTTGAGCGCCGTTTCGATCTCGACGTAGGCGGCGCCGAACTGCCTGGAGGCGCGGGCGAAGTACTCCCAGTCGCCGCACATCCAGTTGTCCTCGGGCAGGGGCCCGAGCGCTGCGAGCACGCTGCGCCGGACAACGCTCGTGCTGGGCAGCACGACCGGCTGGCGAAGGGACAGCCGGTAGATGTCGCACACGTGCACCGCGAACGGCCGGGGCGACGGGATGCCCAGCTCCGCCGACGTGCGCGTGAGCCTGGCGTGCCGCGCGATGCTCTCGCCGGGCGCCATCCAGTGGCCGAGCCCGTCGGGAGTCCGCTCACCCTCGCGCCACACGAAGAAGTTCGAGAACGCGAACCCCGCGTCGGGGACGCGCTCCATGACCGCGAGCTGCAGCGCCGCCTTGAAGGGCAGCCACGCGTCGTCGCAGTCGAGGAACGCCACGTATTCCCCGCTCGACGCGCGGATGCCGGCGTTGCGCGCGGCGTTCACTCCGGCGTTGCGCTGGTGGACGTATATGATGCGTCCAGCGAAGCGATCGAGCGCGGCGCGCGTGGCGTCCGTCGAGCCGTCGTCGACCACGACGACCTCCGGCTGCACCCCTTGCTGCGCGAGGACGCTCTCCACCGCCTCGACGACGAGCGTCGCGCGGTTGTAGGTGGGGATGACGACGGAGAGCGCAGGCATCGCGGGCGGGCGAGGTCGGGTTGGCGGAAGTCTATTCCAGAAGAGTGGTCGCTCGATGGCGGAATGGTCCTCGCAGGTGCGGGCAGTGAAGCCGATCGCCGACGCGCTGCTCGGGATGCTTGACCGGATCCCGACGCCGGTCGCGTGGCGTTCGCGGCGGGCACGCAGGGTCGGCGCGGCGTTCGATAGCCGGTACGGGACGGACACGCAGGCCCACGTCGAGGTCGGCGCGCTCGGCGTGGATCGCGCGATCGCTCTGCACGCCGTCCGCTATGAACCATCGGCGATTCCCAAGGTGCGGTGCGCCCTGCGGCACCTCGGCGTGCGGCCGGAGGCCTTCGAGTTCGTCGACGTCGGCTCGGGGAAGGGACTCGTGCCGCTGCTGGCTGCGCGCCTGCCGTTCCGGCGCGTCGTCGGCCTCGAGGCGAGCGCGGAGCTCGTCCGCATCGCTGAGCGCAACCTGGAAATCTATTCCGCGCAGGAGACGCTCAGGGCGCCGGTCGCCTTCGCTAACGTCGACGCGCTCGAATACGAGTACGACGATCGCGACCGGGTCGTGTACCTCTACAACCCGTTCGACGAGGCGACGCTGCGGCGCCTGGTGAGCCGGCTGCTGCAAGCCGCGCCGTCGAGCGCGTTGCTCGTCGTCTACGTGAATCCCGTGCACCGGCACGTGATCGACGAGACCGGCGCGTTCCGG
>JAOUIA010000112.1 GCA_029884335.1 Betaproteobacteria bacterium
CAAGTTGCAATCGGCGCCGATGCGCGCGCCGGGCAGCACGTGCGCGAAAGCCCACACGCGCGTGCGCGGTCCCACGTGCTTCGACTCGCACAGGCCCTGCGGGTGCACGAAGACCTCGTTCACTTGCTGTCCTCCACGGCGGGGAAGCGCGCCTGGCTCGCGATCACGTAGCCCGGCCGACGCTTGGTGTTCTCGAACGCGCGCCAGGTGTACGAGCCGAGGATGCCCAGGCCCACCATGTTCAGCGCGCTGAAGAACACGATGACCAGCATCGTCGCGGCGTAGCCGGGCACGTCGATGCCGCCGGCCAGCTTGGCCACCAGCACGGCGATGCCCAGCACGACCGACACGACGAGGCCCAGGAGGCCCGCGCCGAGCGCCAGCCGGATGGGCAGGTCCGTGAACGAGAACACGCTGTCCGCCAAGTAGCGCAGCTTGCGCCGCCAGCTCCAGGCGCTCCTGCCGTACGGGCGCGGCCGCCGCTCGTAGGGCACGCTTGCGCGGCGAAAACCCAGCCAATAGACCAGGCCGACGAGCGACGAGTTGAGCTCGTCCAACGCGATCAGGTTGTCGCGGAAGCGCTTGTTGCAGCCGAACAGGTCGACGCCGCCGGCCGGGATCTGCGGCTCGACCAAGCGTCGGTACGCGCGCCAGAAGAGCCCCGATGCTGCGCGCGCGGGCCACGGGTCGCCGCGCCCGGTGCGCTCGCCGATCACGACGTCCGCTCCGTCGCGATCGAGCACCTCGAAGAAGCCGCGCACGAGCGCGGGCGGGTCCTGCAGGTCCGCCGCCATCACCGCGTACTGCGGGCCGCTGGCCTGGGTCATGCCGGCGCGGATCGCGGCAAACGAGCCGAAGTTGCGCGACAGCGCGATGAGCTGCGAGCGCAGCCGCCGCCGGGGCAGGTGTTCGGCGAGCCACGCCAACGAGTCGTCGGGGCTGCCGTCGACGACGAACACCGCCTCCAGCCGGCCGTCGAGCTCGCGGTCGAGCCCTTCCAGCTCGTCGAGCAGCTCCGGCAGCGAGTCGCGATTGCGATAGACCGGCACGATCACCGAGCATCCGGCCGCGCCCGGGATGGGCGGCGTTGGCACGGCGGCGCGAGCGACCTCAGTTGCCGGTACGCCAGTCATTGCAGGCCTCGATCACGCGGTCCGCTTCGTCGTCGGAGAGCTCGGGAAAGCAAGGCAGCGTCAGCACTTCTGCCGCGAGGCGCTCGGTCACCGGCAGCGCGCGTTGCCGATCAGCCGCGTACGCGCTCTGGCGGTGGTCGGGAATCGGGTAGTGGACGTCGGTGGCGATGCCCCGGTGCGCGAGGTGCGCCTGCAGCGACGCGCGCGCCGGCGTGCGCACGACGTACAGGTGCGCCACGTAGTCGTCGCCGGAGGCGTCGGGAACGGCGATCGCGGCGTGCCGGATGCGCTCCGAGTAGCGGCGCGCGATCGAACGCCGCCGCGCGTTGCGCTCGTCGAGCGCCGCAAGCCGCAGGCTCAGTACGACGGCCTGCAGCTCGTCGAGGCGGCTGTTGACGCCGCCGGCGACGCGCACGTCGTACTTGTCGCGCCAGCCGTACTGGCACAGCGCCCGCAACGACGCGTCGAGGCCCGTGTCGTCGGTGACGACCGCCCCTGCGTCACCGAGTGCGCCGAGGTTCTTCGTGGGGTAGAAAGAGAAGCACCCGATGCGACCGAAGGAGCCTGCGCGCCGTCCGTCGCGCGCGGCGCCGTGCGCCTGCGCGCAGTCCTCGACGAGTGGCACGCCGTGCGATGCGCACAGGGCGGCGATGCCCGCGACGTCGGCCAGCCGGCCGTAGAGATGCGTGGCGATCACCGCCGCAGTGGCGGGCGTCAGTGCCGCGGCCACGCTGGCCGCGTCGACGCACATCGTCGCCTCGCTCACGTCCGCGTACACCGGCCGCGCGCCGCAGCGGCGGATCGCTGCAGATGCGTACCCGCCGGCGTTCGCCGCCGTCACGACGTCACGGCCGGGCCCGGCGCCGAGCGCGCGCAGCGCGAGCTCGATCGCGTCGGTGCCGTTGCCCACGCCCACCGCGTGCGTCACGCCGACGTATCTGGCGAACCCGGCTTCGAAGCGGCGCACTTCCTCGCCGAGGATGTACCAGCCGCTGTCGGCCACGCGCGCGAGCGCGGCGTGCAGCGCCTCGCGCTCGCGGAGTGCCGCGCGCTTGAGGTCATTGAGCGGGACGGACATGGCCGGTCGCTATGCTAACACCCGTGTACGAGCGCGGTCCCGGACAAGCGGCTCGTCGCCGGCCGAGTGCTACGATGCCTGCGGCGCGGCGGTGCCGCCCGCTGCCTGCCTCCTGCCGGACGCCGAGATGACGATCGCCCGCTCACGCTCCGCCGCGCTCGCGACGATGGCCACGGCCGCCTTGCTGCTGCTTGCGGCGGCAGCGTTCGTGCACGGGTGGATCCACGCCGACATGCAGGCGAAGGTGCCGTGGACGCCGGAAGGCGCCGGGCGCGCGCTCGCCCTGTCCATGGGCTACTGGGCGGTGTTCGCCGCGCTGGTGCTCACGGGACGGCGGGCATTGCCGCTCAAGCTCGCGCTCGCCGCCGCGCTCGCGGTCGCGTATTGCACCGGGCCGCTGCCCGTGCTCGCGACCGCCTATCTCTTCGCGTCCGCAGCTGCGCTGGGTGGCGGGATCCTGTCGCGCAACGGCGCGAAGTCGCTCGAGCCTTCCGAGCTCCCGCTGTGCATCGCGCTGGGCCTGGGGATCGTCGGCTCGGCGCTGTCGGTGCTGGCGCTGTGGCCGGTCAACGGCCCCTTGACCTACTTCCTGCTGCTCGCGCTGCCGCTTGCCTGGCAGGGCAGGGCAGTGGTGCGGATGCTGTCCGTGGCGCTGCGCGGTTCCGGCTCGCTGCCCGGCATCGCCGACCTCGCGGTGGTCGGCATCGCCGGCAACCTCGCGCTGCTGAGCGTGGCGATGGCGCTGCTGCCGGAGGTGAGCAACGACGGCCTCGCGTTCCACCTGCTGATCGCCGCGCACGTACGCGACTTCGGGTACTGGCATTACGACGTGCAGCGCTCGCTCCTCGCCGTGATGCCGATCGCCGTCGACTTTCTCTACGCGGCCGGCTACATGTTCGGCGGCGAGATGGCAGCGCGGCTGGTCAATGCCGCGGCATACCTCGCCGCGCTCGCGCTGGTCTTTGCGACCGTGCGCCCGATCGGCGGCCTGCGCATCGCGGCGTTCGCGGTGGCGCTTGCCGCGGCAAGCCCGCTCGCGATGGTCGAGTCGTCGGGCCTCTTCGTCGACAACGCGTGGTCGCTGCTGCTCGTCGGCAGCACGGTGCTGTTCCTGCGCTTCCTGGAGGGCGCCGACCCGGTTCACCTCGTCGCCGGCGCAGCTGCCATGGGCGCGGCGCTGGCGATGAAGCTCATCACCGTGGCGGCCTTTCCGGCGATTGCGCTGATCCTCCTGCTGGCCTGGCGCGAACCTGGCCGCGCGTTCCCGTGGAAGGTTCTCTGCGTCGCCGTCGCGGTCGGAGCGCTGCTCGCGCTGCCGCCGTACGCGATCGCGCTGGCCAAGACCGGCAACCCGACGTTCCCGTTCTTCAACTCGGTCTTCAAGTCGTCGCTGTACGCGCTGCAGAACAACCCGCCCTACCCGGGCCAGGGCTCCCCGCTGCTGCTCTACCGGATGACGTTCCACAGCAACCACTACCTCGAGGGGCTCCCCGGCGCGCTCGGATTCACGTTCCTGCTGCTCGTGCCGCCGATGCTGGTGGCGGCGTTCGCCTGGGGGCGGCGGGAGGGCGCACTGATGCTCGTCGCCGCGGTCAGCTTTGCCGCGGTCGTCGTCGTGAACGTCGCCTACCTTCGCTACCTGTACCCGTGCGTGTTCCTGTTCGCCATCGCCTTCGGCGTCACGCTCGGACGCTTCGGCGAGTCCGGGCACGGATTGCGCGCCGCGCTCGTAGCGGCAGGAGCAGGGTCGATCGTGGCCAGCGTCCTGTTCCTCACCGCAAGCTTCGCGCCCACCCGCGACTACGACCTGGCGGCGGCCCACGATGCGTCCGCGCGCAGCGCCTACGTCACGAAGTGGGCGCACTGGCGCCACTTCGTTCCGTTGTTGAACGGCTTCCCCGACCAGGAGCTGGGCGTCGCCTTCCTCGGCGGGCCGTCGTACCTCGCGGAGATTCGCCGTCCCGCTTACGCCGAGGGCAACTACGTCCTGCCGTTCCGGGGTCGCCTCAAGAACCTGCGCTCGCGCGACGACCTGCTGAAGCTCATCGCGGACTTCGACCTTGGCTACCTGATGCTCGACGCGAGCCTCGAGCGGCAGCTGCGCGCGCACGTCGTAGGCGTCGCGACGCCGCTGGCCTCCTTTTCCGGATCGACGCTCTACCGCGTTGACCATCGCGGCCGCTTCCCCGTCGAGCGGCTCGCGGGACCGCGCATGGAGATCGAGCCCGGTGCCTGGAACATGCACGGCACGGTGCCTCGCGATCCGCAGACCGGCGTCGTCCTCGTCGACCACGACCACGTGCTGTGGCAGCGCGTGCCCATCGTCGGCGGCCGGCCGTACCGCTACGCTGTGCAGGTGCGATGCCATCGCGAGCCGGCCGACGTGCGGCTGCAGGTCATCTGGCACCGGCCGGACGGGAGCACGTCCCTCAGCTTCCGCAACGTCGGATGCCTTCCGGACTGGATCGAGGAGGAGGCCGTCTTCACCGCGCCTCCGGACGCCGTCCACGCGGTGGTCTTCGCCACCGGCCACGGCAAGGAAGAGGTCGAGGTCCGCGGCGTGTCGTTCCGCTCGAAGCTGGTGGCTCCATAGGGACAGTTGCGTGATAATCGGCGCAGCCATGGAATCCCGTACGATCCGCGGCGCGGAACTTGCAGAGCGCGCGACAGCAGGTCACCGCATCGCGGCGATCCTGCCCTGCTACCGCGTCGGCGGCCGCGTCCTCGACGTGATCGCGCGCATCGGCCACGAGTGCGAGCGCATCTACGTCGTCGACGACGGCTGCCCGGAGCGCACCGGCGAGCTGGTGGAGCGCGAGTGCCGCGACCCGCGCGTGCGCGTGCTGCGCCACGAGAAAAACCAGGGCGTTGGGGGCGCGGTGACGACGGGCTATCGCGCCGCGTGCGACGACGGCTGCACGATCCTGGTGAAGATCGACGGCGACGGGCAGATGGACCCGGCGCTGCTGCCGCGCTTCATCGGCCCGATCGTCGCCGGGCAGGCCGACTACGCGAAGGGCAACCGCTTCTGGGACCTCGCGAACCTGCGCGGCATGCCGGCGGGCCGCATCGTCGGCAACCTCGGGCTCTCGTTCCTGACCAAGCTCTCGTCGGGCTACTGGGACGTCTTCGACCCCACGAACGGCTTCACGGCGCTGCACGCGGCGGTCGCGCGCCGGCTGCCGCTCGACCGCGTGCACCGCGGCTACTTCTTCGAGTCTGACCTGCTGTTCCGGCTCGCGACCGTGCGCGCCGTCGTCGTCGACGTGCCGATGGACGCGCGCTACGGCGACGAGCGCAGCAGCCTGCGGCCCGCGCGCGTGTTCGGCACGTTCCTCTTCGGCAACGTGCGCAACACGGCCAAGCGCCTCTTCTACAACTACTTCCTGCGCGACTTCTCGGTCGCCACGCTGGAGTTGATCGTGGGCGCGGCGCTGCTCGCTTTTGGCGTCGTCGTCGGCACGGAAGCCTGGATGACGAGCGCGCGGACCGGGCAGCCGACGCTGCCGGGCACGGTGATGCTCGCCGGCCTGCCGATCCTCGCCGGGCTGCAGCTGCTGCTCGCGTTCCTGAGCTACGACATCGCCGCGGTGCCACGGCGGCCGATCCATCCGGCGCTCGAAGCCGCGGCGGCTGCGGCACGCACCGGCGAGAGGCAGGCCGCGCATCCGGTCCGCGCAACACCGGAGTGATGCCTGCGCTGCTCGACCGTCTGCGCGAGCCCGGGCTCGCCGGAGTCGCGCTCGACGGCCCCGCGCGCTTCGCCGCGCATCGGCGCGTGCTCGAGCGCAAGCCCATGTTGCGTGACGTATTCGACGAGTGCCGGCGGGCGATGCGGCGCCTCGCGCAGGCGCACCTGGCTGCGGAGGGGCGCTCGGTCGAGATCGGCGCCGGCGTGGCGCCGATGCGCGACTCGTATCCCGAGGTCCTCGCCACCGACGTCGTGCACGCGTCGCACCTGGACCTCGTTGCCGACGCGCAGGCGATGCCGTTTCGCGACGCGTCGCTACGCGTAGTCTACGCGCAGAACGCCTTCCACCACCTGCCCCGGCCGGAACGGTTCTTCCGCGAGCTGGCGCGCGTGCTCGTTCCCGGCGGCGGCGCAGTGCTGCTCGAGCCGGCGCATGGTCCGCTCGCCGCGTGGCTGTACCCGCGGCTGTTCGCAAGCGAGGGCTACGACAAGCGCAGCGAGTCGTGGGAGACGCCGCAATCGGGGCCGATGAGCGGCGCGAACCAGGCGCTCGCCTACGTCGTGTTCGTGCGCGACCGCGAGCGCTTCCAGCGCGCTCATCCGGAACTCGAGATCGTCGCGATCGAGCCGATGCCGAACGGCCTGCGCTATCTGCTGTCTGGCGGGCTCAACTTCCGCCAGCTCTGGCCCGACGCCGCCGGCGGGATGCTGCGCGCGCTCGAGCATCTGCTGGCGCCGGCTTCGCTCGCCCTGCACCAGATCGTCGTCCTGCGCCGGCGAACGGCCGCATGACGTTCGCGCGCTACGTCGCGGTGCAGCTGGCGGCCTATGCGCTGGACATGGG
>JAOUIA010000007.1 GCA_029884335.1 Betaproteobacteria bacterium
GTCCCCGCGCCTTCCGCCATCGTCGTCCCCGCGCCTTCCGCCATCGTCGTCCCCGCGCCTTCCTTTATCGTCGTCCCCGCGAAGGCGGGGACCCAGCGTCTCAACAACTTACCCGTTTGCACGTTATCCTCGAAGACACTGGGTCCCCGCCTTCGCGGGGACGACGACGAACCAGACGCTGGCCCCCCCGACTGCGGTCCTCGTGGGCAGAATCCGCGGGGACAACGATAAAACAACCCACTGATGCCGCTGGTTCTGTTCGTCCCCGGATTGCTCGACGTCGACGCCGACGCGCTGGCCGCGTGCGCGCCGCTGTCGCGCGTCGCCGCGCGCAGCCGCGGAGAGCGGGCCGACGACGCGGATGCGGCGATGCTGCAGGCGCTGGGCACCGAGGCGGCCGTTGCGCCGCTCGCGGCACTCGGCGCCGGCCTAGACGCCGGCGGCGACTGGATCGCGCGCGCCGATCCGGTGACCACGCTGGTGACGCACGAGGACGTGCGCATCGTCGCGCGCGTCGACGATCTCGCCGACGACGAGGTGCTCGCGCTGCGTGCGCTGCTCGACCGCCACTTCGCCGGCGACGGCCTCGCGTTCGCGGCGCCGCGCCCCGACGCGTGGTTCGTGCGCTCGCGCGTGCCGCACGCCGTCGCGTTCATGCCGCTCGCGGCTGCCATCGGCCGCGCGCTGCGCGAGCGCCTGCCCACCGGCGCCGACGCCGCGCGGTGGCGGCGCTGGTGGACCGAAATCCAGATGCTGCTGCACGGCCAGCCCGTCGCGGCGCGCGAGCGAGCACCCGTCGATGCGCTGTGGTTCTCCGGCGCGGGCACCCTGCCCCGGCAGCGCATCGCGCCGCTCGACGCCCGCGCCACCGCGGCGCGCGCCGGCGACGTGGCGCGCGGCCTCGCGCTGCTCGCGGGAACGCAGGCTGCGCCGCTGCGCGAATGGTGCCCCGGGAGCGCCGCGACGCAAGTCGTCGTCGTTGATCCGGTCGACGCGGGATCGCTGCCATCCTTCGCAGAGACGATGCTCGCGCCGGCGCTCGCCGCGCTCGACCGTGGCGCGTTCGACCGGCTCGTGCTGATCGCCAAAGGGCGCGACGGCGCCGCGCGCTGGACGATCGGGCGCGCTCGGCTGCTCGACCGCGTGCTCCGTCGTTCCTCCCCGTTCACGGTGCCGCCGCGGGACGCGACGTGACGATCGCAATCGAGCGCCGCCCGGTTCCCGCCTACGCGGCTGCGCTCGCCGCCGCGGGCGTCGAGCCCGTGCTCGCGCGGCTCTTCGCGTCGCGCGGCATCGCCGCGCCGGAGGAGATCGACGACGCCCTCGCGCGCCTGCCCGCGTACGCGTCGATGCGAGGCATCGGCGAAGCCGCCGAGCGCCTGGTGCGCGCGATCGACCGGCGCGAGCGCATCCTCGTCGTCGCCGACTACGACGCCGACGGCGCCACCGCGTGCGCCGTCGCGCTGCGCGGCCTGCGCGCGATGGGGGCCGTGGCCGACTTCCTCGTGCCGAACCGCTTCAACGACGGCTACGGCCTGACGCCGGGCATCGTCGCGCAGGTGCGCGAGCGCTCGCCCGCCCTCCTCGTCACTGTCGACAACGGCATCACGAGCGTCGAGGGCGTGGCCGCGGCGGCAACGGCCGGGATCGACGTGCTCGTCACCGACCATCACCTTCCGGGCGAGCGGTTGCCCGAGCCGGCGATCATCGTCAACCCGAACCAGCCCGGATGCGCGTTCCCGTCGAAGCACCTCGCGGGCGTGGGCGTGATGTTCTACGTGCTCGCGGCCACGCGAGCGCTGCTGCGCGAGCGCGGCGGCAACGCGTCGGCCAACCTCGCGGACCTGCTCGACCTCGTCGCGCTCGGCACGGTCGCCGACGTCGTGCGCCTCGACCACGCCAATCGCGTGCTGGTCGCGCAGGGACTGAAGCGCCTCCGCGCGGGCCGCGCGCAAGCCGGCGTGGAGGCGCTGTTCCGCGTCGCGGGACGCGACCCGCGCTCGGCGATCGCCACCGACCTCGGCTTCGTCGCCGGGCCGCGGCTCAACGCGGCGGGCAGGCTCGCCGACATGACCGTCGGCATCCGTTGCCTCGTCACCGACGATCCCGCCGAAGCGCTGGCGCTCGCCGCCGAGCTCGACCGCCTCAACCGCGAGCGCCGCTCGGTGGAGGCCGGCATCGTCGTCGAGGCGCAGGCCGACCTCGACGAGGCCGCGACGATGGCGCGCGACGACACGTTCACGCTGTGCCTCTACCGGCCGAACTGGCACCAGGGCGTGGTGGGCATCGTCGCTTCGCGCATCAAGGACCGCGAGCACCGGCCGGCGATCGTGTTCGCGCCCGCCGGCGACGGCCGGTTGCGCGGCTCGGGGCGCTCGATCGCCGGCTTCCACCTGCGCGATGCGCTGGCGCTCGTCGACGCCCGCGAGCCGGGGCTGATCGGCCCGTTCGGCGGCCACGCCGTCGCGGCGGGACTGGCGATCCGCGAAGCCGACTTCGGCCGCTTCGCGGAGGCCTTCGAGCGGGTCGGGCGCGAGTGGCTGCGGCCCGCCGACCTCGAGCGCGTCATCGAGACCGACGGCGCGCTCGCCCCCGGCGAGCTCGACGTTTCGCTCGCCGAGCGCCTGCGCGAGCCGGTCTGGGGCCAGGGCTTCGCGCCGCCGGCGTTCGACGACGAGTTCGGCGTGGCCGCATCGCGCATCGTGGGCGGCGCCCACACGAAGCTCCTGCTGGAGCGCGGCGGCGAGCGTTTCGACGCCATCCTGTTCCGCTCGACGGCGCCGCTTCCCGGCCGGATCCGCGCCGTTTTCCGCCCCGAGGTCGACACGTTCCGCGGCTCCCCCGCGCTGCAACTCGTGCTCACGCACTGGGAACCTGCAGGGTCCGCATAGGCAGCCGCAAGCTATTGATTTTCCTATGGCCAATCGCGCAACACGGGTTGGCCGAGCGCCAGAAAATCACTTGTGCATCGCACAAATTCCCGCTAGATTACATCGGTTTAGCTTCGACGCCCGGCGCGGGCGCCGCAGCAGTGCCCGAGCGCCGCAGCGAGGAAAGGGAAAACACGTGCGACGACTTATCGACAAGGTGGCCATCATCACGGGGGCGGGTTCCGGGATCGGCGAGGCCACGGCGTTCAAGTTCGCCCGGGAGGGCGCCAAGGTGGCGGTGTGCGACATCAAGCTCGACACGGCCGAGCGGGTGGCGACCGAGATCCGCGACGGCGGCGGCACGGCGATGGCTTTCGAGATCGACGTCACGAACAAGGCGAGCATCGCCCGGATGGTCGAGGGCGTGATGGCCGCGTGGGGCCGCATCGACACGCTGGTCAACAACGCCGGCATCGTGCAGGACGCGCAGTTCAAGAAGATGACCGACGAGCAGTTCGATCGCGTCATCGACGTGAACCTGAAGGGCGTCTACAACTGCACGAAGGCGGTCGTCGAGGTGATGCTGGACCAGAACTCCGGCTGCATCCTGAACGCGTCGTCGATCGTCGGCATCCACGGCAACTTCGGCCAGACGAACTACGCGGCCACGAAGTTCGGCGTGATCGGCATGGTCAAGACCTGGGCGCGCGAACTCGGCCGCAAGGGCATCCGCGCCAACGCGATCTGCCCGGGCTTCGTCGAGACGCCGATCCTGCGCACGATGCCGGAGAAGGTGGTCAAGATGATCGAGGACCGCGTGCCGCTCGGCCGGCTCGCGAAGCCGGAGGAGATCGCGAACACCTACGCGTGGCTCGCCTCCGACGAGGCCTCGTACATCAACGGCGCCGTCATCGAGGTCTCCGGGGGCGTGACGATCTGAGGCGGGGGGCAAGGCCCCGGGCGCGGCGCTCGGCCGTTCGTCTGCTTTGCCGCCGCCGGCCTCGCGGCGTACCATTCGTCCCGGTCGCAATCGCCGGGATTCCATGACTCGCCTTCTCGCCCTCCGCATCGCCCTGCCGCTCGCGTGGCTCGCTCTGGCCGCGCCCGCGGCGGCGCAGTCCTATCTGGCCAGGCCGCAGGCAATCGGCGGCAACCCGGGCCCCGCCCACAACTACGTCTGCCCGGGCGTCGACGCGAGCGGCACCGCGCTCGACTGCTTCCTCGACGCGGTGCGCCACCTCTACACGATGTGCCGGCACGTGAAGAGCATCGAGATCATCGAGCACGGCTACGAGGCCTCCGAACAGGGCACCAACAGCGCGAAGAGCGAGTACTGCGTCGACAAGCAGAAGCTCAACATCGCGCGGCCCTACCAGGCGGCGCTGCGCGAGGCGACGGTGTCGCGGCAGGCCGTCGACGCGCTGCGGTCGCTTCACGAGCACTGGCTCGCTTCGCTCGCGGCGCTCAAGTGGCGCAGCCCCGAGTCCGACGACGCGTACAAGGCGCGCACCGGCGCCGTCGCCGGCGAGTTCGAGCAGCGCGCCGCGGGCATCCGCTCGATGGTCACGGTCGTGCGGGAGCGCACGGCCGCGCAGCCGGCCGCCCCTCCGCGCGACAGGAAGGCCCTGCGCTGACCGCTTCGCCGACCGCCGCGGCCGCCGACGCGGCCGGCGCGAGCGCCTCCGATCGGGAACTCGCCGCCGTCTTCGGCGACGGCGGCGCGCTCGCCCGGGCGCTCCCCGGATTCCGCTTCCGCGCGCAGCAGTTGGCGATGGCGCAGGCGGTCGCCGATGCCATCCGCGGCCACGGCCGGCTCGTCGCGGAGGCCGGCACCGGCACCGGCAAGACGTTCGCCTACCTCGTTCCCGCGCTGCTCGACGGCGGCAAGGTCATCGTGTCGACGGGCACGAAGACGCTGCAGGACCAGCTCTTCGAGCGCGACGTGCCGCTGCTGCGCGACGCGCTGAAGGTCCCCGCGACGATCGCGCTGCTCAAGGGCCGCGCGAACTACGTCTGCCTGCACCACCTCGAGCGCGCCTCGCACGAGGACAGGCTGCCGTCGCGCGACGACTTCCGCCACCTGAAGAAGATCGTCGCCTTCGCGCACGCCTCCGACCGCGGCGACCGCGCGCAGCTCGGCGCGGTGCCCGAGAACGCGACGATCTGGCCGCTGGTGACGTCGACGCGCGACAACTGCCTCGGCAGCCAGTGCGGCCACTTCCGCGACTGCTTCGTGATGAAGGCGCGCAAGGAGGCGATGGAGGCCGACGTGGTGATCGTCAACCACCACCTGTTCTTCGCCGACGTCATGCTGCGGGACGAGGGGCTGGCCGAGCTGCTGCCGTCGTGCAACACGGTGATCCTCGACGAGGCGCACCAGCTGCCGGACACCGCCACGCTGTTCTTCGGCGAGCAGGTCGCCGCAGGCCAGCTCGCCGACCTCGCGCGCGATGCCGAGGTGATGGCGCGCACCGAACTGCGCGACGTGCCCGAGCTGCCGGACGCCGCGGCCGGCCTGCAGCCGGCGATCCGCAAGCTGCGGCTCGCCGCGGGCGAGCTGCCGGGCAAGCACCCGCGCGACGCGATCCTCGCGCGCGAGGGCTTCGCGGCCGCGCTCGACGCGCTGACCGCCGCACTCGACCGCCTCGCGACCGAGCTGGGGCTCTTCGCGCAGCGCGGCGAGGAGATCGCCAACCTCGCCGCGCGCGCCGACGAGCTCGCCGGCGCGCTCGCGCGCTGGCGAGGGACGGACGCTCGATTCGACGGCGACGCCGCATCGAAATTGGGGCCAGACTCGCATTTCGCCGGGGACCCGGCCGCGGCCGGTGGCGATGGTGACAGGCGAAATGCGAACCCGGCCCCGGGAAACGACGGCCAGACTCCAGTTTCCGGCGAGTGGATCAGGTGGATCGACGTGACGCCGCACGGCTGGCTGCTGCAGGCCTCGCCGCTATCCGTCGCTCCGCTGTTCCGCCGCCAGATCGACGCGACGGCGCGCGCGTGGATCTTCACGTCGGCCACGCTGGCCGTGGCGGGCGACTTCTCGCACTACACGTCGTCGCTGGGCCTCGACGACGCGCAGACGGGCTGCTGGGACAGCCCGTTCGACTACCCGCACCAGGCGCTGCTGTGCGTGCCGAAGGGCCTGCCCGAGCCGAACCAGCCCGCGCACACGGACGCGGTCGTCGACGTCGCGCTGCCGGTGATCGAGGCCGCCGGCGGCAAGGCCTTTCTCCTCTTCACCACGCTGCGCGCGCTCGCCCGCGCGCGCGAGCGGATCGAGCAGGCGCTGCGCGAACGCGGCCTCGACTACCCGCTGCTCGTGCAGGGCGAGGCGTCGAAGACCGAGTTGCTGGAGCGCTTCCGCGAGCTCGGCAACGCGGTGCTGCTCGGCAGCGCGAGCTTCTGGGAAGGCGTCGACGTGCCCGGCCCCGCGCTGTCGCTCGTCGTCATCGACAAGCTGCCGTTCGCGCCGCCCGACGATCCGCTGATGGCCGCGCGGCTCGCGAAGCTCAAGGCGGACGGCGGCAACCCGTTCCGCGACTACCAGCTGCCGCAGGCCGCGATCGCGCTCAAGCAGGGCGCCGGTCGCCTGATCCGCACCGAGACCGACCGCGGCGTGCTGATGATCTGCGACGCGCGCCTCGCGGAGAAGCCCTACGGGAAGACGCTGTGGCGCGCGCTGCCGCCGATGGCGCGCACGCGCGAGGTGGGGGAGGCGGCGGCGTTCTTCGCCAGCCCGGGGTGAAGTTTCAGGACGTTGCTCCCGTCTTTCAGGACCCGTCCGCATGAGTGAATCGTCGTCCCCGCGCAGGCGGGGACCCAGCGTCTTGTACGCTCAAAGGTCGCGCTGGACGGACGTCACTGGGTCCCCGCCTTCGCGGGGACGACGGATGATCTTGGCTCGTGCTCAGGCGGACCAGCGTCCTGACAATCGACTGTCAGGAAATGCGACTCTGACCCTCGTTTCCTACCAGAACTTCCACCACGGCTTCTCCGCCGCCGCCGCGAGGTACTTGCTCTCCGGGAACGTGCCCCTGAGCACGCGCCGCGAGTCCTCGGCCAGCTTCTCGAGGCCGAGCTTCTCGTAGCTGCGCACCAGGACGTCGAGCGCGTCCTCGTTGCTCGGCGTGCGGGGGTAGTTGACGAGCGAGGACTGCGCGCGGTTCGCCGCCGCGAGGTAGGCGCCGCGGTTGAAGTAGTAGCGCGCCACGTGCACCTCGGACATGCCGAGCGCGTTGCTGAGGTAGCGCATGCGCTGCTTCGCATCCTCGGCGTAGCGGCTGTCGGGGAACTTCTGCGCGAGGTCGCGGAACGCGTTGAAGGACTCCTTCATCGCCTTCGGGTCGCGCTCGGCGAGGTCGAGCTCGTAGACGTAGCCCAGCAGCCCCTGGTCCTCGCGGAAGTGCACGAGGCCCTTGAGGTAGTACGCGTAGTCGACGTTCGCGTGGTTCGGGTACGTGCGGATGAAGCGGTCGGCCGCCGCAATCGCCGCCGCCGTCTCGCCGGCCCGGTAGCTCGAGTAGGCCCCTTCGAGCATCGCCTGCTGCGCGAAGCGGCCGTACGGGAAGCGCGACTCCAGCGACTCGAAGAGCTTGTTCGCCCGCGTATAATTTCCAGCGACCATCTCGTCGTGCGCGGCGGCGTACAGCCGCTCCGCCGACCATCCCGCGGTGTCGTCCTTCACCTCGGGCAGCAGATTGCAGCCGGCCAGCGCCACAGCGAGGAACAGCGCGGCCAGCCGGACCAGCACGGCACGCAGCGGTGCGCCCATCGACATTGGCTTCATGGCGGTTCCAGCGGACATCCGGGATGACGGGGCATTATAGTCGAGCGGACGAGGCGCGCTCCGTCGAGCCGGCGCCGCGCACGTTCGTCGTGCCGGCGGCGCTGGCCGGATGCCGCCTCGACCAGGCGCTCGCGCAACTGTGGCCTGCGCACTCGCGCAGCCGCCTCAAGGCGTGGATCGACGCGGGACGGGTGACGCTCGACGGCGCCGTCGCCGCGCCGCGCCGCAAGCTCGCGGGCGGCGAGACGCTCGTCGTGAGGCCCTCCGAAGACGCCGCGCCGCTGCGCGACGCGCCGGAGGCGATCGCGCTCGCGATCGTGTACGAGGACGACGACATCCTGGTGGTCGACAAGCCCGCCGGCCTGGTGGTGCACCCGGGCGCAGGCAACCGTGCCGGCACGCTGCTCAACGCGCTGCTCCACCACGCGGGCGCGACCGCAGCGCTGCAGCGCGGGGGCATCGTGCACCGTCTCGACAAGGACACCAGCGGCCTGATGGTCGTGGCGAAGACCGCCGAGGCGCAGACGAGCCTCGTGCGCCAGCTCGCCTCGCGCACGGTCGCAAGGCACTACGTCGCGCTGGCGCGCGGCGACCTCGCGAAAGGCGTGGTCGTCGACGCGCCGATCGGCCGCCACCCCGCGCAGCGCACGCGGATGGCGGTCGTCGAGCGCGGCAAGCCGGCGCGCACGCACGTCGACGTGATCGAGCGCTTCGGCGCCGCCACGCTCGTGCGCTGCCGGCTGGAGACCGGCCGCACGCACCAGATCCGCGTCCACCTCGCCGCGATCGGCCACCCGCTGGTCGGCGACCCGGTCTACGGCAGGAGCGCGGCGGCATTGCCTGCGGAGCTGCGGGCATTCCGCCGGCAGGCGCTGCACGCCGAGCGCCTCGAGCTCGACCACCCGCGCGACGGGCGACGCATGGCGTGGACCGCCCCGCTGCCCGCGGACTTCGCGGCGCTGCTGTCCGCGGTGCGGCGCGAGCCGGGCACTGCGCAGCCGGCGTGAGCAAGCTCGCCGAGCGCCTCGCCGATGCGGGGCTCGACTGGATCGTCCCGGCGTGGGACGCCCCGCGCTGCGTCGGTGCGCTCTGCACGACGCGCAACGGGAGCGCCGTCGCGGGCGAGCCGCTCGACATCGGCCCATCGCGGCTCGGTACGCTGGACGACGCGGCGCGCGAACGCGTGCTCGCGAACCGGCGGCGCGTGCAGGCGTTCCTGCCGGGCCCCGCGGCGATCCTCGAGCAGGTGCACGGACGCGACGTCGTCGTGATCGATGCGGCCAACGTCGCGGCCGCGCGCGCGCAGCCCCCGGTCGCCGACGCCGCCGTCACGCGGCAGACCGGCGTTCCGCTCGCGGTGCGCGTGGCGGACTGCGTGCCGGTGCTGCTCGCGTCGGGCAGCGGCGAAGTCGTCGCCGCCGCGCACGCAGGGTGGCGCGGGCTCGCCGCCGGCGTGATCGAGGCGACGCTCGCGGCGATGCGCGCGCCCGCGGCCGAGGTCGCCGCGTGGCTCGGGCCGGCGATCGGGCGGGATGCCTTCGAGGTCGGCGACGACGTGCGCGAGGCGTTCACCGCGGCCGATGCGCGCGACGCGGCGCACTTCCGCCCGCTGCGCGAAGGCAAGTGGCTCGGCGACTTGCACGCGTTGGCGCGCGCGCGCCTTGCGCGGGCCGGCGTGCAGCGCGTCGCCGCGGACCCGTCGTGCACCTTCACCGAGGCTGCGCGCTTCCACTCGTGGCGGCGCGACCGCGCGCCGTGGCGCATGGCCGCGTACGTCTGGCGCCAGGACTGAGCCCGGGCGCGGCCGCTATAATGCAACTCGGTTTCATCGCGCCCATGCCCCCCCTCGCCTCCTCGCTGCTCGCCGCCTTCGCCGGCGGCGTCCTCGCCGTCGTCGCGGCCGCGGCGACGCTGGCGCTGTCGCGCGCGTGGATCCCGCGGCTCGTGTCCTTCGCGGTGGGGGCGCTGCTCGGCGCGGTGTTCCTCGAGCTCCTGCCGCACGCGCTCGAGGAAGGCGCCGCCGAGCCGGTGATGGTCACGGTGCTCGTCGGGCTGCTGGCGTTCTTCCTGCTCGAGAAGCTCGTGCTCTGGCGGCACAGCCACGGCCACGAGGAGCACAGCGCCCACGCCGACGAGACCGAGCACGAACACGCGATGCACGGCCAGGATGGCGGGCGCTCGGGCCTGCTGATCCTGATCGGCACGGCGGTGCACAACTTCTGCGACGGCGTCGTGATCGCGGCGGCCTTCCTCGCCGACGCGGGGCTCGGCATCGCCGCCACTGTCGCGATCGTCGCGCACGCGGTGCCCCAGCAGGTCGGCGACTTCGCGGTCCTGCTGCACTCGGGCTTCGCGCGGTCGAAGGCGTTCGCCTACAACGTCTCCGCGGGCGCGGCGACGGTGGCCGGCGCGCTCGCGGGCCACTTCGCTCTCGCGCCGATGCAGCAGTCGCTGCCGATCGTCCTCGCGGTCGCGGCGTCGAGCCTGCTCTACGTCGCGGTCGCCGACCTCATCCCCAGCCTGCACCGGCGCGCCGAGCCGCTCGAGACCGCGAAGCAGATGCTGCTGATCGGCCTGGGGATCGGGATCATCGGCGCCGTGCACTTCGCCCTGCACTGAAGTCGGGGTCGGGGCACCGTTTGCGCCGCGCGCGCTGCAAATGGCACTCCGACCCTGATTTCGCTAACATCGGGACGGCCTCCACTGCGCCGCGCCCATGCCCGAAGCCCGTTCCAGCGCGGCGTCCGCGTTTCCTTCCGAAGCCCTCGACCTCGCCTCCGAGTGGCGGCGCATCGGCGCCGAGTGGGCGGCGTGGTGGGCCAGGGCCGCGCTGCCGCCCGCCGCGGGCGCCGCGCTTGCCGGCCCGCTGCCGGCGCTGCACGATCGCGTGCGCACGCTGGTCCCGCCGGCGAAGCTCGCCGAGATCAACGCGAAGCACCAGGCGAAGCTCGCGCAGCTGTGGCAGGCGGCCGTGGCGACGCCACTGGGTGCGCCGCTGCCGCAGGTCGTCGACATTCCCGCGGACGACAAGCGCTTCCGCGCCGAGGCGTGGCGCACGTCGCCGTTCCACTCGCTGGTGCTGCAGTCCTACCTCGTCAACGCGGCGTGGCTCACCGAGCTGGCGGCGAACGCCGACCTGCCCGGCCCCGATCGCGCGCGCCTGGCGTTCATGACGCGTCAGTGCGTCGACGCGCTGGCGCCCTCGAACTTCCCGGCGACCAATCCCGAAGTCGTCGAGCTCTCGCTCGCCACCGAGGGCGGCAACTTCGTGCAGGGCGCGGCGAACCTCGTCGCCGACCTCGCGCGGGGCCGCATCACGATGAGCGACGCGACGGCCTTCGAGGTCGGGCGCGACATCGCGGTGACGCCCGGCGCGGTCGTTTACCGCAACGAGCTGATCGAGCTGATCCAGTACGCGCCCACGACGGCCACGGTGCACGCACGCCCGCTGGTGATCATCCCGCCGTGCATCAACAAGTACTACATCCTCGACTTGCGTCCCGAGAACTCGTTCGTCCGCCACGCGGTGGCGCAGGGGCACACGGTGTTCACGGTGAGCTGGCGCAACATCCCGCCCGAGCTCGGCCGCCTGACCTGGGACGACTACCTGGCGAAGGGCGTGCTGACCGCGCTCGCCACGGCGCGCGAGATCGCCGGCAGCGCGACGGCGAACGCGCTGGGCTTCTGCGTGGGCGGCACGCTGCTCGCAGGCGCACTGGCGGTGCTCGCGGCGCGCGGCGACCGCTCGGTGGCGAGCGCGACCTTCCTCACCACGATGCTCGACTTCGCCGACCCCGGCGAGATCGGCGTGTACGTGTCGCGCGAGTTCCTCGAGTCGCGCGAGGCGGCGCTGATGGCCGGCCAGCGCATGCACGGCAGCGAGCTGGCCGGCGCGTTCGCGAGCCTGCGCGCCAACGACCTCGTGTGGAGCTACGTCGTCAACAACTACCTCAAGGGCCGCACGCCGCCGGCGTTCGACCTGCTGCATTGGAACGGCGACTCGGCGAACCTGCCCGGGCCGATGTTCGCGTACTACCTGCGCGAGATGTACCTCGGCAACCGGCTGTGCAAGCCGGGCGCGCTGACGATGCTGGGCGAGCGCGTCGACCTCGGGCGCGTACGCATGCCGGCCTACGTGCTCGCCGCGCGCGAAGACCACATCGTGCCGTGGCGCTCGGCCTACCGCAGCGTCCGGCTGCTGGGCGGCGAGGTCGAGTTCGTGCTCGCCGCGTCCGGCCACATCGCCGGCGTCGTCAACCCGCCGCAACCGCCGCGGCGCGGCCACTGGACCGCCGTGTCGCAGCCGAGCGAACCCGCCGCTTGGCTCGACGGCGCCCGCGAAGTGCAGGGCAGCTGGTGGCCGCACTGGCACGCCTGGCTCGCGCGGCACGGCGGCCGCAGGCGCCGCGCCCCGGCACGCCCCGGCCATCCGCGCCATCCGGCGCTCGAGCCTGCGCCGGGCCGCTACGTGCGCGAAGCTGTCGACTGACCGCGCTCGCCCGCCCTTGCGCTAACATCCCGGCATACTTTCGCGCAACGCATCCCTGGGAGGAGGAGACGCCATGGCAATGAAGAATCCGCGCATCGCACTGGTCACCGGCGGCATGGGAGGGCTCGGCGAGGCGATCTGCATCAAGCTCGCCGCGCTCGGATACAAGGTCGTCACGACCTACTCGCCGGGCAACCAAAAGGCGCAGGAGTGGCTCGAAGCGATGAACAAGATGGGCTACGGGTTCCGCGCCTACGCCTGCGACGTCACCGACTGGGACTCGTGCGCCGCGTGCGTGACGAAGGTCGCCGCCGAGGTCGGCCCGGTCGACGTGCTCGTGAACAACGCCGGCATCACGCGCGACATGACGTTCCGCAAGATGGACAAGGCGGCGTGGGACGCCGTGATCCGCACGAACCTCGACTCGGTCTTCAACATGACCAAGCAGGTCTGCGACGGCATGGTCGACCGCGGGTGGGGCCGCGTGATCAACATCTCGTCGGTCAACGGGCAGAAGGGCGCGTTCGGCCAGGTCAACTACTCGGCCGCCAAGGCCGGCATGCACGGCTTCACCAAGGCGCTCGCGCTCGAGACGGCGAAGAAGGGCGTCACCATCAACACGATCTCGCCCGGGTACATCGGGACGAAGATGGTGATGGCGATCCCGCAGGACGTGCTCGACTCGAAGATCATCCCGCAGATCCCGCTCGGCCGGCTGGGCAAGCCCGAGGAGGTCGCGGGGCTGGTCGCCTATCTCTCGAGCGACGAGGCGGCGTTCGTGACCGGCGCCAACATCGCGATCAACGGCGGCCAGCACATGTTCTGACGCGTCCGCGGAACGCCGAAAGAAAAAGGGCCCCGGCAGCGCCGGGGCCCGAGGACTGTATCTTTTCAGGAGGAGGAGGAAAGATACAGCTCGCCGCCGCGGGAGGGCCGGGGGCGCAGGGGATGCGCAGGACCGGCTTTTCGCGACGACAAATCCAATCTACCGCTACGGGTTAGAGCGGGGGCTCTAATCTGCCGCGGTGCAACAAAAAGAGAGCCCCGCATCGCGGGGCTCGAGGCTGTATCTATCAGGAGGAGGAGGTAGATACAGTTACTGCTGTGCTGCAACATGGGGACGCCGGCCAGGGGTTACAAGGCCCCGCCCCCACGCCGGCGCTTACGCGGCGCGGCGGCCCTTCGGCGCGGCCTTGGCGGCCGAGTTCGCCGCGGCGCGCACGCTCGCGTCGGCCAGGTTCACGACCTGGCGCGTCGCCTTCTGGAACTGGTCGAAGGCCGCGGTCGTGGCCGCCACCGTCGACTTGAACGCGTTCACGGCCACATCCGAGCCGGCCGGAGCCGACTGGCTCGCGGTGTCGACCCACTTCGCCATGCCGCGGGTGTAGTTGGACCACGACTCTTCCGAAGCGGCGGTCAGCTCGGCCTGTGCTTCCGAGGCCAGCTCGTAGAGGTTCTTGGAGTACGCCAGCGCCGTCTGCACACCGTGCTCGGCGAGCTTCGCGCGCAGCGCGAACAGCTCCTGGACGTCCTTGACGGTCGCGACGGCCTTCGCGTTCTCGAGCGACTGCTCGACGGCGAAGCGCGCGGTGTTCATGCCGAGCTTGACGAACTTCTCGGCGTTCCCGATCGCGATCGCGGCGAGCTTCGAGGCTTGGGCGACGTTGACCTTGTTGAATTCGGCGAACTGCTCGGTGGGGTTGTACATGGCGGGCTCCCGGTTGGAAATCGACTCGACCTCGGCGCAGCTTGCGGCACCCCGGGACCTGCTCCGCGGGGGCGCCCGGGGCACCCGGGCGCGCGGGTTTTGCTGCACCGCACAAATCGGAGTATAGGTATGCGGAACGCCCTCGTCAAGGATTTTTTGCTGCGCCGCACCAATCCGGCCGATCGATCCCCGAAAGTCCGACAAATCAGTGGGTTATAATGCACGCTCGCTCCCGGAGTGCCCCGATGGCCAACGCGATCCGCACCATCAAGAAGTACCCCAACCGCCGCCTCTACGACACGGCCAACAGCGGCTACATCACGCTCGCCGACGTGAAGCAGATGGTGCTCGACAACGTCGATTTCCAGGTGGTCGACGCGAAGAGCGGCGAGGACCTGACGCGGGCCATCCTGCTGCAGATCATCCTCGAGGAGGAGTCCGGCGGCCTGCCGATGTTCAGCTCCGAGATGCTCACGCAGATGATCCGCTTCTACGGCTCGGCGCAGCAGACGATGATGGGCCAGTACATGGAGCAGAACGTCAAGGCGTTCATGGCGATCCAGAAGAAGCTGCAGGACCAGGCCAAGCAGATCTACGGCGACAAGATGCTGCTGACGCCGGACCTGTGGAAGCAGTTCATGCAGATGCAGGCGCCCGCGATGCAGGGCATGCTCGGCAACTACCTCGAGCAGAGCGCCAAGCTCTTCATGGACATGCAGCAGCGCATGCAGGACCAGACGCGCGGCATGTTCTCGGCGTTCCCGTTCCCCGGGTTCGCGGCGCCGCAGTCCGGCCCGGACGAAGACAAGTCGCGCTGAAGCGCCGCGACGCGCCGCAACAAGCGGGCCTTCGCGCCGCGCGTTGTGCGGCGCGTGATCCCGTGTCCCGCACCGCAGCGTCCCGCAAGCCCCCCGCCCCCGCCGGCGCGCCGAGCGTGGGCTTCGTGTCGCTGGGCTGCCCGAAGGCGCTGGTCGACTCCGAGCAGATCCTCACCCAGCTGCGCGCCGAGGGCTACGCCGTCGCGCCGCAGTACGCCGGCGCCGACCTCGTCGTCGTCAACACCTGCGGCTTCATCGACTCGGCGGTCGCGGAGTCGCTCGACGCCATCGGCGAGGCGCTCGCCGAGAACGGCAAGGTGATCGTCACCGGGTGCCTGGGCGCGAAGGAAGGCGGCGGGTTCGTGCGCGAGCGGCACCCGAAGGTGCTCGCCGTCACCGGGCCGCACGCGGCGCACGAGGTCATGGAGGCGGTGCACGCGCACCTGCCGCGGCCGCACGACCCGTTCACCGACCTCGTGCCGCCCTCAGTTGCCAACATCGGCATCAAGCTCACGCCTAAGCACTACGCCTACCTCAAGATCAGCGAGGGCTGCAACCACCGCTGCACCTTCTGCATCATCCCGTCGATGCGCGGCGACCTCGTGTCGCGGCCGCTCGGCGAGGTGATGGCGGAGGCCGAGCGGCTGCTGCAGGCGGGCGTGAAGGAGCTGCTCGTCATCTCGCAGGACACGAGCGCCTACGGCGTCGACGTCAGGTACCGCACCGGCTTCTGGCAGGGCCGGCCCGTCCGCACCCGCATGACGGAACTGGTGCGCGAGCTCGACGCGCTCGCCCGCGCGCACGGGGCGTGGGTGCGGCTGCACTACGTCTATCCCTACCCGCACGTCGACGAGGCGATCGCGCTGATGCGCGACGACCCGGCCCGCGGCGGGCTCGTCCCCTACCTCGACGTGCCGTTCCAGCACGCGAGCCCGCGCATCCTGAAGCTCATGAAGCGCCCCGCGGCGCCCGAGAAGGTGCTCGACCGCGTGCGCGCATGGCGCGCCGCGAAGCCGCAGCTCGCGATCCGCAGCACGTTCATCGTCGGCTTCCCCGGCGAGACGCAGGCCGAGTTCGAGGAGCTGCTCGCTTTCCTGCGCGAGGCGCAGCTCGACCGCGTCGGCTGCTTCGCCTACTCGCCGGTCGACGGCGCCGCGGCCAACGCCCTGCCCGGCGCCGTGCCGCCCGACGAGAAGGAGGCGCGCCTCGCGCGGTTCATGGAGGTCCAGGCCGCCATCAGCGCGCAGCGACTCGCCGCGCGCGTCGGCTCGACGCTCGACGTGCTGGTCGACGCCCACGCGGAGGCCGGCCGCGGCAAGGCGAAGCGCCGCATCGCGATCGGCCGCTCCCACGCGGATGCGCCGGAGATCGACGGCATCGTGCGCATCGAGGACGGTGCGGACCTGGCGCCGGGGACGTTTGCGCGCGTGGCGATCGAGGCTTCCGACGAGCACGAGCTTGCCGGACGCCTGGCGTCCAGCGAGCCGGGGACGGGGACCGCTCGCCAGGCGTGAAGCTGCAACACGCCACTCCGCCCAAGGACGGTCCAGAAATTTCGTCGTCTCCGCGAAGGCGGGGACCCAGTGGCGTGCCTTCCACCCACCCGACCGGCGCACAAGACGCTGGGTCCCCGCCTTCGCGGGGACGACGCCTTGAGAACGTGCGCAGCGCCCCGCGATTCACACCCGCCCTCTCGCCTTCATCCACGCCCTCACGGACTTGCTGCGCGCCTTCCATCCCGCGACCTGACGCTGCCGCTCGAGCGCGGTCATGGTGTCGCGGCGGGCGTCGCGCAGCAGCCGGTGGTAGTTGCGCAGCCGGTCGGCGTCCACCGTATCGCGCACCGCGCAGCCCGGCTCCTCGCCGTGCGTGCAGTTGCGGTAACGGCAGCGCGCGGCGAGCGAGTCGATGTCGTCGAAGCTCGCGGCAAGGCGTTGCTCGTCGACGTCGGGCCGGAGGCTCCGCAGCCCCGGCGTATCGATCACGCAGCCGCCCTGCGGCAGCAGGAACAGCGACCGCGCGCGCGTGGTGTGGCGGCCGCGGCTGTCGTCCGCGCGCACCGCGCCGGTCGCCTGGACGCTCGCGCCGAGCAGCGTGTTCGTGAGCGTCGACTTGCCCGCGCCCGAGGAGCCGAGCATCACCAGCGTCTCGCCGGCGCCGAGGTAGGGCGCAAGGCGCGGCGCGGTCGCCGGATCGGTCGCGTTCACCGCGAGCACGTCGACGCCGCGCGGCAGTCGGCCCCGCAGTTCGTCGACGCGCTCCTCGCGCTCGCGTTCGCCGACGAGGTCGGCCTTCGTCAGCACGACCACGCCGGCCACGCCGCTGCCCTGCGCCAGCGCGAGGTAGCGCTCCGCGCGGCGCGGGCTGAAGTCGCCGTCCGCGCCCATCACGACCAGCGCCGTGTCGACGTTGCTCACGATCGTGCGCCGCCGACCTTCGCCGTCGCGGCGGGCGAGGTGCGTCAGCGGCGGCACGCGCGCGCGCACCCACGCCTGGCCGTACGCGTCCGCGGCGGCGAGCACCCAGTCGCCGACCGCCAGCGCATCGCCCTCGTCGGCGAGCTCGCGCTCCAGCCGCGGCAGCGGCCGCGCCGGGCATTCGTCGCGGCCGTCGTGCACGCGTACGCGATCGCGATGCACCTCGGTGATGCGCACGAGGTGCAGTTCGCCGCCTTCTTCCACCTGCGCTGCGGCCGCGAGTTGCGCCACCGCAGGCTTGAGGCCCGCGCGCGCGAGGGCCGCAAAGTCGATCTCTATCATCGTCGTCACCAAGCTCGTTCGTCGGGGCGCGCGCGAACGCGCGCCGCTGCCCGCGCAGCAGCGCGGGAGACACGGGAGCGAAGTCGGCCGGGCGCGGGAGGCGCGCGGCGAGGCCTGGCGATGGCCGGACCGTCGACGGTCCGGCGGAGGCGATCAGGCGGCGGCGCGCGCCTTCGGTTGCGGCCGACGGGAGGCGAGGTCAAGGGTCGTCATGGAGCCTCCTTCGTGGTGGTCTGCGGGACCGGCGCAGCGCCGGGTGCGAATGGGCGCGGAGTCTGCCACGCGCGCCGCACCGACGTCAATGCACGTCAGGTAGGGAGTCGCCGGTGGAGCGAAGTCGGTCCCGAAGGCAGGTCTACCGGCGAGGACTGCGGCTCGTAGCCGCCGCCGAGTTGCGGATAGAGGAACGAGCGCTGGATGCCGAACTGCGCGCGGGCGAGCGCCACGCCGACCTGCGGCGGCGGCGCCTTGGCCGCCTCCTTCCTTCCCTCGCCGCACACGGCGTACGGCCGCCGCCAGCACCGCAACGGCGAGCGACGCGCGGGCTTCCATCTCCTCGGCTCCCTGCAAGGGCCTCAGCCCCGCGGCAGGTCGGCAGCCGCGAGGTCGCGGGCGAGCGCTGCGAGCACCCGGCCAAGCGCCACGTTCATCGCGGCCGCGACCGCGTCGGGGGCGGTGCCGTCGATCGGCGCGCGCTCGCCGTAGTCGCGCGTCCAGACCACCCCGCCCGGGTAGGCCGCGCGCGACACGTACCACGTGATGGCGACCTCCGCTTCCGCCTTCGCCGTGCGCGCGTCCGCGTACAGCGACGACACGAAGCCCTCGAGCACGAAGTCCGCGCCCTCGAGGCCGGAGCCCGCGCGCACCACGCGATCGAACACGCGCGCGGCCGACATCGCGCGCGCGGCCGACTCGCCGACCATCGACGCGGGACTCGCAAAGAACTCGTGGTAGAAGTCCGACTCCACCTTGAGGTCGGCGGTCCGGAAGACGAACCCGCGGTCGCGGTACGGCGCCGCCACGGTGATCGCGCCGACGCGCAGCGTGCCCGGTTGCGTGCGCGAGCCCGGCGCGGGCAGCGCGGGCTCGAGCAGGAACGTGCGCTTGACCGGCGAGGGGCGCGTCAGCGAGCAGGCCGGCAGCACGGCCGCGAGCGGCAGCAGCGCCAGCGCGCGGCGGCGGGAGAAGGAAGTCGTCATCGCGTGCGCTCCAGCGGGGTGGGCGGCTCGCCGAACAGCAGGCCGGACGGGTGGCGCTTCGCCGTCTCCGTCAGGTCGCGCAGGTTTTCGGTGATCTGGCGCAGGTTCTCGATGGTGCCGGCGAGGTTCGTCTCGCTGCCACCGGTGATGCGCTCGAGGCGCGCCAGCGTGCGCTCGAGGTGCGCGACGGCGGCCGCGAGCTTCGGATCGTTGATCAGCTTGCGCAGGTCGCCCACCGCGGCATCGGCGTTCTCGGGAATGCGCTTGAGCGCGGGGCTCGCCAGCAGCGACTTGAGCTCGGCGTTGCTCTGGCGCAGCTCGGCGAGCAGCGCGGCGCCCTCGTCGGAGAGCCGCTTCGTGTCCACCGACTTGAGCGAGGACTCGATCTGCACCATCGTGCGGTTGGCCTGGTCGCCGAGCTTGCGCGTGTCGATCGCGCCGACCCGCTCGTTGGTGGTCACCAGCAGCGTGTTGAGATTGACCATCGTGCTCTCGACGTCGAGCTTGCGCAACCGGTCGATGATCTCGCTCGCCGCGTTCACGAACGAGGTGAGCGTCGAACGCGCGCTCGGGATGTAGATGTTGGCCGGCGTCCATTCGATCGGCAGCACGGGATTGGCCGCCGGATCGACGTAGTCGATCTCGAGGTAGCTCGTTCCGGTGATTCCCTGCGGCGCGAGCCGCATGCGCAGGCCCCGCTCGACCTCCACGGCCGAGTTCTTGGCGTCGGTGAGGTCGCCGGCGGCCGCACGCCCGCCGAGCTGCCGCGGCTGGATCTCGGCCTCGACCAGCACGTAGCGCGCCCGCTCGGTGACCGGCTTGTCGAGCTGGTAGCGGTTGTAGGTGAAAGTGATGCGCGTGACGTCGCCGATCACCACGCCCCGGTACTTGAGCTTGCTGCCGATGTCGAGGCCCTGGACCGACTCGTCGAAGTACGACTCGATGGTGAGCTTCGCAGTGAACCAGCGGCCGCTCCCGACGACGAGCAGGATCACCACCGCGCAAAACACCGCGCCGATGACGAACAGGCCCAGCTTGTAGTAGTTCGCTCGCAAGCTCATGGCAGTCCTAGGCAGCGATCGGCTCGGGTTCCCGGCGGAAGAACGAGCGCACGCGCGGATCCTCGCTCTCGTCGCGCAGGCGGCGCGGGTCGCCCTCCGCGATGATCCCACGCGCCTTCTTGTGGATGAGGATGACGCGGTCGGTGGCCGTGTAGATGCTCGCGAGGTCGTGCGTGACCATGACGAACGTCACGCCGGTCGCCTCGGCCAGCCGCCGGATCGTCGCGTCGAGCGAGGCGGCGGTGATCGGGTCGAGCCCCGACGAGGGCTCGTCGAGGAACAGGATCTCGGGATCGAGCGCCATCGCGCGCGCGATGCCGGCGCGCTTCTGCATGCCGCCCGACAGCTCGGCCGGCAGGTGCCCGGTGAACGCCTCGAGGCCGACCAGCTCGAGCTTCATGCGCGCGATGAGGTCGATCGCGTCGTCGGGCAGGCTGGTGGCGGTCTCGAGCGGCAGCCGCACGTTCTCGAGCAGCGTCATGGAGCCGAACAGCGCGCCCGACTGGTACATGACGCCGAAGCGCGACAGGATGCGCTCGCGCGCGTCGCCTTCGGCGGTGGCAATGTCGTCGTCGCCGAACAGGACCTTGCCGCGGATCGGCGGCAGCAGCCCGATCATGTTCTTCAGGATCGTGCTCTTGCCGGAACCCGAGCCGCCGAGGATGCCGAACACCTCGCCTCGGCGCACCTCGAAGTTGACGTCGGTCAGGAGCGGCACGCCGTCGTAGCCGGTGTCCAGCCCGATCACGCGGATGATCGGCTCTCCCTTGGCGCCCGTCGTCGTTCCCATGGCCTTCAGAAGTCGAGCACGTAGTAGGCCAGCGCGAACAGGCCGTCGACGACGACCAGCATGATGATGCACGACACGACCGCCCGCGTCGCGGAGTCGCCGACCGCCGACGCCCCCGCCGCCGTCTGCAGGCCGCGCAGGCAGCCGATGCCGCCGATCAGGATCGCGAAGAAGAACGTCTTGATGAAGCCGGCGATGAAGTCCTTCATGTTCACCGCGACGTCCGCCTCGCGGAAGAACGTGATGAACGGGATGCCGAACGTCTGCATCGTCACCGCGCCGCCGATCAGCCCCACGACGTCGGAGAACAGCGTGAGCAGCGGGGCCATCATCACGAGCGCGATGATCCGCGGCGTGACGAGGAAGCGGACCGGGTCGAGGCCCATCGTCGTCAGCGCGTCGACCTCCTGGTTGACGCGCATGGTGCCGATCTCGGCGGCAAACGCGGCCCCCGAGCGGCCGGCGAGCAGGATCGCCGTCATCAGCGGCCCCAGCTCGCGCAGCATCGACAGCGCGATCAGGTCGGCGACGAAGATCTCCGCGCCGAAGCGCTTCATCGGGACCGCGGACTGGAACGCCAGGATCATGCCGAGCAGGAAGCTGATGAGCGCGACGATCGGCAGCGCGTCCGCGCCCGCGCGCTCGGCGACGCGCCACACGTCGCGCCAGCGCACGGTGTGAGGGTGCGTGAACGCGTGGGCCAGCGCGGCGGTCGTCTCGCCGATGAAGCGGATCTGTGTGCGGAGGTCGCGTCCCACCTGTGCCGCGGCACGTCCGATCTCCTCGACGATCGGGATGCGCGGCGGCGGCGGGTCGAGGTCGTGCTCGAGCCGCCGGGCGTCGAACTGGCGGAGCAGCGCGTCGAACGGCGGCCGCAGGTTCTTCACCTCCAGCGGCGCGGCACGCTCGTGGCGCAGCAGCTCGACCAGCAGCGCGGCGCCGGCGCCGTCGCAGTAATCTACGCCGCTTGCGTCGATGAGCACCGGGCGCGAAGGCTCGGAGGCGACCGCGTCGCGCACCGGCTTCCAGAGCTCCTTCAGCGCCGCGGCGTCGAGGCGGCCGGTCAGCGTGAGGACGCGCTGGCCGCCCTGGTCGTCGGCAACGGCAAACGCGGCCACGGCCATTTCGCGCCCTAGTCGGCGAGCTCGACCTGCGTGCCGAACACGCGCACGCGATCGCCCTCGCGCAGCGCCGGCTCGTAGGCCTGCGACAGCGTGCGCGTCCCGCCCGAGTCCATGCGCACGACGATCTCCCAGCGCGACCGCTCGTAGGACTGCGGGCGCTTGGCGTACCCGGCTCCGCCGGCCGCGCCGAGCACGACGACGTTGCCCGACGTGAAGTTGTACTGCGTGGACACGCGGCCGGGCGTCTCACCGGGGAACGCGGCCGAGGTGCCGAGCGGCGTCCACGCCTGCTTCTCGGTGGCGGTGCGGATCGCCTCGACGCGACCGCAGTTGTCGCAGCGATCCTGCGCCGCCGCCGGCGCGGCGGCGAGCAGCACGACCAGCAGGGAGGTTGCGAGCGGCAGCATCCTAATCCTGGTACTGCTGAAGGTAGAACATCGCGTGCAGCAGCGGGCCGGGCGCGCCCAGTCCACCGAACCAGCGGTGAAAGATCGCGTCGATCTCGCCGCTGCGGTACAGCGCGACGAGCGCGCGGTTGACTGCCAGGCGGAAGTCGGGATCGTCGCGGCGCACGACGATCGCGTACGGCTCGTACGAGAAGTCGTCGCCGACGAACGCGTAGCTGACCGGCTTGGCCGCCCGCGCGCGCTGCCAGGTGAGCACGATGCGGTCGCCCGCCACGCCGTCGACCTTGCCCGCCGCCAGCGCGGCCATGCCTTCGGCGATGCTGGCGACCGGTACGAGCGTGGCCGGCGCGCCGATGGCCGTGAGCTGCGTCGTCAGCGCGCGCTCGGTGGTCGTGCCCGGAATCGCGGCGACCCGGCGGCCCTTGAGGCCCGCGAGCCGCGCGATCTTCGCCTCCGCGCGCACGAGCACGCTGCCGCCGTCGACGTAGAACGGCACGCTGAAGTCGACCTGCTCCATGCGGCCCAGCGTGATCGTCGTGGTGCCGCACTCCGCGTCCACCTCGCCCTTCGCGACCGCCTCCAGCCGCGCGGCGGCGTCGACGCCGCGCCACTGCACGTCGAGCCTGGCCAGCCCGAGGCGCGCGCGGATCGACTCGGCGACGCGCTCGCACAACTCGACCGCGTAGCCGCGCACGCGATCGCCGTCCTTGAACGAGAACGGCGCGGCCGCCTCGCGGTAGGCGAAGCGCACCACTCCTCCCGACTTGATGCGGTCGAGCGTCGCGCTCGCCGCCGCGGCCGGAACCGCAACGGCCGAAAACGCTGCCGCCAGCAACCAGGCGACGGCGCGCGCGCGCAGCCCGGCGCGGCGGCCGCACGTGTCCGACTCAGGCGATCCCATGCGCTGCAATCACGACCTCCGGGAGACCGGCGCAGTCTAGCACGCGCACCGGCGCCCGCAGCACCGTCCGCCCGGTGGCACGGCCGCTGTCCAGTCTCACCCGAAGCCGCGCGTCGGCTACCATTCCGGTTCGCTCGTCGCTTCGCCCACCCCGGAGAGCCCCATGAGACCCGCCCGCCTGTTCGTCGCACTCGTCCTGGCCGCGACCGCGGCGCTGCCCGCCGCTGCGCAGGCGCCGGCGGACACGCTCGGCCGCATCCGCGCCGCCAAGGCCATCAACGTCGCCTTCGCCGGCGACTCGCTGCCGTTCTCGTTCGTCGACAAGGACACCCGCCCGGCCGGGTACTCGATCGACCTGTGCAACAAGGTGATCGCGGGCATCGCGCGCGCCGTCAACGAGCCGAACCTCAAGGTGAACTGGAAGATCGGCACCACCGCCGAGCGCCTGGCGATGGTCGCCGACGGCCGCGCCGAGCTCGAGTGCGGCAACACCACGCCGACGCTCGGCCGCATGAAGGGCGTGGACTTCTCGTCGATGGTGTTCGTCGATTCCAGCGGCCTGATGGTGCGGCGCGACGCCAAGGCGACGCGCTTCGGCGAGCTCGGCGGCAGGAAGATCGCCGTGATCGGCGGCACCACCACCGAGGCGCGCCTCCAGGCGGCGCTCAAGGAGCGGCTGGTCAACGCGGAGGTCGTGCGCGTGCGCGACGCGGGCGAGGCGGTGGCAATGCTCGACGCCGGCAGCGTCGACGCGTTCGCGAGCGACAAGCTCAAGCTGGTGGGCGCGGCGCTGCAGTCCAGGGACGCGAAGGCGCTGGCGGTGCTCGAGGAGAACATCTCGCTCGAGCCGTACGCTTTCGCCGTGCCGCGCAACGACAGCGCCTACCGCCTCGAGGTCAATCGCGCGCTGGCGCAGGTGTTCTCCAGTGGCGAGCTGCAGTCGATCTTCGGCCGCTGGTTCGGCTCGCTCGGCCCGCCGTCCGGCCTGCTCCTATCGCTTTATGCGCTGAACGCGCTGCCCGAGTAGGCCCGCGCAGGGGAGGCCGCGGCGGCGGATTGACAGCCGCCGGGCCGCGGGCGAGCATCGCCCCGCTCCCTGCCCGGCCGCATGCCCGAACCCATCCGCTTCCTGCTCAACGGCGAGCCCGTCGAGGTCGCCGGCGTCGCGCCGCAGACCACGCTGCTCGAGTGGCTGCGCGAGCACCGGCGGCTCACCGGCACCAAGGAGGGCTGTGCGGAGGGCGACTGCGGGGCGTGCACGGTCGTCGTCGCGGAAGCGGGCGGCGCGGGGCTCGACTGGCGCCCGGTCAACGCCTGCATCCGCCTGCTGCCCTCGCTGGACGGCAAGGCCGTGTTCACCGTCGAAGGGCTGCGGCAGCGCGACGGCTCGCTGCACCCGGTGCAGCAGGCGATGGTCGAGTGCCACGGCTCGCAGTGCGGCTTCTGCACGCCCGGGTTCGTGATGAGCCTGTTCGGCCTGTACAAGAGCGCGCCGGCGGCCACGCGCGCGGAGGTCGACGACGCGCTGTCCGGCAACCTGTGCCGCTGCACCGGCTACCGCCCGATCCTCGCGGCCGCGCAACGCATGCGCGAGCTGCCCGCGGCGGCGGGCTGGCGCGCGCCGGGCCGCGCGGCCGACGGGACGCGCACGATCGATCCCGAGGAAGAGCAGATCGCGCAGCAGCTCGGCGCGCTCGCGCGGCCCGGGGGGCTCGACTACGAAGGCGCGGGGCAGCGCTGGATCGCGCCCGGCGACGAGGATGCGCTCGCGGCCGCCTGCGCTGCGTACCCCGACGCGACGATCGTCGCCGGCGCGACGGACGTGGGCCTGTGGGTCACGAAGCAGCACCGCGGCCTCGGCACGCTGATCCACACGGGCGCGGCGCGCGACCTCGCGCGCATCGAACGCACCGAAGCGGGGCTGGCGATCGGCGCCGCGGCGAGCCTCGCCGATGCGTTTGCCGCGCTCGACAACGACTTCCCCGAGCTGCACGAGGCGTGGGAGCGCTTCGCCTCCGCGCCGATCCGCGCGAGCGGCACGCTCGGCGGCAACGTGGCGAACGGCTCGCCGATCGGCGACTCGATGCCGGCGCTGATAGCGCTTCGCGCGGAGGTCGTCCTGCGCCGCGGCGACGCCAAGCGCACGCTGCCGCTGGAGGACTTCTACCTCGCGTACCGCAAGACCGCGCTGGCGCGCGGCGAGTTCGTCGCGCGCATCGTCGTGCCGCCGCGCGGCGAGCAGCTCTTGCTGCGCGCGTGGAAGGTCAGCAAGCGCTACGACCAGGACATCTCCGCGGCGTTCGCCTGCTTCGCGCTGCAGCTCGCCGGCGGCCGCGTCGCCTCCGCGCGCATCGGCTGCGGCGGCGTGGCGCCGATCCCCGCGCGCGCCCGACGCACCGAGGCTGCGCTGCAAGGGCAGCCGTGGAGCGCGGCAACGGCAGAGCGCGCCGCACAGGCGCTCGCCGCCGAGTTCACGCCGATCGACGACATGCGCGCGTCCGCGGCGTATCGCGGGAGGGTGCTCGGCAACCTGATGCGGCGGCTCTGGCTGGAAGGCGGCGATGGCCGCGCGGTCACGCGCGTCCACGACGCGGCGGTGAGCGAGGCGCCACGATGAACGACACGGGCGCAGCCCTCCCGATCGCGGCAACCGGCGTGGCGCACGAGTCGGCCGAACTGCACGTGAGCGGCCGCGCCGCGTACACCGACGACCTGCCCGAGCCGCTCGGCACGCTGCACGTGGCGCTGGGACTCTCGCCGGTCGCGCACGGCCGCCTGCGCGGCGTCGACCTCGACGCGGTGTGCGCGGCACCCGGCGTGGTCGACGTGATCGTCGCGGCCGACGTTCCCGGCGTCAACGACGTCGGCCCGATCCAGCACGACGACCCGATCCTCGCCGACGGCGTCGTGCACTTCGCGGGACAGCCGGTGTTCGCGGTCGCCGCGACGAGCGTCGGGGCCGCGCGCCGCGCTGCGCGCCTCGCGCGCTACGACATCGAGCCGCTGCCCGCGATCCTCACCATCGAGGAGGCGCTCGCTGCCGGCTCGTACGTGCTGCCGCCCGTGCACGTGTCGCGCGGCGACGCGGCGCGCGCGATCGCCGCCGCGCCGCACCGCCTCTCCGGCGAGATCGCGAGCGGCGGCCAGGACCACTTCTACCTCGAGGGGCAGGTCGCGCTCGCCGTTCCCGCCGACGACGGCGGCATGCACGTGCACTGCTCCACGCAGCACCCGGGCGAAGTGCAGCACATGGTCGCGCACGCGCTCGGCCTGCCCTCGCACGCGGTCGTGGTCGAGTGCCGGCGCATGGGCGGCGGCTTCGGCGGCAAGGAGACGCAGATGTCGCTGTTCGCCTGCGTCGCCGCGATCTTCGCCCGGCGCACCGGGCGCGCCGCGAAGCTGCGCCTCGACCGCGACGACGACATGGTCGCGACCGGCAAGCGGCACGCGTTCGTCCACCGCTTCGACGTCGGCTTCGACGACGACGGCCGCATCCTCGGGCTCGACCTGACGCTCGCCTCGCGCTGCGGGTTCTCGGCCGACCTCTCCGGCCCGATCAACGACCGCGCCGTGTTCCACGCCGATAACGCCTACTGGCTGCCGGACGTCGCGATCCACTCGTACCGCTGCCGCACGAACACGGTCTCCGACACCGCGTTCCGCGGCTTCGGCGGGCCGCAGGGCATGTTCGCCATCGAGGCGGTGATGGACGAGGTGGCGCGGGCACTGTCCCGCGACCCGCTCGACGTCCGCACGGTCAACCTCTACGGCACCACCGAGCGCAACGTCACGCCGTTCGGCATGGCGGTCGAGGACAACATCGCGCCGCCGCTGATGGCCGAGCTCGCGCGCACGTCGCGCTACCGCGAGCGGCGCGCCGAGATCGCCGCGTGGAACCGCGAGAGCCCGGTGATCAGGCGCGGCATCGCGCTCACGCCGGTGAAGTTCGGCATCTCGTTCACGGCGACGCACTACAACCAGGCCGGCGCGCTCGTCCACGTGTACAGCGACGGCACGGTGATGCTCAACCACGGCGGCACCGAGATGGGCCAGGGGCTGTTCACCAAGGTGCGGCAGGTGGTCGCGCGCGAGCTGGGCTTGCCGCTCGCCGCGATCCGCGTCAGCGCCTCCGACACCAGCAAGGTGCCGAACGCGTCGCCTACTGCCGCGTCCTCCGGCAGCGACCTCAACGGCATGGCCGCGCGCGACGCGTGCCGCAAGCTGCGCGGGCGGCTCGCGGAGTTCGCCGCGCGCAAGTTCGACTGCGCGCCGGAGACCGTCGAGTTCCGCGACGGCGTCGTGCACGCGGGGGCGCACGCGCTGCCGTTCGCCGAGCTCGCGCGCAGCGCCTACTTCTCACGCGTGCCGCTGTCGGCGACCGGCTTCTATGCGACGCCGAAGATCCACTACGACCGCAGGACGCTGTCGGGCCGGCCGTTCTTCTACTACGCGTACGGCGCGGCGGTCTCCGAGGTCGCCGTCGACACGCTGACCGGCGAGCACCGGCTGCTCGCGGTCGACATCCTCCACGACGTCGGCGACTCGCTCAACCCGGCGATCGACCGCGGCCAGATCGAGGGCGGCTTCCTCCAGGGTTGGGGGTGGCTCGCGATGGAGGAGCTGTGCTGGAACGGCAGGGGCGAGCTGACCACGCACGCGCCGTCGACCTACAAGATCCCCACCTCGCGCGACTGGCCGGACCGCGTGCGCATCGACTTCTGGCCCGAGCCCAACCGCGAGGAAACGATCTACCGCAGCAAGGCGGTCGGCGAGCCGCCGTTCATGCTGGCGCTCTCCGCGTTCCACGCGCTGCGCGACGCGGTGGCGAGCGTTGCCGACTACCGGCTCGCGCCGCGGCTCGACGCTCCGGCGACCGACGAGCGCATTCTCGCCGCGGTCGCAGAGCTCAGGGTGCGGGCGCTGCGATGATCGCCAACCTGCGCTGGACCGATGCGCTGCGCGACGCCGTGGGCAGCGGCGAGCGCGCGGTGCTGGTCGCCGTCGCCGCGGCGGCCGGCTCCACGCCGCGCGAGGCCGGGACTGCGATGGTCGTCACGCGCGACGCGCAGGCCGGAACGATCGGCGGCGGGCACCTCGAGTTCGAGGCCACGCGACTCGCACGCGAAGCGCTTGCCGCGGGCAACGGCGGCTCGTGGGCGGTGCGCTTCCCGCTCGCCGCGCGCCTGGGCCAGTGCTGCGGGGGCGTGGCCACGCTCGTGTTCGCGATGATCGACGCCGACTCTGGGCCGTGGCTCGACGTCGTCGCGAGCTGCCAGCGCGCCGCCACCGCCTGCGCGATCGTCGCCCGCCTCGGGGCGGGCAGCGGCGGCCGGCTCGTGGTCACGCTCGACGACGCGCGCGGCACGCTGGGCGACAGCGCGGTCGACTCCGCCTCGGTGGCCGATGCGCGCGCGCGCCTCGCGCAGGGCGAAGGCGGCACCGCGCTGGTCGAAACGGCAGGCGCCAGCCTGTTCGTTCACGTCCTGCGCCCATCTGCGTTTCACGTCCACGTGTTCGGCAACGGCCACGTCGGGCGCGCGCTGGTGCAGGTGCTGGGCGCGTTGCCCGCCGAAGTGGCGTGGGTCGACACGCGCGAGCACGACTTCCCGGCTGCGGTCCCCGCCAACGTCGAGGTCGTGGCCACCGACGATCCCGCGGCCGAGATCGCCGCGGCGCCGCGCGGAGCGTACGTGGTCGTGCTGACGCACAGCCACTCGCTCGACTTCGACGTCGTCGAGGCGGCGCTCGCCCGCGACGACCTCGCCTACGTCGGGATGATCGGCTCGAAGGCGAAGCGCGCGCAGTTCGAGCGCCGCCTGCTGCAGCGCGGGGTGCCGGCGGGAGCGCTGGAGCGGGTCACCTGTCCGGTCGGCGCCGCGCTCGCGAGCAAGGAGCCGGGCGTGATCGCCGTGGGCATCGCAGCCGAGCTGCTGAAGCTGCGCGAGCAGGCGCTGCTCGCGGGCGGGCACGCGGCTTCCGCCGCCGCACCGATCGGTGCCAGAATGCGCGCGCTGCGTTCCACGGCCCCGCGCGACGAATGAGCGTTCCGTCTCCCCGCCTCGCGCTGCGCGGCATCACGAAGGCGTATCCGTCGGTCGTCGCCAACGACGACATCGCGCTCGACGTGCTGCCCGGCGAGATCCACGCCGTGCTGGGCGAGAACGGCGCCGGCAAGTCCACGCTGATGAAGATCATCTACGGCGTGGTGAAGCCCGACCGGGGCACGATCGCGTGGGAGGGCTCGCCGGTGGTCATCGCCAACCCGGCGCGGGCGCGTCGGCTGGGCATCGGCATGGTGTTCCAGCACTTCTCGCTGTTCGAGACGCTGACCGTCGCCGAGAACATCGCGCTCGCGCTCGAGGCCGACCGCGCGGGGCCCGGCCTGTCGCAGCGCATCGGCGACGTCTCCGCGCACTACGGGCTGCCGCTCGAACCGGACCGCCACGTGCACACGATGAGCGTGGGCGAGCGCCAGCGCGTGGAGATCGTGCGCTGCCTGCTGCAGGGCCCGCGGCTGCTCATCATGGACGAGCCGACGTCGGTGCTGACGCCGCAGGCGGTGGAGAAGCTCTTCGAGACGCTGCGCACGCTGGCGAGCGAAGGCTGCAGCATCCTCTACATCAGCCACAAGCTCGACGAGATCCGCGCGCTGTGCCAGAAGGCCACCGTGCTGCGGGCCGGCCGCGTCACCGGCACCTGCGACCCGCGCGAGGAGACTTCGGAGTCGCTCGCGCGCATGATGATCGGCGGCGACCTGCCGCGCCCGCGCCACGCCGCGGCGAAGGCCGGCGCCGAGCGCCTCGCCGTCGACCACCTGACGCTGCCCGCCGACGACCCGTTCGGAACGTCGCTGCACGCGATCTCGCTCGCCGTGCGCGCGGGCGAGATCGTCGGCATCGCCGGCGTGTCGGGCAACGGCCAGAAGGAGCTCATGGCGGCGCTCTCCGGGGAGCGGCCGGTCGACGACGCCAACGCGATCCGCCTCGACGGCGCGCCGGTGGGCACGCTCGACGCGGCGAAGCGGCGCGCGATGGGCCTTGCGTTCGTGCCCGAGGAGCGGCTCGGGCGCGGCGCGGTGCCCGAACTTTCGCTCGCCGAGAACGCGCTCCTCACCGCGCACCGGCAGTCGATGGTGTCGCGCGGGTTCGTGCGGTCCGAAGCGGTGCGCACCTATGCCGAGGACACGATCAGGGCGTTCGGCGTGAAGGCGGGCGGGCCGCACGCCGCGGCGCGCAGCCTGTCCGGCGGCAACCTCCAGAAGTACATCGTCGGCCGCGAGATCCGCCAGAAGCCGCGCGTGATGATCGCCGCGCAGCCGACCTGGGGCGTCGACGTCGGCGCCGCGGCGCAGATCCGCCAGGCGCTGATCGACCTGCGCGAGGCAGGCGTTGCCGTGCTCGTCGTGTCGGAGGAGCTCGACGAGCTCTTCGAGATCTGCGACCGGCTCGCCGTGATCGCGCAGGGCCGGCTCTCCGAGGCGAAGGACATCGCCGACACCAATGCGGGCGAGATCGGGCAGCTGATGGCGGGCTCGTTCGTCGCCGCAGGGCCGCACGGCCAGCGCCGCTTCTCGCCGGCGGGCGCGCTCGGCCTCGACGCCGAGCCCGGGACGGGGGACCGCGAGCCATGAGCGCCGCCGGGCCGCCCCAAGGCGCGAATCGCTCCCCCACCGGGGGCAGCGCAGCGGCCAATGCCGCAAGCGTGGGGGGCTCAATCAGGCTGCGCCTCGAAGCGCGCCCGGAGCCCTCCCGCCTCGCCGGCTGGCTGTCGCCGCTCGCGGCGGCGCTCGCCACGCTCGTCGTCGGCTTCGTGCTGTTCTCGTGGCTGGGCAAGAACCCGTTCACGGCGTTCCACGCGTTCTTCGTGAAGCCGGTCGCCGATGCCTACGGCGTCTCCGAGCTGCTGCTGAAGGCGAGCCCGCTGATCCTGATCGCCACGGGACTCGCCGCCGGCTATCGCGCCAACGTCTGGAACATCGGCGCCGAAGGACAGCTGCTCGTCGGAGCGGTCGCGGGAGGCGGCCTCGCCCTCGCGTTTCCCGAGACCACTTCGCCGCTGCTGCTGCCGGCGATGATCGTCGCGGGCGCGCTGGGAGGCATGGCGTGGGCGGCGATCCCCGCGTTCCTGCGCACGCGCTTCAACGCCAACGAGATCCTCGTGTCGCTGATGCTGGTCTACGTCGCCACGCACCTGCTGTCGTGGCTGGTCCACGGGCCGTGGCGCGACCCCGAGGGATTCAACTTCCCGCAGTCGAGGCTGTTCCACGAGGCCGCGCTGCTGCCGCCGCTGTTCGAGGGGCTGCGCGTGAACGCGGGGCTGTTCGTCGCGCTCGCAGTCGTCGCCGCCGGCTACCTGTTCATGCAGAAGAGCCTGGCCGGCTTCCAGATGCGCGTCGCGGGGCTGGCGCCGGCGGCGGCGAACTACGCCGGCATCTCGTCGAATCGCAACGTGTGGATGGGGCTGCTGATCGGCGGCGGGTGCGCGGGGGTGGCGGGCGTGCAGGAGGCGGCGGGGCCGGTGGGCCAGCTGCTGCCCACGCTGTCGCCGGGGTACGGCTTCGCCGCGATCATCGTCGCCTTCGTCGGCCGCCTGCACCCGGTGGGCGTGGTGTTCGCGGCGCTCCTGATGTCGCTGCTCTACCTCGGCGGGGAGTCCGCGCAGCTCAATCTCGCGCTGCCCTCCGCGGTCACCGGGCTGTTCCAGGGCACGCTGCTGTTCTTCCTGCTCGCCGCCGACGTGCTGATCCACTACCGTCTGCGCGTCGTGCGTCCCGCGCGCACACCAGTCCCCGTCCCGAAGGGCGCGTGACGTGGACCAGTTCGCGCAGCTGATCGTCCTCACGCTCGCCGCCGGGACGCCGCTGGTCTATGCGGCGCTGGGCGAGCTGGTCACCGAGAAGTCGGGCGTGCTGAACCTCGGCGTCGAGGGGATGATGCTGGTCGGCGCGGTGGCGTCGTTCGCCGTCGCGGCCACGACGAAGTCGCCGTGGCTCGGCGTCGGCGCCGGCATCCTCGCCGGCGCCGCCGTGTCGATGATCTTCGCCGTGCTCGCGCTCTCGCTGATGTCGAACCAGGTCGCGACGGGGCTCGCCCTCTCGCTGTTCGGCGTCGGGCTCTCCGCGTTCCTGGGCCTCGAGTACGTCTCGGTGGTGATCGAGGGCATCCGGCCGCTCGCCGTTCCCGGCCTCTCCGACCTTCCGATCGTGGGCAAGCTCCTGTTCGCGCACAACCCGCTCGTCTACCTGTCGCTGGCGCTGTTCGCGGCAGTGCACTGGTTCCTGTACCGCACGCGCGCCGGGCTCGTCGTGCGCGCGGTCGGCGAGTCGCCGCAGTCGGCGCACGCGATCGGCTACCCGGTGATCGCGATCCGCTACATGGCGGTGCTCTTCGGCGGCGCGTGCTCGGGGCTGGCCGGCGCCTACCTCGCCGTGGCCTACACGCCGCTGTGGGTCGAGGGCATGACCGCGGGCCGCGGCTGGATCGCCCTCGCGCTGGTGGTGTTCGCGACGTGGAAGCCGTGGCGCGTGCTCGCCGGCGCGTACCTCTTCGGCGGCGTCACGCTCGCGCAGTTCCAGGCGCAGGCGCTGGGGCTGGAGATGCCCTCGCAGTTCCTGTCGATGCTGCCCTACGTCGCCACGATCGTCGTGCTGGCGATCATCTCGCGCGACGCGACGACGATCCGTCTCAACGCACCGGCATCGCTCGGCAAGCCGTTCCACGCGGGGGCGTGAGACCTGCCCGGCGGGGCCATGGGGGGGGACCGCCATGAAGTCGATCGACGCATTCCACGAGTTCGAGCGCGAGGGCTGGGGCGACGCCGGCGTGTGCGGCGAGTACGACCAGCACTTCGGCGCGGTGACGTCGCAGTCGGTGCGGGCGTTGCTCGACGCGGCGGGCGTTGCCACCGGGTCGCGCGTGCTCGACGTCTGTTGCGGCGCCGGGTACGCCTGCGCCGGCGCGCTGCAGCGGGGCGCGGAAGCGGTCGGCGTCGACTTCTCGCCTGCCCAGATCGAGCTGGCGCGCGAACGCGTGCCTGGCGCCCGCTTCGAGGTGGGCGACGGCTGCGCCCTGCCCTTCTCAGACGCGAGCTTCGACGGCGTGGTGAACGCGATCGGCGTGCCGCACCTGCCCGACCCCGATCTCGGCCTGCGCGAAGCGCTGCGCGTGCTCCGGCGCGGCGGCCGCTTCGCCTTCACGGTGTACGACGTGCCGGAGCGCGTCCTCGGCTTCGGCCCGATCGTCCCGACCGTGCAGGCGCACGGCAATCCCGACTTCGGCGTCCCCCCCGGCCCCGACTTCTTCGCGTTCAGCGACCCCGCGCAGTCGCGGCCGCGGCTGGAAGCGGCGGGGTTCGCGGACGTCGTCTTCGCGACCGTTCCGCAGGTGTGGCGCGTGCGCACGGTGGACGAAGCGCTCGCCGCGGTGGCGGAAGGGACGGTCCGCGCGCGGGCGGCGCTGCGCGCGCAGACGCCTGCGGCGATGGTGCGCATCCGCGCGGCGCTGGAGCAGATCTGGGCGCCCTACCGGCGCGAGTTCGGCTACGAGCTGCCGATGCCGGTCGTGCTCGCCTCCGGAGCGAAGCCTTGACCCGGCTCAACGGCCGTCGAGCTGCGCCAGCACCGCCCTCACTTCCTCGCGCGAAAGCACCACCGGCAGCCGGCGCGGGCGCTTTGGGCGGTGGATGTCGCCCAACCACGGCAGCTCGACGCCGAGGACCTCGCGATACAGGAACAGCAGCGCCGGGAGCGCCTGGTTGTGCGTAGACGCCGCGACGTGGCGCTCGTTCGCCAGGTGGCCGAGCAACGCCTCGATCTCGCGCGCCGCCATGTCGCGCGGGTGCCGGCGCCCGTGAAACGCGACGAAGCGCCGCATCCACTCCACGTACGCCTGCTCGGTCCGATAGCTGTAATGGCGACAGCGGATACGCTCCCGCAGGACGTCAACGAGGCGCGACGGCCGCACCGGCGGCAGTGGCGTGGAATCCGGCTCGACTTCTCCGGTCGCAGGGGCCCGCCCCGGCAGGACGTGCATCGAGCGGCCCTTCCTTTCGCACGCATCCACTTTCCGTGGCGCTTCAGGGACTTGTCGTTGACGCCCTCCGATTATGCGGCGTAGCCTGTCCGCATACGCATCATCCAAACGACCTACATTCCGTTAGGCCTCACTGAAGAGCCCTCGCGCGGTCACATCCGCCACCGAAAGCAGCCAATGCCGGTCGTCGACATCCAGGTTGTGACCGACGCAGAACACACGGTTCCGGCGGGCTCTGCCAAGGCCGTCGCCACTGCCATGGCCACGGTGCTCCATGCTCCTTCCGGCCACGTCTGGGTACGGCTCGAGCATCTACCCGTCGAGCAGTACGCTGAGAACGGGCCGGTCGAGGTGCTTTTCCCTGTCTTCGTGAAGGTCCTGCTCGCGGATCTGCCGCCGCCAGACGCCTTGGCCACCCAGGCAGCCAGCCTGGCTCAGGCAGTCGCAACGTGCTTGAACCGCAGGGCCGAGCAGGTTCACATCGAGTACGCACCCGCAGGCCGCGGTCGAGTTGCGTTCGGTGGCCAGCTCGTAAGGTGAGGCCTAATTTTCGTTGGGCCTCGCAGGAGACGCCGTTGAATCTCGTCGCAGTTGAAATCAAAGCCTTCGTTCCTGCCGCGGACTTTGCGCTGTCCAAGGAGTTCTATGTCGCGCTTGGGTTCAAGATTCCCTGGTCATCCGAGGACCTCGCGTACGTTCGGCACGGCGAGACGAGCTTTCTCTTGCAGGCGTTCAACGAGCCAGGGTTCATCAAGAACTACCAGATGCATCTGCTCGTCGAGAACGTTGACGACTGGTACGCTCAAGTTCTTTCTTCTGGCGTCGCCGCTCGCTTCGGGGTGAAGGTGGGAACACTACAGGACCAGCCTTGGGCCATGCGCGACTTCACGTTGTTTGACCCCAGCGGTGTCCTGTGGCGTGTTGCGCAGAACATTCCGCGCGAAGAGGGCGAATGAGGCAATGCGCCGCGATGCCTGACCCTTCGCTCAAGCGGAGCGGCAACGGCGCGTCACCGCGCCCGCGAGCCCCCCAGGTTATTGTTCCGCCTCGCGGGCGCGGTGCCACGCCGCTGCCGCCCGCTTGGCTCAAACGTTAGGCCTCATGAGCGAGATCACCATTCGCGATGCGCGGCCGGACGATGCGGGCGCGTATGTGACGCTGCAGAAGGCGCTTTTTGGCGAAACGAACTTCATGCTGTTTGCGCCAGGCGAGTACCAGGTTTCTCCCGAAGAAGTGTCCGCACAGTTTGAGAAGATTGCGAACTCTGGCACCAGCAGGCGGATCTTGGCGATTGACCAAGCCGATCTGGTGGGCTTTCTCGGGGTCTCTGGCTCGCCGATCCCGCGAATTCGTCACTCTGCGCTACTTGTAATAGGCGTGCTGCGGTCCCATTGGCGGCGCGGTGTAGGTCGGAGCTTGCTTGCCGAAGCAATTCGCTGGGCGCCGACGGTCGGATTGTCGAGACTAGAGCTCTTCGTAATGAAGTCCAACTCGCGCGCTATTGCACTTTGCGAGCAGATGGGCTTTCGCGTCGAAGGCTGCCGACGGCGCGCCTATGTCATTGACGGCGCGCCTATTGACGATCAACTCATGGCCTGTGTATTTGAGGCCTAACCCGTCGCTCAACGCGGACGTCCCGCGTGCGGGCGCTGCGCGCCCCGCAGCGGGCCGCCGGTTAGCTTCAGTTCGTTGGGCGTCAACGTCGCATTCAACTCGAGCGCGCTTATGACTGACGTCGCACATACCGGAACACCGCTTCTGTATGCAGGCTTCAGCCTGCTCGTCGCCTTGCTTCTCGCCGTCGATTTCCTGTTGCTACGTACACAGGGAAGTCACAGGGTGTCGATGAAAGAAGCGGCGTGGTGGTCGGTGGTGTGGTTCGCAGCGGCTGGCGCCTTCGGCGCATGGTTCTGGTGGTACTTGAACGGGCAGTTTGGAGCGGATGTGGCCAATCAGAAAGCGCTGCAGTACGCCACGGGCTATCTCATCGAGAAGGGGCTAGCGGTTGAGAACGTGTTCGTCTGGATCACGATCTTCACGTACTTCTCGGTACCGCCTGAGTTCCAGAAACGCGTGCTTCTCTGGGGGGTTCTCGGCGCAATCGTGATGCGAGCGGTGCTGATCTACCTAGGCGCCTTGTTGATACAGCAGTTCTCCTGGATCTTCTACCTGTTCGGCGCATTTCTGGTCGCAACCGGAATCAAGATGTTCTTGTTCACCGGCAAGAAAAGCGACCTCGGTTCGAACCCCCTGTTACGCTGGCTTCGAAATCACGCGCCCCTCACGGCTACGTTGCATGGCGAGCGATTCGTGGTTCTCGAAAATGGAAGGCGTGTGTTTACGCCGCTATTCCTGGTCCTGGTCTTGGTGGAGGCCACGGACCTCATCTTTGCCGTCGACAGCATACCGGCCATCTTCGCCGTCACGAGCGACCCTTTCATCGTGTTCACGGCCAACACCTTCGCCATCTTGGGGTTGCGCGCCATGTACTTCCTGCTCGCTGACGTCGCTGAGCGCTTCCACCTGCTAGGGTACGGCCTTGCAATCATCGTCGCGCTCGTGGGCGTAAAGATGCTGATCATCGACCTGTACAAGGTGCCCGTTCTGTGGATGCTTGCGACCGTTGCAGCCGTGTTGCTGATTTCCGTCGCTGCGAGCTTGATGATGCCCCGCCCTGCGTCTGCAGCGCGAAAGACGCGAGCATGACGGGTGGTGCTATGACGCCCAACCACGGGCTGCAGGCGACCCACAACAGCGGCGCTGCGCATGCTGTTGTGGACGCCTGAGCCCGGACGTTGGACGTCAGAGGACGACTGCCTGCCCTCAATCCGGAATGCCAGCCCATTCCCCAAGCCGCCCTTTCCCGCCGCTCCATGCAGACCTAAACTGCTCAGCGGCCAACTCAGAAGCTGAACGCGGTGACTGATGCGCGACTTTCCTGCCGACGTTGAATATTCCGAGTGGGGCGAAGGACCGGCGCTGTTGCTGCTGCCGGGAAGTTTTGGGACGGGCTCAGGATGGAAGGCCGTCACTGATCGGCTCGCCCGAAGCCACCGCATCGTGACAACGAGCCTGCTCGGCTACGGTGCGACTGCCGAACGCCGTCCGCTCGGCAACTCGACCATGCGGCAGCAGACGGAAGTCATCGACCGCATCCTTGAACGGATTGGCGAGCCGACACACGTGGTCGGCCACTCCTTCGGCGGCCTTGCGGCGCTTGCGCACGCAATCGAAGGCACGGTCAAGCCGGCAAGCCTCATGCTGGTCGAAGCGAATCCGCTCGGCCTCTTGAAGACATCGGGAGAAAGCGACCTCTATGCGATGTTCGGTGCGATGACGCGAGATTACTTTGCAGAGTTCGAAGCTGGCCGGCCCGACGCGGCTCGCCACGTGATCGACTTCTATGGCGGCGAGGGGACCTTTGCCGCGTTTCCCGCGAAAGTGCGCGACTACGTCATCAAGACGACGCCAGCCAACATTCGCGACTGGTCATCAGGCACGCCTTTTGAGCCTCCACGGTCTGCCTACGAGAAGATCGCCGTATCGACGCTCGTCGTGCGCGGCGGCGATGGCCACCCGGCGATGATGCGCATCGCTGAGTTCCTGACTGAGTTCATTCCGAACGCCCGTCTGCAGACGGTCGCCGGAGGCAGCCACTTCCTGCCGGCGACCAATCCAGCCGAGCTGGCCCACCTGCTCGACATTCATGTGGAGGCGGGCGCCACGTAGACGCGTCGCCCGTGCGAGACTGGCATCAAAGAAGAAGGTATGCCAAGACATCCCGAGCCACCCGGTAGTGGAAGTCCCGCGCTGACGCCTGACCCCTCGCTCAAGCGGAGCGCCAACGGCGGGCCTTCGGCCGCGCCTGGCGGCCGGTTACCTTCGTTCGTCGGGCGTCAAGGAGCAGCGATGTCTACGCCGCGCCGAGGATCTGATTCGGTGATGTGCCGGCGGACATTCGTCACACTCGTTGCCGGCACATGCCTGCTCGGGCCGTTCGCGGTTCGCGCACATCATATGGGCGAGGTATTCAGGATTGGCTTGCTTGCTCGGACGACTGAACCGCCCCCTGGGGGCCGGATCGAGGTCATCAAGGTGGGACATCGCCGCGAGATCGATCGGAGTGCCCGCTGACCAGACCGTGATCCGGACCGTCCTCGGCGCGGCTTCGCCGGCCCCGGCGGCCGATCACCTTGGTCATGGGGCGTGATCGAGGCGATGGACGATTGCTGCACCGACAAGGGCTGCGCCGTCGACTGGCTGCGGGAGCGCCAATCGGCAACCCTGCGCGTTGCGCTCCTGCTCAACGCCGGGATGTTCCTTGTGGAGATCGTGTCGGGATGGCTCGCCGGGTCCGTGGCCCTGCTCGCCGACTCCCTCGACATGCTGGGCGACGCCCTCGTCTACGGGTTCAGTCTCTACGTGGTCGCGCGAGGCGCTGTCTGGAAAGCGCGGGCAGCTGTCGCGAAGGCAGCGGTCATGGGGTTGTTCGGGTTGTTCGTCCTTGCGCAGCTCGTGTACAAGCTGCTCCAACCCCAGCTTCCGGCGGTCGAGGCAATGGGTGCGGTAGGCGCCCTCGCGCTTGTGGCGAACGGCGTTTGCTTCACCCTGCTCTGGCGGCAGCGTGCCGAGGACATCAACATGCGGTCGGTCTGGCTGTGCACACGGAACGACCTCATTGCAAACGTCTCGGTACTGTTCGCGGCCCTGGCCGTCTGGATGACCTCTTCGCCCTGGCCGGACGTCGCAGTTGGGGCACTCATCTGCGCCGTATTCCTTCGCTCAGCGTACCTCGTTGCCCGCGACGCGCGTGCGGATCTGCGGTTGAGTCACGCCCGGCCACCCGTTGCGGCGGAGGTGCCGCAAGCGTCGCGCCGTTGAACGGCAGCGTCGTGCGACGATGGCTGTCCGCGCCTCCCGCTTCGCTCTTTACTCACCCGGGACCCTGCAGGGCGCCAGCGATAGGAGTTGGAGAATGCGCAGCAACTCAATCACCGGTGGCCGGCGACCGATGACCCGCGCGCTGCTTGCGACCTGCTTGGCCTGGCTTGCTTGCGGCGCAGCCTGGGCCGGCACGCTCGAAGGCACTGCGGCGTATCGGGAGCGCATCGCGCTGCCGCCCGATGCGGTGTTCGAGGCCGAGCTGCAGGACGTGTCGAAGGCGGACGCGCCGGCGGTGGTGCTCGGCCGCGCCAGGCTGGACCCGGCCGGGCAGCCGCCGTTCCGCTTTGCCATCGCCTACGACGATGCCGCCGTGAAGGCGGGCCGCCGCTACACGGTGCGCGCGACCGTCAGGCACCAGGGACAGCTGATGTTCACGACGGACACACATACCCCGGTATTGGACGGCCGCAACGCGCCGCTCGAACTGCTGCTGGTGTCCGCCCGCGGCGGCGCGAAGCCAAAGCCGAAGCCGGCGGCAGCCGCGATCGGCACCCTGCCCGCCTCGTACGAAGGCGAACTGCCCGGCGCAAGCAACCCCATCGCCTGGCACCTCGACCTGATGCCGCAGGGCCGCTACCAGTTGCGCATGACGCACGTCGGCCGTCCGGAGCCCAACCGCTTCGACGACATCGGCCGCTGGATGCAGGAACGCGACACCGGCCGCATCGTGCTTCGCAGCGCGCGCGAGGCGCGCGTCCATCTGATGCCGGTGGACGGCGGCGCCGCGCTGCGCAAGCTCGACACGGCCGGCAAGCCCATCGAGTCCTCCCACAACGATCGACTGGCGCGCCTGCCGAAGTTCGCGCCGATCGAGCCGCGCATGGCGCTCACCGGCATGTTCCGCTACATGGCCGACGCCGCCGGCATCACGCTGTGCGCCGACGGCCGGCGCCTGCCCGTGGCAATGGAGGCCGACTTCAGGGCGCTCGAGGCCGCGTATCGCCAGTCGGGGACGAAACCGGGGCAGCCGGTGCTGGTGAGCGTCAATGGCGCGATCGCGCAACGCCCTTCGATGGAGGAGAGCCAGCCGCCGCGCCCGACGCTGGTCGTCGAGCGCTTCGTCAACGTCTGGCCGCGCGAGACGTGCGGCAACACGCTCGCCGACAGCCCGCTGCGCGGCACCTACTGGAAGCTCGTGCGCCTGGGCGATGCACCTGTGCCGGCCGGCGCCAGGCAGCGCGAGGCGCACCTGATGCTCGCCAGCGATGCGCTTCGCGTCAGCGGGAGCGGCGGCTGCAACCGACTGGCCGGCGGCTTCGAGCTCGACGGCGACAAGTTGCGCTTCAGCCGCGTGGCGGGGACCATGATGGCCTGCGGGGAAGGCATGGAACAGGAGACGCGCTTCCTCGACGCGTTGGGGCAGGTGGAGAGCTACCGAGTCCGCGGCAGCCACCTCGAGCTGATGGACGCGCAAGGCGTGCCGCGGGCGCGGTTCGAGGCCGTCGCGATGAAGTAGCGGTTCCTTCAAGCCGGCCGCGGCGGGGCGTGACGCGGCGAATCGCCGGCAACGCCCACCGGTGTGCGGTCGAGACCATCAGTCTGGAAAGGGATAGGGAATGGCAAAGGCACTTCGGGCAGCTGTGATCGCAATGCTCCTCGCTTCCGCCACCGATGTCTCGGCGCAGGAGCGCTTCGTCGCGAAGCTCACGCTGCCGGACGGCAGGACGGCGGTCGTCGCGGAGGGCGACTTCGAGGCCCGGTCGACCGGCAGCTTCAGCGTGCGGCTCTACGATGCCGCGGCGGCGCCGGACGAAACGACGTTCTTTGCTTCGGGCCTCATTCGCGCTCGCGACGGAGTCGTCGAGAAGGTCGTCCTCGCGGACGTCGACGGCGATCGGCAGCCGGAAGTGGTCGTCGTCGTGCGATCCGCAGGCACCGGCAGCTACCTCTCGGCGCACGCCTTCGCTACCGGGAAGGGCAAGCTGGCGTTTCGCGCGACGGTGGACGGCCTCGCCGCGGACGCCGACCCGGTAGCGGCCCTGCGGAAGTCCCGGACAGCGAAGAAGTGATCCGACGCCACCGACGGCCGGTCGCGGCGAAGGATCCTCCACGCCGCCCGCTGCCGGCACGCTCCGGCGCTGGACAATCGCCGCGGGCGCTTCGTCATCGCCGCGAGGTCGTGCGTGCACCGGGTTGCCCCGGTGAGACGGCGGCTCGGCACGTGACGCAGTCGAGCGCGAGGCCCGGCCGGCCCGGGTAACGGCCGCCCGTGGCCAGACGTCCGTGCACGTCCACGTGTCGATTGCTGCGCGACGCAGTACAGTTTCCTCTCCGATCAACTCCGTTGCACGAGAACCCCATTGCGCTACGTCTACTGGATCCTCGCCGTCCCGACCGCCCTGGCGGCGTGCCTGGTCATCCTCCTCACGGTCGCGGGCGAGAATCTCAGCCGCAGCACCCCGTGGTGGGTGTCCCTGGCGGCCAGTTCGGGCGTCCTTGCCCTGCTCTGGTGGGGCCACGTCCTGGCCACGCGCAAGGGTCGCCCCGGGGCCGGATCCCTCCTGGTCGCCGCTTCGTGGCTGTTCTTCTTCACCGTCGTCCTCGTCAACGGCCTGCTGCGGCAGCGCACGTGGCAGTAGCGCATTCGGGGCGCCGACGACACGATCCGCCGCGCGAGCGGGCCTGCCGTGCGACAGGCATGCGGCGGAGGCGACGCGACCGGCGGACCGCAGACAGTTCCTCATCCATCGACCGAACGCACAGGAGCGACCGACGCCATGTGGACGTACGCGATCAAGATCGCAGTGACCGCCGTCGTTGCAGTCGCCGTCGCCGAGGTCGCGAAGCGAAGCCCGGTGTGGGCGGCACTGCTCGCCTCGCTCCCGCTGACGTCGATCCTCGCCTTCGTCTGGCTTTATGCCGACACCGGCGATAGCGAGCGCGTGGCGGAGCTCGCGCAGGGCATCCTGTGGCTCGTGCTGCCTTCGCTGGTGCTGTTCGTCGCGTTGCCGCTGATGCTGCGTGCCGGCTGGAGCTTCTGGGCGAGCCTCGCCTCGTCATGCGCCGCGACCGCCGGGGCGTACCTCGCGATGGTCTGGATCCTCGGCCGGATGGGCATACGTGCGTGACGCGGACGACGCGAGCCGAAGCGCATCGAAGCACGGCCACGACCAAAGCGTCGTCCTGCGCACGCCATCGCTGGTCCTGCGCAGGCTCCGCCTGACCGACGCGCCCCGCATCTTCGAGCTCAGCCGGGAAGCAACGCTCAGGGAACGGATCCCCGACCAGGTGTACCGCGACGAACGCGAGGCCAGGGGAGTCCTGCGCCACCTCGTTGCCCAGTACGCGGTCGCCGATCCGCGCTCGGCCCCCTACGTGCTCGCGATCGATCTCGGCACGCCGAACGAACTCGTCGGGCACGTCGGCTTCAGTCCTCTCGCAGGCGAGGTCGAGATCGGCTACGCGATCGCGATGGCGCATCAGGGACGCGGACGGGCCACGGAGGGCGTCGGCGCGGCCGCGCAGTGGGCGCTCCGGACGTTCGCGCTGCAGTCGATCGTCGGCGTTGTGGCGGCGGACAACGCGGCATCGTGCAAGGTGCTCGAGCGCTGCGGCTTCCTGCTGGAGCGCGAAGGCGAGAGAATGCTGCACCGCAGGCCGCAGTCGGCGAGGTTGTACCGCCTTGCGGGTGGATAGGGGGCCGCGCGCGACGGGAGACGATTGCGCAACACGGGGCGGTTGTGGCGAAATGCCACGCCACCGGACAGGAATGCCCCGATGCACCGACTGGAGTTGCGGATTCCGCCTCTCGCCCTCGCCGCGGCATTCGCGGGCGCGATCGCACTGGCGTCCGCGCACGCGCCCCTGCTGCGCCTGCCGTTCCCGGGACGCCGGCTCGTCGCGGCGTCGCTCGCGATCGCCGGCCTCGCCGTCGCGCTGGCCGGCGTCGTGCAGTTCAGGCGGGCGCGCACGACGGTCGATCCCACGTCGCCGGAGCGGACAACGGCGATCGTCACCTCCGGCCTCTACCGCTGGAGCCGCAATCCGATGTACCTCGGCATGGCGCTGATGCTCCTCGGCGCGGCCGCCTGGGCGTCCACGCTCGCCGGTTACCTGCTGGTCGCGGCCTTCTGCGCCTATCTCACGCGGTTCCAGATCGTCCCCGAAGAGCGCGCGCTTGCGGTTGCGTTCGGCCATGAGTTCGAGCGGTACGCGGCAACGGTGCGGAGGTGGATTTGACCCCTGCAAAGAAGCCTGGAGGCATTGCATGAGCGCCGGGGAGGTACTCGCGCTGCGCCGCGAGGGCAAGCACGAGGAAGCGCGCGAGCTTGCGGTCGCCCTCGTGCAGGCGGCGCCCGGCGACGCCGAGCTCCAGTACGAGACCGCGTGCGTCCACGACTACCTCGGGCTGGAAGCGGAAGCCGTTCCCTTCTACCGCGCTGCGCTCGCCGGACGTCTCGACCCGGCGCGCCGGCGGGGGGCGTTCCTGGGCCTGGGCAGCACGCTCCGGGTGCTGGGACAGTATCCGGAGTCGGAGGAAGTGCTGGCCACGGGACTGGGGGAATTCCCGGACGCCAACGAGCTCAAGGTCTTCCTGGCGATGACGCTGCACAACCTCGGCCGGAGCAAGGACGCGGTGGAGCTGCTGCTGCGGCTCGTCGCGGCGACCAGCGCGGATCCGGAGGTGCGCGCCTACGGCGGCGCCATCGACTTCTACGCGCAGGACGTCGAGCGCACCTGGCCCTAGATCGATGCGAGCGGCGTTCGGGAGCGCGGTGCATGCCGCAACGTCGATGCAGCCCTTCGCTGCGGCGAACGGGACTTGCGCCGGGGGCGCTCGCGCAGCAGACTCGCGACGCCGGTCGCGCGCGACCACCCGGCATCCGGAAGAAGAACCTCATGGCCACAGGCACCGTCCGCCTCCACCGCGTGCTCCGCGCGCCGCCGGAGCGCGTTTATCGCGCGTTCATCGACCCCGACGCGATGGCGAAGTGGCTGCCGCCGCACGGCTTCACCGGCAAGGTCCATCACCTCGACGCGCGGGTCGGCGGCAGCTACCGGATGTCGTTCACGAACCTCTCGACGGGTGCGAGCCACTCGTTCGGCGGCGAGTACCTCGAGCTGGTCCCGCACGAGCTGATCCGCCACACGGACAGGTTCGACGACGCCAACCTGCCCGGGACGATGCAGGTCGCCGTGTCGTTGCGGAAGGCGTTCTGCGGCACCGAACTCGACATCCTGCAGGAGGGCATCCCCGAGGCCATTCCCCTGCAGGCCTGCTACCTCGGTTGGCAGGAGTCGCTCGCGCTCCTCGCGATGCTCGTCGAGGCGGAGATTCCCGGCTGAGCATGCGTCGCGGGCACGGTCATCGCCGCCGCGCGGGTGCCGCTGCACTGCCGCGTCGACTCGCGACCATCGCCCGCGGGTATCGCGCCGGTCGGCGATCCGGCGAAAGACTTCCCGGCGATCGTGCAGGACGGGAAGATCCGCAGCAACCTGAGAAACTGACCGTCGACAGGCCATGCTGATCCGCGTCGACGACCTCGCCGGCCCCGAGATCCGCGCGCTGCTCGAGGAGCACCTGCGCTCGATGCACGAGCTCTCGCCGCCGGAGAGCGTGCACGCGCTCGACCTCGCGGCATTGCGCAGGCCCGGGATCACGTTCTGGACGGCCTGGTCGGACGGAACGCTGCTCGGCTGCGGCGCGCTCAAGGAGCTCGATCCCCGGCACGGCGAGGTGAAGTCGATGCGCACGGCCATGTCGCACCGCCGCAGCGGCGTCGGCCGCGCGATGCTCGAGCACATCGTCGCCGAGGCCCGCTCGCGCGCCTATGCTCGCCTCAGCCTGGAGACCGGATCGATGGACGCCTTCCTGCCCGCGCGGCGACTCTACGAGAGCTTCGGCTTCAGCTACTGCGCGCCGTTCGCGGACTACGCCGAGGACCCGCACAGCGTGTTCATGACGCGCACGCTCGGGTAGCCGGGAACGGTCGGGCGATCCTCGCGGCGACGCGGCCCGCAATCCGGGTTCCCGGGGCAACGGAATCGGGCGCGTTGGGGTACGCTACGCGCTGCCGCGTCAGCGTCGAGGAGGCGCACGTGAAGCGAGTCACCGGCATCGGAGGCATCTTCTTCAAGGCGAGGGACCCGGCGGCGCTGCGCGCCTGGTACAAGCGCCACCTCGGCATCGACGTGCAGGACTGGGGCGGCGCGGTGTTCCGCTGGGCCGACGACGCGGGCAACCCCGTGCCGGGCACGACGGTCTGGAACGTCAATGCCGCCGACAGCGACTACTTCGCGCCGAGCACCTCGCCGTTCATGATCAACTACCGCGTCGCGGACCTTGCCGGCCTGCTGCAGGCGCTGCGCAGCGAAGGCTGCAAGGTCGTCGACCGGACCGAGGACTCCGAGTACGGGAAGTTCGGCTGGGTCGTCGATCCGGAGGGCAACAAGGTCGAGCTCTGGCAGCCGCCGGAAGGGCAGTGAGGCACCGCCGGGTCGTCTCACGCCGCGCAACCACGCTTTTCACGCGAAGGCGCAATCCATGCAGTGGTCCGTGCCGTGTGCAGTTCTTCTCGTCGCCGCCCTCGCCTGGCCCGCCGAGGCGCCGGCGCAGCAGGCGGTTGCCGCCGAGATCGCGCCGTCGGGTCGGTTGCGCGTCGGATTCCAGACGGGGAGCCCGATCCTGGCGAAGCGGGCGCCAGACGGCAGCGTGGGCGGCGTCGTCGTCGACCTCGGCCGTTTCATCGCCGAGCGGCTCGGCTTGCCGTTCGATGCCGTTGTCTACGCCAACCAGGAGGCGTACGCACAAAGCTTCGGCAAGGGCGAGTGGGACCTCGTCATCGGTGTGCGCAGCGCGGCGGCCGAGGAGAAGACCGACATGAGCCCCGACTTCATGCTGGCCGACGCGATGTACGTCGCCGCCCCCGGGCGCGAGTACGGCGACGTGGCCGCGATCGACCGGGCGGGCGTCAAGGTGGGCGTCTCGCGAGGCGGCGGCTCGGACCAGTTCCTCACCCGCGCCTTGAAGCTCGCGCAAGTGGTGCGCGTGCCCGGCGGCGTGCCGAACGCGGTGGAGGCGCTGCGCTCCGGCGCGGCGGACGTCTGGGCCGCGAATCCCGTCACGCTGCGCGAGATCGAGGACGCGCTGCCCGGTACCCGCATCGTCCCCGGCGCGTGGACGACGGGCAGGTACGCCGCGTCGCTTCCCAAGGGGCGCTCGACCGCAGCCCGCGACAGGCTCGCGGCGATCATCGACGAGGCCAAGCGGTCCGGCGTCGTGCAACGGGCCATCGACCGGGAAGGATTCAAGGGCGTCCGCGTCGCGCCGGGTTGAGCCGGCCCCGGTACAGCGAGTTTCGATCCCGCTCACGCTCCACGCCATGGCAGTCATCACTTGCGCGCCGCTCACCGCAGATCGGCTGGCCGACTACCTCGCGTTCTTCGACACGAGGGCATTCACCGACAACCCGCGCTGGGCCGGCTGCTACTGCTACTTCCCGGTGCACGACCCGCGGCAAGTCGAGTGGGAGAAGCGCACGGCCGCGGAGAACCGCGCCGACGTCGCCGCCTGCATTCGCGCCGGCACCACCTCGGGGTTCCTCGCCTACCGCGACGGCGAGGTCGTGGGCTGGTGCCACGCCGGTCCGTGGTCGACGTACCCGATGTTCCGCGACCAGCCGGAACCGGACGGCGCGACGCTCGGCGTCGTCTTCTGCTTCGTCGTCGCACCCGAAGCGCGCGGCCAGGGCGTGGCCACCGCGCTGCTCGCCGCAGCCTGCGACGGGCTGCGCGCGCGGGGGATGAAGGAAGTGCAGGCCAAGCCGACGCGCGGCGCCGAGGGCGCCGCGGCCAACTACTACGGGCCGCTGTCGATGTATCTCGCCGCAGGCTTCCGCATCGTGCGCGAGTCCGCCGACGGCGACGTCTTCGTACGCAAGGCGCTCGCCTGATGGCAGGCCACGGGGTTGCTCGCCGCCGCGCCGACGCGACGCCTGTTGCATGACCGAAAAGGAAGCGCGATGAACTCGCAGGCCGGGGCTTCGACCGTCAAGGTTGCGGTGGTGCAGGCCGGCTCGGTGCCGTTCGACACCGACGCCTGCGTCGACAAGGCCGTTCGCCTGATCGGCGAGGCCGCGGCCGGCGGCGCGAAGGTGATCGTCTTTCCGGAGGCGTTCATCTCCGGCTATCCGAAGGGACTGAGCTACGGCCTCGTGGTCGGCGCGCGCGACGCAGCCGGCCGCGAGGAGTTCCGGCTCTACCTCGACGCGGCGATCGACGTGCCGGGCGCGCACACGCTGCGCCTCGGCGAAGCGGCAGCGGCGCACGGCTGCTTCGTGGTGATGGGCGTCATCGAGCGCGAGGGCGGCACCTGCTACTGCACGGTGCTGTTCTTCGGACCGGACGGCCGGCTGCTCGGCAAGCACCGCAAGCTGATGCCGACCGCGCTGGAGCGGATGATCTGGGGCTTCGGCGACGGCTCCACCCTGACGGCGGTGGACAGCCCTTACGGCCGCATCGGCTCGGTGATCTGCTGGGAAAACTACATGCCGATGCTGCGCATGGCGATGTACGCGAAGAACGTCGCGCTGTACTGCGCTCCCACCGCCGACGACCGCGACACGTGGCTGCCCTCGATGCGGCACGTGGCGCTCGAGGGGCGCTGCTTCGTGCTCACGGCATGCCAGTTCCTGCGCCGGAAGGACTTCCCCGATGCCGTGCGCGTCGCGCTCGGCGACTCCCCGGATGCCGTGCTGATGCGCGGCGGGAGCGCGATCGTGAGCCCGCTCGGCAAGGTGCTCGCGGGCCCGCACTTCGACGGCGAGACCATCCTGACTGCGACCCTCGACCTGGGCGAGATCGGCCGCGGGAAGTTCGACTTCGACGTCGTCGGCCACTACAGCCGGCCGGACGTGTTCCAGCTGACGGTGAACGAGGCGCCGATGCGGGCGGTGGTCGCCAAACCGGGCGAGTGACGGTAGGCCGCGGAATTCGCGTAATCTAGCGGGTTTGGACGACACACGAGGTGACAATTGGCCAAGCCGAACTATGCTTTCCAGAAGCGCCAGCGCGATCTTGCGAAGAAGCAGCGCAAGGAAGCGAAGCTCCAGAAGAAGGCCGAGGCCGCCGCAGCTCCCCAAGCCGCGCCCGCCGAGCAACCGGCGTCCGCCGACAAGCCGGTACCGCAATAACGCGCCGCCGGGCCCGGATCGCGACCGGGGACAGCCGCTCCGCGCGCGACGGGAGCGCCTCCCGAGGGCCGCCGTCCGCGGCTGCCGACAGATCCGCGCCGCGTTCGCCGACGTGCCGCCGATGACCCTGCAGCAACTCCTCGGGATCCGCCTGCCCGTCGTGCAGGCGCCGATGGCCGGCGTGCAGGGCAGCGCGCTCGCGGTGGCAGTCTCGAACGCCGGCGGACTGGGCTCGCTGCCCTGCGCAATGCTGGGTCCGGAAGCCATTCGCGACGAGCTGGCGGCCATCGTCGCGCAGACGTCGCAGCCGTACAACGTCAACTTCTTCTGCCACGCGCCGCCCGTTCCCGACGCCGCGCGCGAGGCGGCGTGGCGCAAGCTGCTGGCGCCCTACTACGCCGAGTTCGGCATCGACCCGCAGGCGATTCCGGCCGGCCCGGGGCGCCGGCCGTTCAGCCACGAGGCTGCCGACGTGCTGGAGGCGTTCCGGCCGCCGGTGGTCAGCTTTCACTTCGGCCTGCCCGCGCCTGACCTGCTCGCGCGCGTGCGCAGCTGGGGCGCGAAGGTCCTGAGCACCGCGACCACTGTCGCGGAGGCGCGCTGGCTGGAGGCGCAAGGCGTGGACGCCGTGGTCGCGCAGGGCCTCGAGGCCGGCGGCCATCGCGGGATGTTCCTCACCGGCGACCTCGGCACGCAGATGGGGACGTTTGCCCTCGTGCCGCAGGTGGCGCGGGCCGTGAGGATCCCGGTCATCGCGGCCGGCGGCATCGCCGACGCGCGAGGCGTGGCGGCCGTGGTGGCGCTCGGGGCGGCCGGCGCGCAGCTCGGCACCGCGTACATGCTGTGCCCGGAGGTGACCACGAGCGAGCCGCACCGCGCCGCGCTCGCGAGCGATGCCGCGCAGGTGACCGCGCTCACCAACCTGTTCACCGGGCGGCCCTCGCGCAGCATCGTCAACCGCCTCATTCGCGAGCTCGGGCCGCTCAACGCGGCAACGCCGGCATTTCCGCTGGCGGCGGCGGCCATCGCGCCGTTGCGCGCGAAAGCCGAAGCGGCGGGCAGCGGAGACTTCTCGCCCCTGTGGGCCGGGCAGAACGCGAGCGCGTGCCGCGTCGTCCCCGCCGCGACGCTCACGGGCGAGCTGGCCTCGGGTTGCAGCGGCTGACGAGCGCATCCGCGAGCGGCCGGATTCGACTCCTTCGCAAGGACCTCTAGGGCCTGTTCACGCTATGGACACAAGCGCGCTGCGCAGCGAAAAAGGCCGTGGGGTAGGCGCAAGGCCGAAGGCGGGTCGGGAACCCGGCAAGGGCTTGCAACACCGCCCACGGTCTTTTTCGCCGCAGCCCGAAGGGAAGGGTCGTCCTCGCGCGCCCCTCATTGTTGCTCGCCTTGCGAATACTCCCGGTATTCGCTGCGGCGAGCGCCGCGATGGCCACGCGAGGACACCCCTTCGCGCATGCGTCCATAGCGTGAACAGGCCCTAGTGCCCATCGACACGCTGCACGCCTGGCACGCCATCGTCGCCGCCCGCGATGCGGCCGGCCTCGACGGGCTGCTCGCCGACGACGTCGTGTTCCACTCGCCGGTCGTGCACACCCCGCAACGCGGCAAGCCGCTGACGAACATGTACCTAGGCGCGGCGATGCGCGTGTTCACGGCGGAAGCATTCCGCTACGTCCGCGAGGTGGCCCGGGGCAACGACGCGGTGCTGGAGTTCGAGGCGCAGATCGACGGCATCCTCGTCAATGGCGTCGACATGATCAAGTGGGACGCGGAGGGCAGGATCGTCGACTTCAAGGTGATGATCCGGCCGCTCAAGGCGATCGAAGTCGTCCACCGCAAGATGGCCGAGATGCTGGCCGCCGGCCGCAGGGCGTGACGATGGCGCCACAGCAGGTGAAGCGGAGGGCTGCGCCTTGCGAGTAGCCGTGCTCGACGACATCCACGAAGCCTGGGACGGCAGCGAAGGCGTGCGCCGCCTGCGCGAGCGCGCCGAGGTGCGCGTGTTCACCGCGCCGTTTCGCGACCCCGCCGCGCTGCGCGGCTTCGACGCGCTGATCGCCAATCGCGAGCGCACGCGCTTCAGCCGCGCACTGCTGCAGCAGTTGCCGGACGTGAGGATCGTCGCGCAGACCGGCAACCACGCCTATCACGTCGACTTCGCCGCCGCGGCCGAGCTGGGAATCCTCTTCGGCCGGGCCACGGGCGGCTTCTCGCACGGCGCCGCCGAGCTCGCGATCGGGCTGGCGATGGCGGTGATGCGCGGCATCCCCGCCGCGGACGCGGCGATGAAGCGCGGCGAGTGGCCGCGGCCGATGACCCGCGTGCTCCACGGCAAGACGATGGGCATCGTGGGGCTCGGCCGGATCGGTCGCCACGTCGCGAAGATCGCGGACGCGTTCGGCATGCGCGTCGTCGCGTGGAGCCCCCGGCTGACTGCGGAGGCGGCGCAGGCGTCGGGCGCGCAGCGGCTCGATCTGGACGACCTGCTGGGCGAGTCGGACGTCGTGTCGATCCACCTGACGCTCGCGCCCGAGTCGCGCGGGCTGATCGACGCGCGCCGGCTCGCGCTGATGAAGCGCACGGCCTGCCTCGTCAACACGGCGCGCGGCCCGATCGTCGACGAGGCCGCGCTGGTCGCCGCGCTGCGCGAGGGCAGGATCGCGGGCGCGGGGCTCGACGTGTTCGACGTCGAGCCGCTGCCGGCCGGCCACGAGCTCGCGCGCCTGCCAAACGTCGTCCTCACGCCGCACATCGGCTGGCCCACCGACGAGGCCTACGCCGACTTCGCGAATGCCGCCGCCGACGTCCTCATCGCCTACATGGACGGCCGCGAGGTCCCGCGGTTCGTCGAGCACCCCTGACCGGCGCGGCGCCGGCCGGACAAGACGACTGGGACAGCCATGCCTGCGTACCTGATCGCCGAGCACGTCATCACCGATGCGCCCAAGTTCGAGGAGTACCGCGCGAAGGCCGCGCCGATGATCGCGAAACACGGCGGCCGCTACCTCACCAAGGGCGGCAGCCACAGGCTGCCGGAGGGCGGGCACTGGCGCCCCGAGCGCGTGGTGATCATCGAGTTCCCGGACAAGGCCGCGCTCGACCGGTGGTATTCCTCGCCCGAGTACCAGCCGCTGATCGCGCTGCGCAAGGCGTGCACTAGCGACCTCGACATGCTGATCATGCTGGAAGGCGCCTGAGCTGCGCAGAGCATTCGCCGGAGGATTCTGCCTTGCGCCCCAACTTCACATTCGGCCCGATCGACTCGGTCACCCAGTACCTGCTCTACCTGTCCATCGTCGTCCTGGGCATCCTCCTGCCGCTGGCGGTCCAGCGCTGGGTCAAGCGCCGGCAGGACAGGCAGCTGCTCGAGGGAACCCGCACGGCGCTTGCTGCCGAAGTGGCCGCCAACCGCGCCAGGGTGGCCAGGTCGCAAGAGTCGTTCGCCGCGCTGGCGGCGCACCTCGACGGCGACATCGCCGCGTACCGGGCGTTGTGGGACGCCGCAGCGCAGCCTTCTGGCGACAGCGCTCCGCCACAGCCGCCGCCACCGATCGACCTCACCGTCGCGTACGCAACCACCATCCGCACGGCGTGGGACACGGCCAACTTCCGCCAGGCGCTGCCGCTCATGCCGGCGGCCTCGCTGGCCAGGTACTCGCGTGCCTACCAGCTGCAACGCGCGCTGGAGGAGCATCGCGCGATCTTCCTCGCGGCTGCCATGCGGGCCAGCGCGCTGGAGGCGCCCAGCGACCTCAGCGTCGCGCGCAACGTCGAGCGCCGCATCGAGACCCTGCTCGAGCTCCAGGCGTTTGCGCAGCACCACGCCGGGCTGTCCCGCTCGCTCGTCGACGCCTACGACGAGACGCTCGCCGACGCCGGCTGACTTCGCGCGCGCGTCAGCGCATGCTCGACCTTCTCGACAACGTCACCTGGCACGCGCTCTCCGGCCCGCACGCGCGGTTCGCCGCCGGCGAGGGCACGGTGCGGCGCTACGCGAAGGGCTTCTCGCCGATCCTCGGGCTCGAGGATCCCGACCGGCCCGACTTCGACACGCTGGCGCGCTACTGCGAGCCCGGCGAGCACTTCTACGCGGAACGGTGGGCAGGCGACGCGCCCTCCGGCTGGCGGGTCGACGCCGAGACGACGATGTTCAAGATGATCTGGGACGGCGCCCTTCCGCCGCCCGATCCCGGGCTCGACGCCGTGCCGCTCGCCGCGACCCATGCCGCAGAGGCGCTCGCGCTCGCCACGCTCACGCGACCGGGGCCGTTCGGGATTCGCACGATCGAGCTGGGCCAGTATCTCGGCGTGTTCGCGGACGGCGCGCTGGTCGCGATGGCCGGCGAGCGCATGCAGGCGGGCACGCTGCGCGAGATCAGCGGCGTGTGCACGCACCCGTCGTTCCAGGGCCGCGGCCTCGCGCGGCGCCTCATGAACGAGCTGCTGCGCCGCGAGCTCGCCCGCGGCGAGACGCCGTTCCTGCACGTGATGCGCGACAACGCGCTCGCGCGGGACCTCTACCGGCGCATGGGCTTTCGCGACCATCGCGAGGTCGTCGTCCGCGTCGTCGCGCGGCAGTAGCGCGAGGGCGTGGCGCGCGACCGCGGCAGCGGATACCATGCCGCCGTCCGACGGCGCCGCCGCAGAGGCTTCGAAGAGGGGGAACTCTACCGTGACCGATCCCGTCATGACCTGGGGTTTCGTCGCCGCCGGCGCGTTCGCGCAGGGCGTCGCGCTGATGCTCGCGCGCCGCTCGGCCGCAAGGCTCTCCGCCGGTGGCCGGGCCATGGGCAAGGTCGCCCGCAACGAGGAGCAGCTCGTCGAGCGCAGCAAGGGGGCACCGCGCACGTTCTACTTCCCGGTGGTCGAGTTCGACACGCCGCAGGGCCAATCGGTCGTGTTCCGCTCCGACACGGGACGCGGCGCGCCTACGCCGGTGGGCACGCCGCTGCCGGTCGTCTACGACCCTGCGCAACCGAGCCGGGCCGAGCTCGCCACGTTCCGCAGCCTGTGGCTGTTCCCCCTGCTGGTGTCGCTGCTGGGCTTGCCGTTCCTCGTTGCCGGCCTGGTCTCGCTGCGCTGAGCGCCCGAAGTCCGGCCGCGCCGCACCATCGAGCCGGCAGATCGCCCGTGACGGACCCGAACGTGCCGACGCTGCGGCTGCGCGACGCCCGACCGTTGCAGCCGGCGCGCCTGCTGGCGTACGCTGCCAGACGATGCCCGCCGCCGAGATCCGCCACCTCGCTCCCGCCGACGTCGCCTTCGCGGCCCCCGCGCTCGCCGAGCTGTTCCTCGACGCGGTCGCGGACGGCGCGTCGATCGGCTACATGTCCGGCCTCGCGCGCGAGGACGCGGAAGCCCATTGGCTCGACGTCGCCGCGCGTCCGGACGGCCGCGTCGTGCTCGTCGCGGAGGACGCGGACGGCATCGCCGGCACGGTGACGCTCGTGCCCGCGCGCGAAGCGTTCCAGCCGCACCGCGCGGAGATCGTCAAGCTCGTCGTCCACCGCCGCGCGCGCGGGCGGGGCGTCGCCGCGGCGCTGATGGAAGCCGCGGAACGCGAGGCACGCACCCACGGCCGGACGCACCTCACGCTGATGACGCGCGCGGGCAGCGACGGCGAGCGCCTCTATCGCCGGTCGGGCTGGACGCTCGTCGGCATCATCCCGCAGGACTCCCTCGCGCCCGACGGCACGCTCGTCGATGCCGCGATCTTCCGCAAGCAGCTCCGGGCCTGAGCGCCGAACCACGATCACACGAGCCATGACCATCGACGACTTCATGCGCGGCTACAAGGCGGCATGGGAGCGGCGCGACGAGCGCGCGTTCTGCGCGCTCTTCCACCCCGACGGCGTCTACCGCAACACGCCGTTCGCCGAGCAGCGCGGGCACGAGCAGCTCGCCGCCTACTGGCAGCGCGTGAAGCTGCAGGAGGACGTGCGGGTCGACTACGAGGTGCTGGCGCGTCTCGAGCACGGCGGCATCGCGCACTGGCACACGACCTACCAGGTCGCCTCCGAGGAGTTGTTCCGCGTGTGGGCCGCGTCGACGGGGACGAACCTCGTCGCGCGCAAGCCGGGCGACCCGCTGCCGCGCATGGCGCTCGACGGCGTGCTGCAGGCGACGTTCGAGCGCGGCCTTTGCAGGGAGGCCCGCATCTGGTGGCACAGCATGCCGCTGCCCGCGTGAACCCGACGACGGGGAAGCCATGACAGACCGCTTTCCGCTCGAAGGCGGCTGCGACTGCCGCCGCATCCGCTTCCGGATGGAGACTGCGCCGCTGTTCGTGCACTGCTGCCACTGCCGCTGGTGCCAGCGCGAGACGGGCTCGGCGTTCGCGCTCAACGCAATGATCGAGACCGACCGGCTGACGCTCGCGGGCGACGCGCCGGAGCTGGTCGACACGCCCTCGGCGAGCGGGCGCGGGCAGCTGATCGCGCGCTGCCCCACGTGCCGGGTTGCGGTGTGGAGCCACTACGGCGGCGCGGGCCGCGCAGTCGCCTTCGTGCGCGTCGGCACGCTCGACGACCCCGACGCGCTGCCGCCCGACATCCACATTTTCACCGCGTCGAAGCAGCCGTGGGTCGTGCTGCCGCCCGGCTCGACGGCGGTGCCCGAGTTCTACGACCGCAACGAGCACTGGCCGAAGGCGAGCCTCGCTCGTCGTGAAGCGCTGCGCGCGAAGCTGCGACAAGGCGAGCCCGGGCCGCGCTGATGCGCTTGACGACGGCCGTCCTGCTTGCCCTCGCCCTTTCGGTCGCGGCGTGCACGACGGCCTCCGGCCCGCGGCTGGCCACCGCGCCGGACGACTCGCCGGAGCCGTGGCCGCCGCGCGTCACCTCCTATCGCGACGCAGCCACGTATGGCGAGGCGTTGCGCACCTGGCGCACGCCGGAGGACGTGAGCGCGTGGATGGGCGCGCGCTTTTCCTACGACGCGTCGCGGGCGATCCTGCTGTCCGAGTCGGCGCGCTCACGCGGCGCGGCGCCGGCGATCCACCGTCCCGCGGACTTCTTCGCGGCGCCGTCGGGCATGTGCCTCGACCTCGCGCGCTTCGCGGTCGAGACGCTGGCGGCGATCGACGCGCAGCTCCTGCCCGCCTACCTGATGATCGAGTTCGAGCCGGTGACCGTGGCGGGCGAGACCATGCGCCTGCACTGGCTCGCGCTGTTCAGGCGCGACGGCCGCTACTGGTTCGTCGGCGACTCGAAGCGCCCCGGCCACGTCGCGGGGCCGTACGCGTCGGTGGAGGCGTTCGTCGACGAGTACTCGCGATACCGGCAGCGGAAAGTGGTCGCGTTCCGCGAGACCGCGAGCTTCGAGCGCCGGCAGCGCACGCCGGCCACCCGCGCCGAAAGGCAGCCCTTGACGTGAGCGGGCGTGGCGTGGATCCGGACCTCGCGTTCGTCCTGCACGACGGCGTGCCGGAGGAGGCCGGTCGCATCGTCGACTCGGGGCTCGGCGCATCCAACGAGAACGCCGCGCCGCTGCACGAGGTCGAGCGGCTCTCCTGCTTCGCGCGGAAGCCCTCCGGCGAGCTGATCGGCGGCGCAGTCGGCCGCACCTGGGGCGAGTGCTGCGAATTGCAGCAGCTCTGGGTCGACTCGGCGCACCGGCGCCGCGGCGTCGCAAGCGAACTCGTCCGGCGCTTCGAGGCCCGGGCGCGCGAGCGCGGCTGCAGGACCTTCTACCTCGAGACGTTCAGTTTCCAGGCGCCCGGGCTCTACCGCCGCCTGGGTTACGAAGTCGGGCTCGAGCTGCGCGGCTTTCGTCCCGGCGTGGTGAAGTACGTCATGGTCAAGCGCGCCGACGCCGCGCCGACTCCCTGAGCCTGCCCTGAAGCGTGGGGACGGGGTCCGCCGGCGACGGCGTACAATGCGCCCCCGCGGCCGGTGGTGCCGGCTACGCCAGAACAACCGTACGTCCCAAGGAGCCCCGATGATTCCCGTTGCCCGCAGGAAGACGCTCGCCGCTCTCGCGGCCGGCGCCGCCGCCCTAGCAATTGCCCTTCCCGCCGCCGCGCAGCAGAAGGCCGGCGAGCCGCTCAAGATCGGCTACGTGTACGTGAGCCCGATCGGCGACGCGGGCTGGACCTACCAGCACGACGTCGGCCGCAAGGAGATGGAGAAGGCGCTGGGTGCCAAGGTCACGACGAAGTTCATCGAGAGCGTCCCCGAGGGCGCCGACGCCGAGCGCGTGATCCGCGAGCTGGCGCAGTCCGGCCACAACCTGATCTTCACGACCTCGTTCGGCTACATGAACCCGACGATCAAGGTCGCGCAGACGTTCCCGAAGGTCCACTTCAACCACGCAACCGGCTACAAGACGGCGAAGAACGTCGGCACGTACAACGCGCGCTTCTACGAGGGCCGCTACCTCGCCGGCATCGTCGCGGGCAGGATGACGAAGACGAACGTCGCGGGCTACGTCGCCGCGTTCCCCATCCCCGAGGTGGTGATGGGCATCAACGCGTTCGCGCGCGGCATGCGCAGCGTCCACCCGAAGGCCGAGGTGAAGGTCGTCTGGGTGAACTCGTGGTACGACCCGGGCCGCGAGCGCGAGGCCGCCGACACGCTGATCTCGCAGGGCTCCGACGTCGTCACGCATCACACCGACTCGACCGCCGCCGTGCAGGCCGCGGAGGCGAAGAAGGTCTACGCGATCGCCTACCACTCCGACATGTCGAAGTACGGCCCGAACGCGCACCTGACGGCCGTCACGCACAACTGGGGCGAGTACTACACGCGCACCGCGCAGGCCGCGCTCGACGGCAAGTGGAAGATGGAGTCGCCGTGGATGGGGATCAAGGAGAACGTGATCCGCATGGCGCCGTTCAACAAGGCCGTGCCGCAGGACGTGCAGGACCTCGTGAAGAAGACGGAAGCCGACATCAAGGCGGGCAAGTTCCACCCGTTCACCGGGCCGGTGAAGGACAACGAGGGCAAGGAGCGCCTCGCCGCGGGCAAGACGCTCGACGACGGCACGCTCAACAAGATGGACTACTACGTCGAGGGCGTGCAGGGCAAGCTGCCGAAGTAGCGACATGCGACACGCGGCGAGGGGACCCGTCGGCGCGAAGCGCGACGGGGATCGCCGCCAAGTCGCGTGTCGCAGGCGGCCGACGCGCAACGCCTCGTCATGCCGAGGCGGTCCAATGAGGCCGCGCCGCGCGAGCCGCCCGTCGAGGAGCCCTCACCCCCTCCCCTCTCCCGCTGGCGCGGGAGAGGGGAGTAGCGATGCGCCTCGCGCCTCTCTCGCGGGCGCCAGCGCCGGGTGAGGGCTTCCGCTCCCCTCGCCCGCCGCCAGGCGGGAGAGGGGCCGGGGGTGAGGGCTTCCGCTCCCCTCGCCCGCCGCCAGGCGGGAGAGGGGCCGGGGGTGAGGGCAATGAGCGACATCGACAAGCTTAGGCGCGACTACGCGCGCGACGAACTCGACGAGGCGACCGCCGAGAGCGTCCCGCTCGCGCAGTTCCGCCGCTGGCTGGACGACGCGGTGGCCGCGAAGCTCGTCGATCCGACGGCGATGACGCTCGCCACCGTCGGCGAGGACCTGCGGCCGTCGACGCGCGTCGTGCTGCTCAAGGGCTGCGACGAGCGAGGCCTCGTCTTCTACACGAACTACCGCAGCCGCAAGGCGCGCGAGCTCGCGATCCACCCGCAGGCCGCGCTGCAGTCGTACTGGCCGGACCTCGAGCGGGTGGTGCGCGTCGAGGGGCGCGTCGGGAAGACGAGCGAGGAAGAGTCCGACGCCTACTACCGCACGCGGCCGCTCGACTCGCGCATCGGCGCGTGGGCCTCGCCGCAGAGCGAGGTCATCGCTTCGCGCGCGCTGCTCGTGACCGAGGCGGCGAAGGTCGCCGCGAAGTACCTTCTCGACCCGCCGCGCCCGCCGCACTGGGGCGGCTACCGCCTCGTGCCCGACCGCTTCGAGTTCTGGCAGGGGCGGACGAGCCGGCTGCACGACAGGCTGCGCTACTCGCTCAAGCCCGACGGCTCCTGGCTGCGCGAGCGCCTCGCGCCCTGAGCCGGCCGCAATGACCGGCGCCGCCCCGGCGTTTCCCTCGCACGTCGCCGTGCTCGGCGCGGGCGCGGTCGGCTGCTACTACGGCGGCCTGCTAGCGCTCTCCGGCGCGCGCGTCACGCTGATCGGCCGGCCGGCACACGTCGACGCCATCACGCGCGACGGACTCGTGATCGTCCGCGACGGCGGCGAGACGCGCGTGCGCGTCGCGGCGACGACCGACGACGCCGCGGTGCGCGACGCCGACCTCGTGCTGTTCTGCGTCAAGTCGCAGGACACGGAAGCCGCGGCCCGTGCGATCGCCCCGCACCTTCGCGCCGAGGCGCGGCTGCTCGCGATGCAAAACGGCGTGGACAACCCCGCGCGTTTGGCTGCCGCAGTGCCGCAGCCCGTGCACGCCGCCGTGGTGTACGTCGGCACGATCGTGGAGGGGCCGGGCCGCGTGCGCCACAGCGGCGGCGGGCGGCTGGTGATCGGCACGCCGCGCGAGGCGCGCGGACGCGGCGACGCGGCCGCCGACCTGGCGGCGATCGCCGCGGCCTTCGAGCGCGCCGGAGTTCCCTGCGCGGCGACCGACGACGTCGAGGCGGCGCTGTGGACGAAGCTCGTGGTCAACTGCGCATTCAACGCCGTGTCCGCGCTCGGGCGCTCGCGCTACGGGCGCATGGCCGCCTCCCCGCCGGTGCGCGCCGTCATGGAGGACGCCGTGCGCGAGGCCGTCGCCGTCGCGCGCGCGGACGGCGTCAAGCTCGACCAGTCTGCGCTGATCGCCAACGTGTGGGACGTCGCGAAGGCGATGGCGGGGCAGCACTCGTCGACCGCGCAGGACGTGATGCGCGGCAGGCCGACCGAGATCGACGCGCTCAACGGCTACGTCCTGCGGCGCGGGGAGGAGCTCGGCGTGGCCGTGCCGGTCAACCGAACGCTGCACGCGCTCGTGAAGCTGCTCGAGGCCGCGCCGGGCGCGCAGTAACTCCGCATGCGAAGCCCCGTGCTCCTCCTTGCCGCTCTCGCCTGCGCGCTCGCGTGCGCGCCGGCCGCGCGCGCCGACCTGTGGGGCTACATCGACGCCGACGGCAAGGCGCACTTCGCCACCGAGCGGCTCGACGAGCGCTACCAGCTGTTCTACAAGGGGCCGACGAACCTCGACGCGCCGCCGCCGGCGCCGGTCGTGCCTCCGCCGGCCCTTCCGCCGCTCGAAGGCACGGCGGCGACCATCTTCGCCCGCGTCACCAACCACCCGAACGTCCAGCGTTTCGCGGCATTGATCGAGACCGAGGCGAAGCGCCACGGCCTCGACCCCGCGCTGGTGCGCGCGGTGGTCGCGGTGGAGTCCGCGTACGAGCCTGCCGCGGTCTCGGCGAAGGGCGCGGTCGGGCTGATGCAGGTGATTCCGGCCACCGCCGAGCGCTACGGGCTGACGGCCGACCGGCGCGCGAGCGTCGAGCAGAAGCTCAAGGATCCGGCGACGAACGTGCGCATAGGCGCGCGCCACCTCTCCGACCTGATCGAGCGCTTCGGGCAGGACCTGCGGCTCGCGCTCGCGGCCTACAACGCCGGCGAGGGCGCCGTCGAGCGCTACGCGCGCGCGATTCCCCCGTTTCCGGAGACGATCCAGTACGTCGCGCTGGTCGAGCAGTTCCGCGCGCTCTACACGCCTCCCCCGCCGCCGCCGCCGCCGCTCACGCGGCCGGAGCGCGTCACGATCCCGCGCGTGCGGGGCTCCTGACCATTCGCGGGTAGAATCGGCGGCGCCATGGACGAGCGCGCCGCACTCGACGTCACCGCCGTCCGCGCCGTGGAGACGTCCGACCGCGCGCGCAGCCTGTGGGGGGACGCCGACCGCGCGTGGGCGAGCCGCGCCGCGGCCGAAGCGATCGGCGCGGACGCGTCGTCCGACGCGTTTCTCGCGCGCCGCGCGCGTTTCGCGCTGGAGCGTTTCGGCGAGCGCGTCAAGGCGATTCCGCGCGCCGTGCGCGCGCTGCGCTGGCGCCCGTGGGTGGGCCTCGCCGTCGTCGCCGCGGCGCTCGTCCTCGGCTTCCTGCTCGACCGCATCGGCGACTCCGGCCGCATCAACATCCTCGCCCCGCCGGTCCTCGGACTCGTCGCGTGGAACCTGGCCGTCTACGCGCTGCTGTTCGCCGGCATGGTGCTGCGCTACGGCGACGTCGCGCTGCCGGGGCCGCTCAAGCGCGCGATCGTCCGCGTCGCAGGCGGGTCGCTGAGGCCGCGCGGCGAATTGTCCGAAGCGCTGGGCGCGCTCGGCCGGGACTGGGCGAAGCTCGCCGCTCCGCTCTACTCCGCGCGTGCATCGCGCATCCTGCACCTCGCCGCCGCGCTGCTCGCGCTCGGCGTCATCGCCGGGCTCTACGTGCGCGGCCTCGCCTACGAGTACCGCGCGTCGTGGGAGAGCACGTTCCTGTCCGCGGATACCGTGCACGCGATTGCCCGCTTCGCCTACGCCGCGGGTTCGGCGGTCACCGGCATCGCCGTGCCGGACGCAAAGGCGATCGCGGCGATCCGCGCTCCCGACGGCGAGAACGCCGCGCGCTGGCTGCACCTCATGGCCGCGAGCGTCGTCGTGCTGGTCGTCGTTCCGCGCCTCGGGCTGGCCGCGTTCTCCGGCGTGCTCGAGCGCCATCGCTCGCGCAACGTCCCGCTGCCGCTCGACGAGCCGTACTACCGCCGCCTGCTGCGCGGCTACCGCGGCGGCCCGGCGCGCGTGCGCGTGCTGCCGTACAGCTATACGCTGCCGGCCGAGGCGGCGAGCGGGCTCGAAGCGATCGTGGCGCGCAGCTTCGGCGGCAGCGCCGCGCTGCACGTGGCCGCGCCTGTCGAGTACGGCACCGAGGCGCTCGATCCGGGCGACGGACGCGGCGGCGCGACGTTCGTCGTGTTCAGCGGCGCGGCCACGCCCGAGCCGGAGCTGCACGGCCGGCTGCTGGCGCAGCTTGCGGGCAGCGATGCGATCGCGTTCGTCGACGAGAGCCCGCTCGTCGCGCAGGGCGCCGACGCGGCGCGGCTGGAGGCGCGGCGGACCGCGTGGCGCGAAGTCTGCGCGCACGCGCGGGTTCCCGTGGTGTTCGCGGACCTGCGTGCGCCGGACCTCGCGGCGGTCGAAGCGGCGCTCGACGACGCGCTGGGAGAAGCCGGATGAGCGGCGCGGCTGCCGCATCGATCGCGCTGTCGCTGATCTCGCACACGAACGCGGGCAAGACGACGCTCGCGCGCACGCTGCTCGGCCGCGACGTCGGCGAAGTGCGCGACGCCGCGCACGTGACCACCGAGGCGACCGCCTACCCGATGATCGCCACGCCGGAGGGCGACGCGCTGGTGCTGTGGGACACGCCGGGCTTCGGCGACAGCGCGCGGCTCGCGAAGCGCCTCGCACTGCAAGGCAACCCGATCGGCTGGTTCCTCTCCGAAGTGTGGGACCGCTTCCGCGACCGCGCGTTCTACCTCTCGCAGCAGGCCGTGCGCAACGTGCGCGACCAGGCCGACGTCGTGCTCTACCTCGTCGCCGCCGCCGAGTCGCCGCGCGACGCCGGCTACCTCGAGCCCGAGATGCGCGTGCTCGAGTGGATCGGCAAGCCGGTGATCGTGCTGCTCAACCAGACCGGCCGGCCGCGGCCGCGCGACGAGGAACTCGCGGACGAGGCCCGTTGGCGGGAGGCGCTGGGCGATCGCGCATTCGTCAGGGCGGTCACCACGCTCGACGCGTTCGCCCGGTGCTGGGTGCAGGAGTTCGCGCTGCTCGACCTCGTCGGCGACGCGCTGCCGGAGCCGCAAGGGCCTGCGTTTGCGCGGCTGGCGCGGGCGTGGCAGGCGCGCCGTCTCGGGCAGTTCGACGCCTCGATGGCCGCGCTCGCCACCCCGATCGCGGACGCCGCGTGCGACCGCGAGGTGCTGCCCGACCCCGGCATGAAGGGCGCGCTGCGCGAGCTGGGCCGCAGCCTCGGGCTCGGCAAGGACGACGCCGAGGATGCGAAACGCCGGGCTTCCGAGGCGCTTGCGGCGCGGCTCGACGCCGGCATCCGCGCGAGCACCGACCGCGTCATCTCACTCAACGAGCTCGAGGGGAGCGCCGCGCAGGACGTGCTCGCGCGCCTCGCCGCGGGAACGACCGCGTCGGCGCCGGTCAACGAGGGAAAGGCCGCGCTGATGGGCGGCATCGTTTCGGGCGCGCTCACCGGCCTGGCCGCCGACCTCGCTGCCGGCGGCCTCACGTTCGGCGCCGGAGTGCTCGCGGGCGCGGTGATGGGCGCGCTGGGCGGCGCGGGCATCGCGCGCGGCATGAACGCAGTGCGCGGGCGATCCGGCATCGTCGTCCGCTGGGACGACGACGTGCTCACCGGCCTCGTGCGCTCGGCGCTGCTGCGCTATCTCGCGATCGCGCACTATGGCCGCGGCCGCGGCGGCTGGGTCGAGACCGAGTATCCGCCGTTCTGGCAGCCGCTGGTCGCCGAGATCGTCGACGAACGCATCGACGCGTTGCGCGAGGCATGGTCGGCGCGGACAGGCGACTGCGACCGCGAGGCGCTGGCGGCTCGCCTGACCGAGCTTCTGTCCGGCGCGGCGCGCGAGGCGCTCGACCGCCTCTACCCCGAAATCGCGGTCGGAGCGCCGTCCGAAAAGTAGGGTCAGACTCGACTTCCCCGCGGGCGGTATTGCGGCCCCGAGCCAGGCGCAGGAAAGTCGAGTCTGACCCTACTTTTCAAGTCTGACCCTACTTCAGGTGGGGACCGTGCGCTTGGCCGACTCGCGCTCGGAGAGGCGGGCGAACCAGCGCTCGAGCTTCGGCCGCCCGGGGCGCCAGGGGCGCGAGGCGAAGCGGAAGTCGAGGTAGCCCAGCGCCGCGACGAGCGCGATCTGGTCGATCTGGAACGCGGCGGGCAGCGCGTCGACCTCGCGCTCAAGGGCGTCGAGCGCATTGTCGATCTTGGCGGAGTGCCCGTCGATCCACTCCTGCCAGCGCAGCGGCTCGGGTCGCGCCACGGTCTCGTAGCGCACGGCGAGCGCCGAGTCGAGCAGGCCGTCGACCAGCGCGTGGCGCCGCAGCACCTGCCAGCGCGCCTCGCCCGCCGGCGGGAACAGCGTACCGCCCGCCAGCGAGTCGAAGTACTCGCAGATCACGATCGAGTCGTACAGCTCGCTGCCGTCGTCGCGGATCAGCGTCGGGATCTTCATCAGCGGGTTGCGCGCCGCCATGTCGCGATTCGGCGCGGCGGGCGTGCCGCTCGCGGGCAGGAGCTCGATGCGGCTCGCCAGCCCGCACTCCCACGCCGTCATCAGCACCTTGCGGACGTAGGGCGAAGCCGTGGAGTGGTAGAGCTTCATGTCGTGGACCTTTGCTGGAGGTGAGCGGATTGTCGCACCAATCCGTCAGGCCGCCGACGGCGCCCGCCGCCACAGCACCCCGGCCGTCCCGCCGGCGATGAGCAGCATGCCGGCGATCGTCGCAAGCGTGATGCGCTCGCCGAGCAGCAACGCGCCCCACGCGATGCCGAACGCCGGGATCAGGAACGTCACGGTCATGGTGCGAGTCGGACCGATGTCGCGCATCAACCGGTAGTAGAGCAGGAACGCAACCGCGCTGCAAAGCAGCGCGAGCCCCAGCAGGTTCGCCAGGACCGCAGGCGTGACCGGTCCGGGCGGCGGCGCAAGCGGCACCAGCGGCAGGAGCACCAGTCCCGCGAAGAGCTGGCTCCACGCGGCGACCGCATAGGGCGACAGCGCTGCGCCGCGGCGCTTCAGCCACACGCCGGTCCACGCGTAGCAGAACGTGGCGGCGAGGCACGCGGCGACGGCGAGCCAGCCTCCCACGGAGGCCTCGATGGCTCCGCCGCCGGTGACGAGAGCAACACCCGCCACACCGGCGGCGATGCCCCCGACCCTGCGCCCGTCGAGCGACTCGCCGAGCCAGCGCGCGGCGAGCAGCGCGGTGAACATCGGCGTCGCCGCGTTCAGGATCGCCATGACCGAAGCCGGGAGCGTGTACGCCGCCCAGGCGAACAACGTGAACGGGATCGCGGAGTTCACGACACCCATGAACAGGTAGCCGCGCCAGTTGCCGCGCACGTCCGCGTCGCGCGCCGTCAGCGCAAGCCACGCAGTCAGCACGAGGCCCGCGACCAGCACGCGGAACGTCACCGTCGCCACCGGGCCGACCGGCTGCGCGAGCACGCGGAAGAACACGAACGACGCGCTCCAGATCATGGCGAGCGCGACGAGCCGCGCGACGTCGGCCGAACGCATGCTCACCCGGAAGCTGCCGTGCCGGCGTTCACGGCTGCAGCGCGAACGCGTGCCGCGCCTCCAGCGCGAGCAGCGCCTGCTTGCGCCTGAGCCCCCCGGCATAGCCGGTGAGCGTGCCGTCCGCGCCGATCACGCGGTGGCAGGGCACGACGATCGCGATCGGGTTGCGGCCGTTCGCCGCGCCCACCGCGCGGACCGCCGCGGGCCGGCCGACGGTACGCGCCACGTCGCTGTAGCTCGCCGTGTGCCCGTACGGAATCGACAGCAGCGCGCGCCACACGTCCTGCTGGAACGACGTGCCGCGCGGCGCGAGCGGCAGGTCGAACGCGGTGCGCCGGCCCGCGAAGTACTCCGCGACCTGCGCGGCGACCCGATCGAGGAACCGCGCGGCGTCGCCCGGCGCCTCGACGCTGTCGCGCACGTCGCCGTCGAAGTCCAGCGCGAGGAGTGCCTTGCCGTCCGTCGTCGCGCGAAGCGGACCGAGCGGCGAGTCGATGCGGCGTTGCCAGTGCGTTGCGATCATCTCCGTTCCTTCGCGTTTCCCCTCACCCCTCTCCCTGCTCGCGCGGCCCCCCTCACCCCCGACCCCTCTCCCGCCTGGCGGCGGGAGAGGGGGGCTGACCTCCCCTCGCCCCGCGCAAGCGGGGAGAGGGGCCGGGGGTGAGGGCAAGTCCATGCCACAAGTGCAGCACGGCGTAGCCGCGCCACGGCCGCCAGCGCTCCGCATGCGCCAGCACGTCCGCCGGCCGCTCGAACCCCAGCGCGCGCTTGACGCCGAGATCGGTGTGCGGGAACGCGTCGGGCCAGCCGAGAGCGCGCAGCGCAATGTACTGGGCCGTCCACGGCCCGACGCCCGGCAGCTCCTGCAGCCGGTCGATCGTCGCCGCTGCGTCCGCGGCCGGCGACAGGTCGAGCCCGTCGGCGACGGCGCGAGCGAGCGCGATCACCGTCCGCGCGCGCGCCTTCGGCACGCCGATCGCCGCGATCGCCGACTCGCTGCGCCCCGCGACTTCGGCGGCTTCCGGGAACGCGAGCGCGACGCCCGCCTGCGGCTCCGGCAGCGGCGTGCCGAACGCCGACGCGAAGCGGCCCATCAGCGTTGTCATCGCCCGTACCGACACCTGCTGGCCGAGCACGCCGCGCACGCCGATCTCGAAGCCGTCGAACGCGCCGGGAATGCGCAGGCCGGGCAGCGACCGGGCGAGCGACCCGAGCGCACCGCCGACCTCGTCCGGGTCGCAGCCCAGGTCGAACGCCTGCCGCACGCGCGCGAGCACCTGCGGCAGCACGCGCGCCAGCGACGGCGACACTTCGACGGCGAGCGCGTTGCGCCGCGCGGCGAGGCTCACGCGCAGCGTGCCGAGATGCCGCTCGCCGCGATGGCGGATCGCCACCGCTCGGCGCCACGACGAGCCGTCGCGCAGCTCCACGCCGGCGATCGCGCGCGCCGACAGGAACGCGAGCATCGCCTCCCACGCGTACGGCGGACGGAAGCCCAGCGCGAACGAGAGCCGGTCGGTGCGCGCGAGCTCGCCGCGCGCACGCAGCCTGGTGGGCGGCATGCGGTAGCGCTGCGCGAACAGCGCGTTCATGCGCCGCACGCTCGCAAAGCCGCTGGCGAACGCGACGTCGGTGACCGGAAGCGCCGTGTCCGTCAGCAGCCGCTTCGCCAGCAGCAGGCGCTGCGTCTGCGCGTACGCGACGGGCGCGACGCCGAACTCCGTCTCGAACACGCGCCGCATGTGCCGGCTCGTGATGCCGAGCCGGAGAGCCAAATCGTCGAGCGTGCGCCCCTCGAGGAATCCGTCGTCGATGAGCCGGATCGCCGCGTTCGCGAGCTGGCGGCTCGCGTCGACGGCCGCGAAGCCGGGCGCGAGCTCCGGCCGGCAGCGCAGGCAGGGCCGGAACCCGCCGGCCTCCGCCGCCGCTGCGCTGGGGAAGAAGCGGCACTGCGCGCGGCCGGGCGTGCGCACGGTGCACACCGGCCGGCAGTAGACGCCGGTCGAGCGCACGCCGACGAAGAAACGCCCGTCGAAGCGCGCGTCGTGGGCGACGAGCGCGCGGTAGCAGGCGTCGGGGTCGAGCGTCATGGGCGCAGTGTGGCGGCGGGCGAGGCGCGCCGCTCGCCATTATCGGACATCGGGTTCGGCCTCCCCGCCGGGCCCCCTTTGCGCCGATAATGGCGGCTTTCCCCGCGACCGCACCTGCCATGCTGCGAATCCTCTCCGCCCTCGCGTTCCTGATCGGGAGCGCGCACGCGCAGCCGCTCGACAAGCTCGTGTTCGCCACCGACTGGCTCGCGCAGGCCGAGCACGGCGGCTTCTACCAGGCGCTCGCCGAAGGCACGTACCGCAAGCACGGCCTCGACGTCACGATCCGCATGGGCGGGCCGCAGGTCAACGGGCTGCAGCTGCTCGCCGCCGGCCAGATCGACGTCGCGATGGGCGACGGGCTGCAGGTGCTCTCCGCGATCGAGCAGAGCGTGCCGCTCGTCGCGATCGCCGCCACGTTCCAGAAGAACCCGACCGTGCTCATCGCGCATCCGGGGCCGCAGCGCATCGAGGACCTCAAGGGCAAGCCGATCGCGATCGGCGCGGCCAGCAACACGACGTTCTGGCCCTGGCTCAAGCAGAAGTACGGCTTCACCGACGACCAGAAGCGGCCGTACGCGTTCTCCGTGCAGCCGTTCCTCGCCGACCGCACGCTCGCGCAGCAGGGATTCGCGACCTCCGAGCCGCACTCGATCGAGAAGGCCGGCGTGAAGCCGACCGTGTTCCTGCTTGCCGACCTCGGCTACCCGCCCTACTCCGAGGCGCTGATCGTGACGCGCGCGACGCTCGACAAGCGCCGCGACGCGCTCGTGCGCTTCGTGCGCGCCTCCGCCGAAGGCTGGAAGAGCTACCTCGCGAACCCCGCGCCGGGGAACGCGCTGATCCGCAAGGACAATCCGCAGATGGGAGAGGACCTCGTCGCGTTCGGCGTCGCGAAGACGAAGTCGCACGGCCTCGTCGACTCCGGGGACGCGCGGGCGCAGGGGTTGCTGACGATGACCGACGCGCGCTGGAACGCGACCGTCGACTTCCTGCGCAGCGCCGGCCTTGCAAAGCCGGGCGTGGACTACCGTCGCGCCTGGACGCTCGACGTCGTCCGCGACGTGAAGGTGCTGCCCTGACGCTGTCCGGCGACGACGCCGCGCCGGTCCTCGCCGCGCGCGGCGTCGCGAAGTCGTTTCGCACCGGCACGCTCGCGCTCGACCGCGTCGACGTCGCGATACGCGAGCGCGAGTTCGTCACTCTCCTCGGCCCCTCCGGCTGCGGCAAGACGACGCTGCTCAACCTCTTCGCCGGCCTGACCGGGCCCAGCGCCGGCGCGCTCGCCTGGTGGGGCGAAGGCGCGCCGCCGGCCGATGCCGCGCGCCGCTTCGGCTACGTGTTCCAGGCGCCGACGCTGATGCCCTGGGCGAGCGTGGTCGCGAACGTGCGCCTGCCGCTCGACCTCGCGCACACGCCGCGGGGCCAGGCCGACGCCGCCGCGCGAAATGCCCTGGCGCTCGTCGGATTGCAGGGCTTCGAGCGGCACCTTCCCCGCGAGCTGTCGGGCGGCATGCAGATGCGCGCCTCGATCGCCCGTGCGCTGGTGACCGCGCCGTCGCTGCTGCTGTTGGACGAGCCGTTCGGGGCGCTCGACGAGTTCACGCGCGAGCGCCTCGACGCCGAATTGGCGGCGCTCTGGCGCACGCAGGGGCTCACCGTCGTGTTCGTCACGCACAGCATCGCCGAGGCAGTGTTCCTGTCCACGCGCATCCTCGTGATGGGCGCGCGGCCGGGCCGCATCGTCGACGACGTGGCGGTGGACGCGCCGTTCCCGCGCGGCGACGACTGGCGCACGTCGGTCGCGTTCGCGCAGCTCGCTCGGCGCCTTTCGGCGCGCGTGCGCGAAGCGGGAGCGGCACATGCCTGAACCCGGGCGCGGCTGGCGCATCGCCGCACCCCTGGCCGTGCTCGCGCTCGCGCTCGCCGCCTGGCAGGCCGCCGTGTCCGCCTACGAGCTGCCGGTGTGGCTGGTGCCCTCGCCGGCGACCGTGGCCCGCACGCTCGTCGCCGACCGCGAGCTGCTCGCCGCTTCGCTCGGCGTGACGCTGCGCATCGCGCTGTGGGCGCTCGCGCTCGCCGTGCTGCTCGGCGTGGCCGCCGCGCTGCTGTTCGTCCAGAGCCGCTGGCTGGAGGCGAGCCTGTTCCCCTACGCGGTGCTGCTGCAGGTGACGCCGGTCGTGGCGATCGCACCGCTGGTCATCATCTGGGTCAAGGACCTCGAGCTCGCGCTCGTGCTGTGCGCGACCGTGGTGGCGATCTTCCCGATCATCGCGAACACCACGCTCGGCCTGCGCAGCGCCGATCCCGGGCTTCTCGACGTGTTCCGCATGAACCGCGCGAGCCGGTGGCAGGTGCTGTGGCGGCTGCGCATCCCGTCGGCGCTGCCGTACTTCTTCGGTGGCCTGCGCATAGCCAGCGGTCTGGCGCTGATCGGCGCGGTCGTCGCCGAATTCGTCGCCGGCACCGGCGGCGCGGGCGCGGGGCTCGCCTACCAGATCCTGCTCGCAGGCATCCAGCTCAACGTGCCGCGCCTGTTCGCGGCGCTGGCGTTGATCACGCTCGCCGGCGTGGCGATGTTCGCCGCCGTCTCGGTGCTGGCGCGCGCGGTGCTGCGCCGCTGGCACGAAAGCGAACTGGACCGTTAGGCCGCGCCGAGCGACCGCCGCGGGGCAGCCGAGCTCCCCGCGTCGTCGCTCGAGGGCTACAATGGCACCTTGCTTGGCGCCGGCGCGCCCGCCTGCGCCCGGCCGACCGTCCCGGACTCGCCCCAGGATCGCGTGCGCCTCTCGCTCCGCTTCTTGATCCCGCTGCTGCTCGCGCTCGGCGTGTTCGCGTACGCCGCGGTGCCGCTGGTGGATGGGCTGATGCTGCGCTGGTTCGTGCGCGACCTCGACATCCGGGCGAACCTCGTCGCCAATGCAGCACAGGATCCGCTGGTCGCCCTGGTCGACCAGGGGTCCCCAGCGCGCCTCACGCGCTATTTCGCGCGCTTGCTGCAGGACGAACGCATGCACGCCATGGCGCTGTGCCTGCCGGGGCTCGACCAGCCGATCAGCTCGCCGGACTTCCCCGCGGGACTGCGCTGCTCCGATCTCGAACGCTACGGCGAGGGACGCGAGCTGCGTCTCTTCAGCGCGCCCCACGGCCCGCTGCACGTCGCCGCCAAGCCGCTCGACGACGCGCGCGCGCCGGGCCTGCAGCTCGTGCTCGTGCACGACATGAGCTTCGTCGATCGGCGCAGCGAGGAGACGCGCCGCTACCTGTTCGTGTTCTTCGTCGCCCTCTCGGCAATCGTCGCGCTGATCACCGTCGTCATCGCGCAGCTGTCCTGGCGAGGCTGGGTTCACGGCCTGCGCGCGCTGCTCCGCGGCGAAGGCATCGTCCGGCCGGCCTCGGCCGCGGCGATGCCCGAGCTGAGGCCGCTCGCACGCGACGTCCGCGAGCTCGTGCGCCAGCTGGAACAGCAGTACCGCCCGCGCGACGACTCGCAGCTCGCCTGGACGCCGCAGGCCCTGCGCGCGATCCTCGAGGGCGAGCTGAGCGGGCACGAGGTGATCGTCGTTTCGAATCGCGAGCCGTACATCCACGTCCAGACGCCCGCGGGCGTGCGCGTGCAGCGTCCGGCCAGCGGTCTCGTCACCGCGCTCGAGCCGGTGATGCGCGCCTGCTCGGGCACGTGGATCGCGCACGGCAGCGGGTCGGCCGACCGCGCGACCGTCGACCTCAACGACCGCATCGACGTCCCCCCGGACGCGCCAGCGTACAAGCTGCGCCGCATCTGGCTCAGCCCCGAGGAGGAGGCGGGCTACTACAGCGGGTTCGCGAACGAGGGGCTGTGGCCGCTGTGCCACATCGCGCACGTCCGGCCCACGTTCCGGTCGGCCGACTTCGAGCACTATCGCGCGGTCAACGAGCGCTTCGCGGAGGCGGTGGTGGACGAGGCGAAGTCGCCGGATCCGATCGTCCTCGTGCAGGACTACCACTTCGCGCTGCTCCCGCGGATGGTGCGCGACCGCCTGCCCAACGCCACGATCATCGCGTTCTGGCACATTCCGTGGCCGAATCCCGAGGCATTCGCCATCTGCCCGTGGCGCAACGAGCTGCTCGACGGCATGCTCGGCAGCAGCATCCTCGGCTTCCACACGCAGTTCCACTGCAACAACTTCCTGGACACGGTCGACCGGCTGCTCGAGGCGCGGGTCGACCGCGAGTCGTTCACCGTCACGTTCCGTGGCAGCCTGACGGCGGTGCACCGCTATCCCATTTCGATCGAGTGGCCGCCGCAGGCCATGCGCAACCAGGTGCCGGTGGACGAGGCGCGCCGCAGGGTCCGCGAGCGCTTCGGGCTGCCGGCGAACCAGTTCCTCGGCATCGGCGTCGAGCGCCTCGACTACACCAAGGGCGTGCTCGAGCGCTTCCGCGCCGTCGGCCGGCTGCTCGAGATCGAGCCGCAGTGGATCGGCCGCTTCACGTTCGTGCAGATCGCGGCGCCCACACGCGGCATGATCGGCGACTACCGCGACTACGGCGAGCGCGTGAAGGTGGTGGCCGACGAGATCAATGCCCGCTTCCCGCAGGCCGCGCACCCGCCGATCGTGCTGCTCACCGAGCACCACGAGCCCGAGCAGGTCTACGAGTACCTCCGCGCCGCAGAGCTGTGCTTCGTGTCCAGCCTGCACGACGGCATGAACCTCGTCGCCAAGGAGTTCATCGCCTCGCGCGACGACGAGCGCGGCGTCCTCCTGCTGTCGCAGTTCGCCGGCGCGTCGCGCGAACTGCCCGAGGCGCTGATCGTGAATCCGTACGACGCCGACCAGTGCGCCGCCGCGCTGCACGTCGCGCTCACCATGCCGGCCGACGAGCAGCGCGCCCGCATGCGGCTGATGCGGGGACTGGTGGCAGAGTTCAACGTCTACCGCTGGGCGGGACGCATGCTGATCGACGCGGCAGCGATGCGCCAGCGCAGCCGCCTCTCGCGCTACTCGCGCGACCGCGAGCGGCTCGAATCGGCCTGATGCGATCCCGGCCGAGACCCCCGCCGCCCCCGCTTCACGGGCACTGCGCCGTGTTCCTGGACATCGACGGCACGCTGCTCGAGCTCGCGCCCGCGCCGGACCAGGTCCACGTCTCTCCGGCGCTCGAAGCGCTGCTCGTGTCGCTGCGCCAACGCCTGGATGGCGCGCTGGCGCTCGTCACCGGGCGGGCCATCGGCGACGTGGACCGCCTGTTCCCCGGCATGCGCATGGCCGTCGCGGGACAGCACGGCTGCGAGCGGCGCGACGCTGAAGGGACGCTGCACCTTTACGCCGGCCGCACGGCGACGCTGGAGCAGCTGCGCACGCTGTTCACCGCGTTCGCCCGCCGTCACGATGGGCTGCTCCTGGAGGACAAGGGCGCATCGCTCGCGCTGCACTACCGCGGGGCACCCGAGCTCGCCGCGCACGTGCACCGGACGATGCGGGAGACTGTCGCGGCGAGCGGCTCTGATGGTTACCGGCTCGAGCCCGGCAAGCGCCTAGTCGAGCTGCGGCCGGACGCGCGCGACAAGGGCACGGCGATCCGCGATTTCATGACCGAGCCTCCGTTCCGGGACCGTCGCCCGGTGTTCGTCGGCGACGACCTCGGCGACGAGCACGGCTTCACCGTCGTTCGGCAGATGGGCGGCTGGGCGGTCAAGGTCGGCCCGGGGGCGACTCGCGCGCAGTACCGCCTGCCGGACGTCGCCGCGGTCGTCGGCTGGCTCGCCACGCCATCGTCCAAGGCGGCGGATGACTAGGACGAGGCGAGCCCTGGCTCGCTGCCACCCCGGGGGGGGCGCGCCAGGCGGCCCCCCTGGCCGATCGAGCTGTCCGCAACGTGCGCGCGTCGGCCGCCGCCCGTGCGAGCGGACGCGCCATTCGAGCCTTGCTGCTGCCCCGCTCGCACGGGCGTCCCGGAACGGCCCGGCGCCACTGGCGTGCGCACGCTCGATTCGCGCACGCCGAGCAGGCGTACCTGCCGAATACGGCGGCGCTCGTCGCCACGCTCGGCGACCGCAGCGGCGGGCGGGTGGAGATAGTCGACCGCGTTCCGCGCCTTTCCAGCACGCCCGCCTGTTCCAGCCGCTCACGTTGTGGCGGGCAAGCCCGGCGCGTCGCGGGAAACCCGCGCATCACCATGCGCCTGCGCCCCGCCGCCGGGCACGGCTTCGCGCGCGCGGCGATCACGCTGCAGTTCAACCAGTTCGACGACATCGGCGCGATCGTCGCCGCGATGACCGGGTTGAACGCGGAGGCGCTCCCGGGGTACCGCGGCATGGGGCCGGTGCGGTTCGGCAACGACGCCTACCGGCAAGTACAGAACGACGTCTTCGGCGCCGGGGTGCTCGCGGCGATGCACGTGTTCTTCGATGAGCGGCTGGCTTGGCACGGCGACGCCGCCCTGTTCGCGCGACTCGAATCGCTGGGACGCGAGGCGGCCGCGCGCCACGACCGGCCCGACGCAGGGCCGTGGGAGCTGCACGGCGCGCGCCGCGTGCACACGTTCTCGGCGGTCATGTGCCGGGCGGCCTGCGATCGCCTCGGGCTCTACGCCGAGCACTTGGACCCGGCCAGCGGCGAGCACTGGGGCAACTACGTGCAGACGTACAGCATGGTGGGCCTGATCGGCTGCGCCATCCGCCTCTCGCTGCCCTGGGACGAGGCGTTCTGACGCGCGCGACGAGCGGTTGCGCGGAGCTTCCGGGCTACTGCCTTACGTCGCTCCACGCGGCGCCCGTGACGCGCGCGAGCTCGGCCGGGGTGAGCGAAAACACCGCGAACGGCGTGCCTGCCGCCGCCCAGATGCGTCCGAAGCGCGCGAGGTCGGCGTCCAGCAACAGCTTCACCGGCGTCGCGTGTCCGACCGGCGCCACGCCGCCGATCGCGTAGCCGGTCGCCTCGCGCACGAAGTCCGCGTCCGCTCGCGCGAGCGGCTCGCCGACCAGCGCGGCCACCTTCGCCTCGCTCACGCGGTTGTCGCCGGATGCGACGACGACAACCGCGCGACCGCTCGAACGGCCGCGGAACACGATCGACTTCGCAATCTCGGCGACCGCGCAGCCGATCGCGGCGGCGGCCTCCGCGCTCGTGCGCGTCGGCTGCTCGAACTCGACGACCTCGGCGAGAAGTCCCGCGTCGCGCAGCAGCCGCGCCGTGCGCCGGGCGGTCGGGTGCTCCGCCGGCTTCACCGGCCCCAGCGGAGCGCGAGCGGCCGCACCTCCGCGGCGAGCTCCAGCAGGCCCGCCCTCGTCGCCGGATGCAGCGGGTCGAGGGGGTGGCGCACGGCGTCGCTCGCGATGACGCCGCCCTCCATCATCACCGTCTTCGTCGCGCGCAATCCGCACTGGCGGTTCTCGTAGTTGACGAGCGGCAGGATGCGCGCGTAGGCGCGCGCCGCCTCGGCGCGCCGTCCTTCGCGGTGGTGCACGACGACCTCGCGAATCAGCTCGGGCAGCAGCGCGCTCGGCATCGTGCCGGTCGCGCCGGCGTCGAGGTCGGCCATCAGCGTGATCGACTCCTCGCCGTCGAACGGCCCGGCGATCGCCTTGCCGCCCTGTTCGATGAGCGCGCGCAGCTTCGCCGCCGCGCCCGGCACCTCGATCTTGAAGTAGCTCGCGAGCGGCACCTCGCGCGCGAGCCGCGCGAGGAAGGCTGCCGACAGGGTCACGCCCGACAGCGGCGCATCCTGCACCATCAGCGGGATCTTCGCGGCGTCGGCGACCCGGCGGAACTGCTCCAGCGTGCCGGCTTCGTCGGCGCGCAGCGTGGCGCCGTGGTAGGGCGGCATCAGCATCAGCATCGCTGCCCCGGCGGACGCGGCCGCCCTGGCGCGCTCGACCGCGATGCGCGTGCTGAAGTGGCTGCACGTCACGATCACCGGGGCGCGCCCCGCCACGTGCTCGAGGCACGCTCGCAGCAGAGTGTCCCGCTCGGCGTCGGTCAGCAGGAACTGCTCGGAGTAGTTCGCCAGGATGCAGATGCCGTCGACGCCCTGGTCGACCATGCAGTCGAGCACGCGGCGCTGCCCCGGGAGGTCGACGTCGCCCGTCGCCGTGAACGGCGTGGGCGCGATCGGGAAGACGCCCGTGTATGCAGCGGCAGTCGTCATCGATGGCTCGCGATCGGTGGATGGGTCGTGGAAACCGCATCGCCGTCCTGTCGATCCGGCGCGGCGTGCGGCGATCCGTGCGATCCTAGCACTCCCCGGCAACGCCAGAGGGAGTCCGCCGTGCCCCCGACGACACATGAAGGGCGACCCGTCCCGTCGCTCACGCTTCGCCGCGTGGTCGCGCGGCCGGTCGTGCTCCCGCTCGCGCGGCCCATCGTCGCGCGCATTGCCACCATCAGGGAGTGGCCGGTCATCCTGATCGACCTCGAGACCGAGGAAGGGATCACCGGCCGCAGCTACCTCGAGCCCTACGTGACGAAGGCGATGCGCTACCTCGTGCCGATGCTGGCCGACCTGGGCGAGCACCTCGCCGGCCGTCGCGTCGCGCCGGCGGAGCTCTACGAGGCTTCGCGCAAGTCGCTGCACTTCGTCGGCTACCAGGGCCTGTCGATGATCGCCGCGTCCGGCGTGGACATGGCCGCGTGGGACGCGCTGGCGAAGGCCGCCGGCGTGCCGCTGTGCGTGCTGCTCGGCGGCTCCGTCGGCGCGGTGCGCTCGTACAACAGCAACGGGCTGTGGCTGCAGGCGCCCGCGGCGGTCGCGCGGGAGGCGGTCGAGTTGCGCGACCAGGGGGGCTTTGCCGGGCTCAAGCTGCGCCTCGGCCGCGACCGCCTCGACGACGACCTCGCGACGATCCGGGCCGTGCGCGAGGCGGTCGGCGCCGACGTGCAACTGATGGTCGACTTCAACCAGGGCCTCGACCGCGGGGAGGCGCTGCGCCGCTGCCACGCGATCGACGGCCAGGGGCTCGCCTGGATCGAGGAGCCGCTGGTCTACGACGATCTCGACGGATGCGCGCAGCTCGCCGCGGAGCTGGCCACGCCGATCCAGATCGGCGAGAACTTCTACGGCCCGGGCGACCTCGCCGACGCGCTGCGGCGCAAGGCCTGCGACTTCGTGATGCCGGACTTCATGCGCATCGGCGGCATCACCGGCTGGCTGCGCGCGGCGGCCATCGCGGCGACCGCGAACGTGCCGATGTCCACGCACCTGTACCCCGAGTTCGCCGCGCACGCGATGCGCGTCACGCCGACCGCGCACTGGCTCGAGTGGCAGGACTGGGTCGACCCGCTGCTGCGCTCGCCGTTTGGCGTCGAGCGCGGGATGCTTCACGTCCCCGACGCGCCGGGCGTGGGGCTCGAGTGGAACGAGGACGCCGTCCGCCGCTACGCCGCGTGAGACGAAGGCTTGTCGAGCGCCTGCCGAATCGCGGCGACCATCGACTCCGGCGGATGCGCGCCGGAGAGCCCGACGCGGCCGGCGAAGATGAAGAACGGCACGCCGGTGATGCCGAGCCGGCGCACGCGCTCCTCGGCCTCGGCGATCTCCGCCGTGCCCGTGCCCGCGTCGAGCCACGCGCGCGCGGCCTGCGCGTCGTAGCCCGACGCCGCCGCCAGCTCGACCAGGACGTCGCGGTCGCCGACGAAGCGGCCTTCGACGAAATAGGCGCGGAACAGGCGCTCGACCAGGTCCTGCGCGTCGCCGCTCGCCTGCGCCCACGCGACGAGCCGGTGCGCGTCGCGGGTGTTCGGCTGGCGCGCAATCGCATCGAGCGCGAACCCGATGCCCGCCTGCCGGCCGGCGTCGCGCACGCGCTCGTAGATCTGCGCCGCGCGCGCCTCGCCGCCGAACTTCGCCTCGAGGTAGGCCCTGCGGTCCACGCCCGCGGCCGGCAGGTCCGGGTTGAGCTCGAACGGGTGCCAACGCACTGCGACGTCGCGCAGCCCGGGCAGCCGCGCCAGCGCGGCCTCGAGGTGGCGCTTGCCTATGTAGCACCAAGGGCAGACGACGTCGGAGACGACGTCCACGGTGAGCGCGGCGGAGGAGGCTGTGCTGTCCACGCGCGGATTATGCCTGCCCGCGCTCCCGCATAATCGCCGCTGCCATGGCCGACCGCCTCCAGCGCGCGACGATCGCCGTGCGCGTCGTCGACAACTTCGGCGACGCGGGCGTCGCGTGGCGCCTCGCGCGCCAGCTCCACCGCGAGCACGCGTGCGACGTCGTCCTGTGGATCGACGACGTCGCGACGCTCGCGCGCTTCGTGCGCGGCGCGGACGCGCCCGACGCGCTCGTCGAGGGCGTGCGCGTGCGGCGCCTGCCCCCGCCCGACGACCGGGACGCCCCGCTGCCCGACCCGTGGCCGCACCTTCTCATCGAGGCGTTCGGCTGCCGGCTGCCGGCGACGTGGCTCGACGCGATCGAGGCCTCCCGCGCGCCGCCGGTGTGGATCAACCTCGAGTACCTCTCCGCCGAGGACTGGGTCGACGGCGCGCACGGTCTGCCCTCGCCGCACCCGACGCGCAACCTCAAGCGGTGGTTCTTCTACCCCGGCTTCACCGGGCGCACGGGCGGCCTGCTGCGCGAGCGCGGCCTGCTGGAGCGGCGCGATGCGTTCGCGGCCGACCGCGCGTGCCGCGCGCGAGCGTGGGCCGACGCGGGGCTGCCGCCGCCGCCTGCCGATGCGCTCCTGGCGTCGCTCTTCTGCTACCCGGGCCGGGCCGTCGACGCGCTGCTGCGCGCGTGGGCAGGCGGCGGGCAGCCGGTGCACGCGCTCGTCCCGGAAGGCGTGGCCTCCGATGCCGTGGGCGCCTGGCTCGGCGAGCAGCCGCAGGCCGGCGCGGTCCGCGCCCATGGCGCGCTCACGCTCGCGGTCGTGCCGTTCGTCGACCAGGACGCGTTCGACCGCCGCCTGTGGGCCTGCGACTTCGCCGTGGTGCGGGGCGAGGACTCGTTCGTCCGCGCGCAGTGGGCCGCCGTGCCGTTCGCCTGGCACATCTACCCGCAGGCCGAGGAAGCACACCGGGCCAAGCTGGAGGCGTTCCTGGGCCGCTATCGCCGCGGGCTCGCCCCGCCGGTGAATGACGCATTCGGCGCCTTGACGCGCGCCTGGAACGTCGGCGACGCCGCGGGCGTTGCGCTCGGCTGGCCGGCGCTGGCGACCGCGCTCCATGCGCTGCGGGCCCACGCCCGCGGCTGGGCCGCAGCGCTCGCCGGACGTCCCGATCTCGCTTCGCAGCTTGTCGAATTCGCCCGTACGAGGGTATAATTATCGGTTCCCCGAACGGACCGCAATCATGAAGATCGCACAGGAAATCCGCCCCGGCAACGTGATCATGGTGGGCAAGGACCCGATGGTCGTGCAGAAGGCCGAGTTCTCGAAGTCCGGCCGCAACGCGTCGGTCGTGAAGATGAAGCTCAGCAACCTGCTCACCGGCGGGCGCACCGAGGCCATCTACGACGCCTCCGAGAAGTTCGAGACGATCCAGCTCGAGAAGAAGGAAGTCACCTACTCGTACTTCGGCGACCCGATGTACGTGTTCATGGACGCCGACTTCAACCAGCACGAGGTCGAGAAGGACTCGATGGGCGACGCCATCCCGTACCTCGAGGACGGGCTCGCCTGCGAGCTCACGTTCTACGAAGGCCGCGCGATCAGCGTCGAGCTGCCGACGACCGTCGTCCGCGAGGTCGCCTACACCGAGCCCGCCGTCAAGGGCGACACCTCGGGCAAGGTGATGAAGCCGGCGAAGCTCGCCTCGGGCCTCGAAGTGGCCGTGCCGCTGTTCGTCAGCATCGGCGACCGCATCGAGATCGACACGCGCACCGGCGAGTACAAGCGGCGCGTGTAGTTCCCCCTCACCCCCGACCCCTCTCCAGCCCTCACCCCCGACCCCTCTCCCCGCTGACGCGGGGCGAGGGGAGACATCCACTCCCCTCTCCCGCCGTCAGGCGGGAGAGGGGTCGGGGGTGAGGGCCGTCACTTCAACGCGAAGTCGACGCGCCGCGGCGAGCCCCTCGCTGCCTGCTCGCCCTGCTTCGGCGCGACGAGGGACACGCGCTCCGCAGCGACGCCGCGGGCGACGAGCGCGTCCTTCGCCGCGCCCGCCCGCTTGAGCCCCAGCTCCGCCAGCGTCCGAGCGTCGGGCTGGTGGCGCTTCGCCAGCGCGGCCTCCATGTCGGCGGGTGTGGCCTCCTTCGCAGCGTCCGGCAACTCGCGGTACGCCGCCGCGATCCACTGCGCGCGCTCCTCGATGGCGATCACCGCCGTCTCCGGCGTCTCCGGCGACGGCGGCGCGCCGGGCTTGCCGGCCGACGCCTTTGCCTTCGCCGCACGCAGCGCGCGATCCAGCGCCTCCTTCGCCATCGCCTCGCCGTCGCTCGCGGCATCGACGCGCCCCGCCGCTTCGATCCTGAGCCCGGGACGGCTCGACAGCGCCCTGGCGAGCTTGTCGAGGCGCTCGTTCGTCGCGCCGTCGAGCGACGCGCTGCCCGCGGCAAACTCGACCCACGCGAGTTCCTCGCCACCGCCCGCAGCCGCTCCGAGCAGTGCGAACGGCGCCGTCGCCGCTTTCGCGAGCAGGCCCCCGAGCGCCTTGGAGATGAGGCCGAGCACCGAGAATTGCGGGTCGTCGATCGTGCCGCCGATCGGCAGGTCGAGGTCGATGACGCCGTTCGCATCCTTGAGCAGCGACACCGCGAGCAGCACCGGCAGCTTCGTCGCGTCGGGGCTCTCGACGCGCTCGCCGAACGTCAGCTGGTCGATCACCAGCCGGTTCTTCGCGTCGAGCTTGCGGTTCTCGACCTTGTAGTCGACGTCGAACGCTAGCGTGCCCTTCGTGATTCCGTAGCCCGCGTACTTGGCGGCATACGGCGACAGCGGCGGCAGCTCGATGTCGCGCGCCTTGCCCGCGAGCGCGAGCGAGAGCTCGCGCGCGAACGGCTGGATACGTCCGCTCACCGTCACCGGCGCGGCGTCGTCGACCTTCGCGGTGAGCGCGACCTCGCCCGCCTGGGTCGGCGACAGCGACGACACCGTGCCGGCCACCTGCGTCAGGTTCGCGGAATAGTTGGGCCGGATGAAGAAGTCGCTGAAGTTGACGTTGCCGTTCGCCAGCGTGACGCGGCCCACCGCGACGGGCAGGCTGCCGTCGCCCGCGCGGCGAAGCGCCTGCTGCGCCGAGTCGGCCGCCGCTGCGATCGCCGCGCCCGCCCGTGGTCTCGCGGCGACGGCCTTGGCTGCCGCGGGCTTCGCGGCAGGCGGCGCCGGCCCGGTCCCGGGCGCGCCCCGCGCGAGCTTGGCGAGGTTGATCGTGCCGTCCGCGTACACGATGAGCCGCGCGTAGAAGTCCGTGAGCGACACGGCCTCCACGTTCGCCTCGAACGGCTCGTTGCGCACCCTCAGCTTGTCGAACGCGAACGCGCGCCACGCGAACAGCCGGCCGCCGGTGGGCGGGTCGAGCGCCTCCACGTTGGCCAGCGCGACGTCGCCGCTCCACGTAAGGCGCGTCGCGCCGCCGTCGCCGGCGCTCGCCTCGAGCCTGCCGCGCGCGCCGGCCGTGCCGCCGGTGAGGGTCAGGTTCGCCTCGCGCTCGATCAGCGGCTTGGCGACCATCAGCGGCAGGTCCGCGGCCTGCACGTCGAACGTGGCCGAGAACGGCTGCATGCCGTACGGCCCCTTGATCGCCAATCGCCCGCTGCGCTCGATGCGCGAGCGCAGGTCGACCGTGCTCTTGCGCCCGCGCGCGTTGCCGAAGTCGGTGACGACGATGCCGATCTCGTCGGCGCGGGCCTTGAGCGGCGGCTTCGTCGTGGCGTCTGCTACCGCGAGTTCGCCGCGCTCGACGGCGAGCCGGGCGATGCGGAACTGCCACCCGTCGTCCGCGGCGGCCGCTCCGGCCGCGCCCGCATCGGGCTGCGTGCGGACGAGCCGCGCGACGTTCCAGTCGCCGCGCACGTCGCGCTCCGCGTGGACCCGGGGCCGCCGGATCGCCGCCGTCGCGATGGTGATGCTGCGCGCCGGCACGTCGACGTCGACGCCTTCGGCGGCGAACTCGGGCATGTGCCACAACGGCTCGCGTTCGCCGGGCTCGATCAGCACGAGGTCGCGCACCACGCCCCTGCCGGCCGTCAGCTTCACGTCGCCGTTCGCCGCGAGCGCGAACGACGACGCGTAGTCGGCGCTGCCGCTGCGGATCGCGAGGTTGAGCGCCTGCGCGACGTACGGGTAAAGGCGCGCGAGGCGCGCGCCGGCGACTTCGAAGTTCCCGGTCGCCGAGAACGGCGCGAGCGCGACCTCGGCAGCGAGCTTCGCGGCTGCCTCGTCGTCGACGCGGAACGACGCGCTCACTCTCCCCTTGCGCTCCGGCCCGGTCGCCAGCGTCTTCGCCGTCGCCTCGAAGGCCGACACGACGGCCTTGTAGGCCGGATCGATGCTCGCGTCCTCCACGCTCGCGCGACCATCGCGGACGCTTGCCTCCGCGACCTCGACGCGCCACGGCTTCGCGCCGGCCGATGCCGGCGCGCCCGCGCCTTCCGTCCACGGCCCGGCAAGCTCGATGCTGCCGTCGGCGAGCCTGCGCACGGCGAGCGACGGCGCGTCGATGGTGGCGCTGGCCACGCGCAGCGACTGCTCGCGCAGGTCGAGCCTCTCGAGCGCGACGCGGATCTCGCGCGCGGCCACCAGCGGCGCGTCGTCGCGCCGCCTGACGTCGAGCGCGGCGAGCGACGCCGTGCCGGCGACGGCGATCTCGGGCGCCGCGCCCGGAGGCTGCGCGAACGAGACCGTGAGGCGCGTGGTGAGCGCACCGCCGGCGAGGCGGAAGCGAAGCTTCGCCGGCAGGTAGTCGACGTACTGCGGCAGCGGCAGGGCTTCGACGTTCACGTCGATGGCCGCCTCGTGGCGCTCCGAGAAGGGCTTCGCCTGGCCGGCCAGCGCCAACGGCGTCCCGTTGACGTTCGCTTCGAGCCGCGGTTCGACGTTGACCTCCGTGTAGTACGGCAGCGAGGACAGGAACGGCACGCCGACGCGGATCGCCTCGGCGCGATGCGCGCGCCGCATCGGCCGGTCGTCGAAGTCGATGCGGCCTTCGACGATCTCGATGTTGTTGAGCGAGTACCTCGCCGGCGGATCGGCCGACGGCGCCGTCCACTTGTCGAGGAGGTCGGAGACGTCGTAGCGGGTCTCGCCGGTGCGCGCGACGAAGAGGTGCGGACGCACGACGCGCAACGCGTCGACGACCGGCGCACGGTGCCACAGCGAGGCGATCGACGCGTCGGCCTCGATCGCCTCCACGCGCAGCAACGGCTTGCCGTCCGGCTGGTCGACGGCGAGCCCGTGCACGGTGGCGGCCAGCGCGAACGGGCGGACCTCGACGCGCTCGACGCGCACGGGGCGCGACAGCTCTTCGCCCAGCGCCTGCTGCAGCTTGTCGCGCACGACTCCGGGCGCGACGAAGTAGCCGATCAGCGCGTAGAGGACGACTGCCGCCGCCAGTGCGGCGAAGACTATGAGCGGCCAGCGGCGGCGTGCGACGGCGGGCATGGCTGTCGTGCGACGGAAACCAATGCAGTCTACGCCGCAGCCGGCTGTTCACGACACCGCCGATGTCAAACCACTTCTGCGACGGGAGCGCCGTACCCCCTGATGCGCCGCTGCTCATGCCGTCCGCCGGCGCCCCGCGTGCCGGGCCAAAGCCCCGCCAGGCGGTATGGGTTCTTGACGCAGGTCATCGAAAGGGCTGCCGTTTCCGCGCACCATGGCCCGGTGAAGTTCTCCGTCTCACCCCCTCGATGGATGCCCCCATGCTCAACCTCCCGATGACCTCGGTAGCAACGAGCGCGTCGCTGCCGGCGCGCGAGGCCCGCGCGCAGGCCTGGCGAGCGTACCCGGAAGCGGACGAACTCGCGCACGCCATCCAGGGCACCCACCTCCGCATCACCCCGAGTTCGCGCGCCTCGGGGTCGTGGTCGCTGCTGCCGGTCGCGCTGGAGCGCGGCTTCGTCCAGTTCGTCGACGAGCCGGCAGCGGCGCTGACGTTCGGGACCATCGCCCGCGACATCGCCGGCTTCGGCGTCGCGCTCAGCGCCACGGGCGGCTACCGGATGAACGGCCACGTGGTCAGCGGCAACGTGTTCGCGATGTTCGGGCCGGGCGCCACGCACTTCGCGTCGAGCGCGGGCCCGACGCGATGGGCAAGCGTGTCGTTCGCGCCGGTGGATCTTGGCAATGCGCTGGGGGCGCTGCGCGGCGGCGAGCCGACCACGATCGGCACGGTGTTCCGCCCCGTGCTCGCCGCGCAGCCCGCGGCGGCCGCGGTGGTGGAGCTGCTGTTCGGCGCGATGGCCGCGGCCGAGCGCGACCCCAATGCGTTTGCCACGTCGCAGGCGCGCAGCGGTCTCGAGCGCGCGCTGCTCGACGCATTCGCGCGCGCGGTCACCTCCTCGGAGAGCACCGCGGCGCCGGACCGCGCGAAACTTCCCGCCACGCGGTTGGTGCGCCTCGCCGAGGACTACCTCGACGCGCACCTGCACACGCCGGTGTACGTCGCCGACCTGTGCGCGGTGACCGGCGCTTCCGAGCGCACGCTGCGCAACGCGTTCCACAGCGTCTACGGCGTCGGGCCGACGCGCTACCTCGTCTATCGCCGCCTGGCCACGGCGCGGCGCGCGCTGCGCCACGCCCAGGCGGGCGACACGGTCACGGCGATCGCGACGCACAACGGCCTGTGGGACCTCGGCCGCTTCGCGGCCGACTATCGTTCGCTGTACGGCGAGCCGCCGTCGGCGACCTTGCGCGCCGCCCGGGGCGGCGCGCTGGCGGCCTGAGCTAGTCGAGGCCGCCTCTCGGACGGGGCGCGCTCCTTCGCGGGGTGCGCCCGCCGTCCATCGCCGCTTGCGCCTGGACGCGCGCGACGAAACGTCGCCGCGGCGGTGCACGCAGCGCCCGCCACAACGTGTCGAAGCCACCGCGCGGTCGTCACCAAACATGCCGTCGCTCCCGCGAAGGCGGGAGCCCAGTGTCGTTCACTCGGGAGTCGCTGGGTCCCCGCCCCCCGACTGATGTCCTCGGGGGCAGGCTCTTCGGGGACGCCGAAGGGTCTTCATTCGCGCTCCTGATTGTCGATGAACATCAGCAGCCGTGCTTCGCGGCGCCCCCTCACCCCAACCCTCTCCCCCGATACCGGGGGAGAGGGGGCATTGCTCACGCTTGCGGGAGAAGGTCGCGGTGACGGGGCATTGCTCCCATTCACGGGAGAGGGTCGCGGTGACGGGGCATTGCTCCCATTCGCGGGAGAGGGTCGCGGTGACGGGGCATTGCTCCCTCTCCCGCTTGCGGGAGAGGGTCGGGGTGAGGGCTCCCAAATCGGCACAAGGG